>JBEVJD010000449.1:0-21213 GCA_040510435.1 Pyrinomonadaceae bacterium | reverse complement strand
TGACCTTCGTCACCGACGGCCTGAAGATCGGCCGCCTGCCGAGCTGCGAGGTGGTGCTCAACCACCCGACCGTCTCGCGCCTGCACGCGGGCATCACGATGGCCGGCGGGCGTCACTACCTCTACAACTTCAGTAGCTCCAGCGGGACGACGCTCAACGGCCGCATCGTCGCCACCGAGTCGGGCGAGGTGCTCGCCGACGGCGACGTGATTCAGATCGGCCCCTTCTTCCTGAGCATCGACCGCACGGGCGACGCCCTCGACATCAACGTCACGCTCGAAGTCGCCACGAACCTCTCAGACTCGCAGTACCGCGTCGAGACGCCGACCGGCCCCTCCCCTTTCAAGACGAAGCCGACGGGCACGTCCGAACTGTCGCAGGCGCTCAACGTCTTCTGGGAGAAGCGCAAGCGCGAGGCCGGCAAGATGCAGCGCGTCTCGCCCCTGCGCCCGCAAAAGCCGATGCGCGTGCTCGGCAAGGCGCGCTTCAACTGGACGCCGACGCGCGACCTCGTCCGCCCCTGGCCCTTCTCGATCTTCGTCTGGGGCTTCGCGGCCATCCTCGCGCTCTCCGCGGTGGCCGCCTACGTCTACGCCGAAGCCTACGCGCCCGCACCCGTCTCGGCCGCGCACGCCGCTCGAACGATAAGCTCGCAGCCACCCATCGCGGCGCGCGCCAACGCGAGCAGTTGCACCTCCTGCCACTCCGTGACTGCGAGCATCGAGTCGAAGTGCTCCGCATGCCACCAGGCCCCCGGCTTCAAGGCCGCCGTCACCGAGCCGCACGCGCGCGCCGGCATCGGCTGCACCGACTGCCACGTCGAACACCAGGGCACGGAGTTCCGTCCCAACATCGCGAGCCTACAGACCTGCACGACGTGCCACAGCGACTCGAACCAGAAGACGTACAACGGCCTCGCCGTCCACACGCCGCACGGGGGCACTTACGGCTACCCGGCGGTCAACGGCAACTGGACTTGGAAAGGTCTGGTGGACGAGGAGTGGGGGCAGAAGCCCGCGGCGGTGCAGAAGCTCGTGCAGAGCGTGCGCGGCGCGCTCCTCGTCGGGCCGGGCTCGGCCAACCGCGACCCCGACGACCTGCGCCGCAGCGCCGAGTTCCACGCGCTCCACCTGCACAGGGTCAAGGCCGTCGGCGGCCTGCCCTCGAACCGCGAGGGCGAGATGTCCTGCTCTTCGTGCCACAAGACCTTCAACCCGATTGACCGCGAGACGCCGCACCAGACCTGCGCCATCTGCCACAACGGCGACCGCGGCGGCAAGTTCGAGCGGGTGCTGGCGGCCGACCGGCCGAACTGCATCTCGTGCCACGTCCAACACCTACAGGCGCGCCGCGAGTGGGGGCGCGCGCTCCTGAACGACCTCTCGGCCGCGAAGCCGGAACTGGGCACCGCCCCGACGCGATAAAGAAATGCTGAACCGAAGAGAGTCGGCAGTCGGCAGATGGCAGTTGAAGACCCTGCTGTCGAAAACTGTGGTTTAGATTTTCAACGCCCTTAACGCGGGGCGTACTGCCTACTGCCTACTGCTTTCAAGATGAAGAGATCACAGCTACTCGTCATACTCGCGCTGCTGTCCATGCTGGCGGCCGTGAACCTGTTCACGAAAGACCCGAGCAAGAGCTTCTTCGGCGGGCTGCCGTGGTGGGGCTGGGCGGCGGTCACGCTCTTCCTGCTGCTCATCGGCGTCGCGTTCGCGCTGCGCGACTCGCGGCGCGCGCGGCTGCTGCTGGAGAAGCCGCTGCCGCCCGCGCCCGAGGAGGACGACGGCCGCATCAAGCTCACGCAGGAGCAGCTTGAGCAGTACGACCCCGACGGCCCTTCCTACCCGCACCCGGTCGTCATCACCGAGCGCTGCATCGGCTGCCACGCCTGCGTGGACGCGTGCCCGCACGACGTGCTCGCCATCGTCAACGGCGTCGCCACGCCCGTCGCGCGCGACCAGTGCATGGAGGACACGGCCTGCCAGGTCGAGTGCCCCGTCAACCCGAAGGCTTGCATTGTCGTCAACACGACGAAGAAGATTCCGCCGCGCAAGGTGCCCAACCGCGACGCGAAGTTCATGACCGACGTGCCCGGCTGCTTCATCGTCGGCGACGTGTCGGGCACCCCGCTCATCAAGAACGCGACCAACGAGGGCGCCGACTGCGTCAAGTTCATCCACGAAGAACTCAGGAATGGTGCGCCCGCGGAGCCGAGGGCCGGCGTGGAGGTCGTCATCGTCGGCATCGGCCCCGCCGGCCTCTCCGCCGCCATCACCGCGCAGAGGCTCGGCCTCTCCTACGCCGCCATCGAGCAGGACAGGGTGCTGGCGACCATCGAAGCCTACCCCGCCAACAAGTACGTCTTCTTCAAGCCCGAGACGATGGAGCCGCGCGGCGGCGTCCGCCCCGAGGGCGCGGGCGCGCAGCGCGAGGCCATCCTCGCCGACTGGACGCGCGCCCTGCGCGAGACGGGCGTGACCGTCAACGAACAGGAGAGCTGCAAGTCCGTGAAGCGGGCGGAGGACGGCGACTACTTCGTCGTCCAGACCGAGCAGGGAGTCGAGAAGAGGCGCGTGACGTACAACGCGCGCCGCGTCGTCCTCGCGCTCGGCAACCGCGGGACGCCGATGAAGCTGCGGGTGCCGGGCGAGGAGATGAAGGTGATGCGCGAGGGGCGGACGGAAGACAAGGTCAAGTACAAGCTGACCGACCCCGAAGCCTACCGCCGCAGGCGCGTCGTCGTCGTCGGCGCCGGCAACTCCGCCATCGAGGCGGCCGTCGATCTCGTCGCGACGCGGCAGGGCGACAAGATTACCTTCCGCCCCGACTCCGACATCAACGACGTGACGCTCGTCATCCGCTCCGACATGAAGAACGACCTCAAGTTCGGCAACAAGCTACAGGTCTACGACTGCATCGACGAGGGCAAGATCAAGGTCTTCTTCGGGACTTCGATTAAAGAGATACGCGACGACGAGGTGGTGCTGATGAACGCCCGCACGGAAGAGGTCAAGGCCACCGTCCCGAACGACTTCATCTTCGCCATGATCGGCGGCGACCGCCCCACCAAGTTCCTCGAATCCATCGGCATCAAAATCGGATGAAGCGGGGAGTAGGCAGTAGATAGTAGATAGTAGTCAGTAGACAGTAGTCAGTATTAATACGAAGCGGCGCGCCCGGCCCGATGGCTGTGACGCGCCGCTTGTGTTTTATTCTACTGACTACTGTCTACTGACTACTGTCTACTGCCTTAACTTACGGCTCGTTGCCGAGGTCGGGGACGGGGCGGCCCATCGACTGGTAGATTTGGACGATCTCGTCCATCCTCGCGCGCGGCTGGCGGGCAGTCGGGTCGTAGCGCAGGCCGATGCGGTAGTCGCGCAGGGCGAAGCGGTAGAGCTTGGGGTCGCCCGCGTCGCGGAAGAAGTCGGCGCGCTCGAAGTAGGCGGCGGCCGCGGCCTTCTTGTCGGGCTCGCCCGCGCCCGCGGCCTTGGCCTTGGCCTCTGCCTTCTGAATTTTCGCGTCCAGTTCGGGCGTCTGGACGGGAGCCGTGGTCTGGGAGGCCGGGGCGGAGGCGTTCGCCCCGCTGCCGTGCGAAGAGGCTATGCCGGGGTTGGGCGCGCTCGGGCCGTGCGCGATGCTGGTCTGGGCGTTGCTGTTGGCCGGCGCGTTCGAGTTGCGCGCCGCGGTCGGGGCCGGCGCGTCGCCCCCGCACGAAGCCAGGAGCGTTGCGGACAGGAGGGCCGACGCGACGAAAAGCTTTTGCATCAGTTAAGACTCCGTTTTTGAAGTTGAGTGCCGGACGATGATACACAGAAACGCCCGCCGAAGTCATGTGACTCGGGCGGGCGTTTTTGCTTGTTCGTCAGGCGGCGCTCACTTGCCTGTGTGGCACTTGTTGCACTCGTTGGTGGTCGGCGCCGTCTTGATCTTGCGCTTCTCGACGGCCGCGTCGTGGCACGAGTTGCAGTTGCGGTGGAACGCCTCCTCGTTGGTGAGGACGGTCGGGTCGGTGTCGCCCTCGTAGGTGACCTCGGGCGTGGCGTCGAGGTTCTTCGGCTTGTCGCCCTCCTGCGCGTGGCAGGAGCGGCAGGTCTCGACCTTCGGCGTCTTCGCGTCCTTGGCGGTCTCGGCCGTCAGCGTGACCGCACGGTCGGCCGGGTAGGCCGACTTGAGCGGCGGGTGCTTGGCGGCCTCGGCGGCGGGCTGGTCGGTGTGGTGGCACTCGGTGCAGCCGATGGGCTTGGTGCCGTCAACGCTGTAGTTCTTGGTCGCGTGATTGACGTGGCTGAAGCTGACGGCGATGCTCTTGGCCTTGTCCTTCTTGGAGTCGGTCGAGAGCTTGTACTCGTCCTTCGGCGCCTGCCCGCCCTGCGCCGCGAGCGAGGCCGAGCCCGAGCCGAGCGTGTTCGAGTTGCAGGCCATCACGCCCAGGAAGCAGGCGAGCGCGGCCGACGCGATGAAAAGTTTCATGGCTGATTGTCCTCGGGATTGAACCCTGTCTGCCTTGTTGTCAAAAGTGCTTCGCGGCGAGAGAGATGAACCTGCCCGTCAAGGGCCGAAACGTCCGTTGCTCAAAGGTCTCATCTGGGGTTGCGGAATGATAGACGCGGCTCCCGACCTTGTCAATTTTTTCTTTTAGAAGCGGAAGGTCTGCCCCTTGTGGCAGCGCTTGCAGTCGGCGAAGTCGTCGCCGCCGAAGGCGCGCCGGTTGTTGTGGCAGGTCATGCAGGTCTGCGCGCGCCCCGAGCCGAAGTGCTGCGTGGGACGCGGCGCGGTGACCTGGCGGCCCTGCCCCATCCCGGCGCGCACCTGGTGGCAGTCGTCGCAGCGCATCCCCTGGCGCGCGCCGTGCGTGGCGTGGCTGAAGCTGACCGAGTAGGCTTGCGAGCCCGCCGACGTGCGGCGGTAGCCGCCCTGCGCGTGGCAAGTGGAGCAGGTCGAGATGTCGCCGCCGCCCGCTGAGCGCGCCTGCGGCGTGTGACAACTGTAGCAGTTGCCGTGCGCGGGGGCGCCCGCCGGGATGGTCAGCGCGACGCCGCGCCGCGCCGGCCGGTGGCACGAGGCGCAGCCCTGCTCGGGGCGCGCGCCGCCCGCCATGTGGCGCGCGTGGTCGAAGCGCATGTTGAAGCCGGAGAGTCCGGGGAAGGCTTTGAGCGGCGGGTTGTTCCCCTCGACGTTCGCGTGGCAGTTGAGGCAGAGCTGCCCGCCCTGCGTGACGAACTGCTGGACGTGACACTCGGTGCAAGCCTTGTGTCCGGGCCAGCGTGGCGTCGAAGAGTTGTCGGCGCGCTCGTGGCAAGAGGCGCACGCGAGCGACGCGTGCCGCTCGATGGAGTGCGAGAAGCGCGGGCCCTCGCCGCCCTGCGGCGCGGCGGCGACGGCGGGCACGGCTAAGACCGACGCGGGCGAAGCTGTTGTGAGTTTGGTCGAGACGACGGCGAGCGGCAGCAGCAACGCGAAGACTCCCGCCGTCAACACGCGCACGTGCCGGCCGCGCGGCTTCGCATGCTCCGCGCCGGTCTCTTCCCTTCTCTCGTCTTCTGCTTCTCTCAACACGTCTCCGTTCCCACCGACACTACTTGCCGACCGCGTCGAGGTGCGACCTGGGCGGCTGCTCGCGGCCGAGGTTGAAGTGGCACTTGGCGCATTGGAAGTTGGCGTCGGCCAGCTTCTTGTCCACCTCATCGTTGAGAATCTTCTTCGGCTTCGCGCTGATGTGGCACGAGGAGCCGCCGCCGCACGAGAGGATCGGGACTTTCAAGGTCGTCTCGTCGAGCGTGCTGATGGCGGGGATGCGCGTGTGGCAGGTGGCGCAATCGATGTTGCGATGGTTCTCCTCGTCGTGCGGGAAGGTGACGGACTCGCGGCGCAGAAGCTTCCTGACGGCCTCGGGGTCTGTGAAGCCGGCGCGCGCGGCGAACTGCGCGTCGGCGTCCTTGCCCGCAGGCGCGGGGCGCACCGTGCCCTTCGGCAGAAGCTTGTGGCAGCCCGCGCAGTCGGTCGAGACGGGCTTCTCGCCGCCGTCCTGCCAGTGACAGTTGAAGCAGGACGCGTGCCCCGTCGGCGTCGTCTTCAGAAGGCCGTTGTGGAGCACGGGGACGCCCGCTCCCGCGCCCGCCTTCGCGTCGGGCGTCGCGGGCGTCGCCGCGGCGCGCGCGGGCTGCGCGTAGGTCACGTGGCAGACCGAGCAACTGTTCGGCTTCTGCGGCTTCGCGGGCTCCTGCGCGAAGGCCGCGCGGACGAAGCGCACGCCGTTCGCATCCGCCGCGGGAGGAGGCGCGCTCGCCATCACGTCCTGATGTATGTCGTGCGGGAAGTTGAGCGCGAACTCCGAGACCCGCGCCTTCCCCTTCCCCGAGCGCGCGAAGGGCTCGGGCGGGTTGGCGAAGGCGTGGCGCGTGCCGGAGCGCGGCGAGACGACCGTGTGACAGACGGTGCAGATGGCCGGGCGCGCGCCCCTGAAGAACTGCTGGCGGTGGCAGCTCAGACAGGAGTCGTGCTCGGGGTAGTCGGTGATGTCGGGGAAGGCCGCTTCCCGGTCGCGCACCTGCGCCCAGTTGTCGCTCGGGCTCTTGTGGCAGGAGTCGCAGGAGTCTTTGCGGTGCGCGGGGGTCGCGTGCGTGAACTTCGTGTAGTCAACCCGAGGCCGCTGCGTGCGCGCGGGCGCGCGGCGCCGGGTCGCCGGGCGCCTCCGCTGCGGCTCGGCCAGCGCGGAGGAAGACACGCGCACGCAGACGACGCCGGCAAGGGTCGTCAGGAGCAACAGGGCGAACGTCAGTGTTCTTCGCTTCATCCGTCAGCCGTAGGGCCTGGCCGAGTCAGCCGCCCGGGGTTTGCGGCCAAGTGTTCACCCCGAGCGTGTGAGGCTTCGAGACTGCCGAATGTAAATGAGAAGTGTTAGAGCCTGCCGCGGTTTGTAGCACAGACTGCGAAAGCCTGACAACAGAAATCTTAAGGAGTAGTCAGGAGTCAGGAGTCAGTAGCCAGTAGAAAAACCCTCCGTCGCTCGAACCGTGCGGTTCTCATCTTCAAGGTCGGCAGCGCGGAGCGCTACTGTCTACTGTCTACTCGCCGAAGGCGCGAGGACGTAGGTGACGGCCCACATCTGCCTCGGGTTGGGCGGGAGCGTCGTCACCTTGCAGTCCCAGACGGGGCCGCCCTCCTCGAACGGGAAGAGGTTGGAGATGTAGTAGTCGCCCGTCTTGAAGCCCGTGAAGATGGCGCGCCCCTTCTCGTCCGTCATGAAGGAGACGACCTCGCCCGCCTGTTGGCCGGCGCGGTCGAGCCAAGCCTTCTTGCGCCGGAAGTATTCGGAGCGGACGTTCTTGAGCGGGAAGTTGACGGGGAGCCACTTGAGCGCGAGTTGCTCGCTGCGGTATTTGCGCAGGCCGTCGTCGTAGGCGCGCTTGAACTCGGGGACGGTCTTGACCGCCTCGGGGAACTCGGACTCGAACTCGGGGCAGTAGAGCGAGTCGCAGTCGTGGCGCGCCAGCCACTCGCGCAACTGCGGGCTCGCGCCCTGTAGGAAGTCGGCGCGCTTCGGCATCGAGGCCCAGTCAATCCCCGCGTTGAAGGCGCTGCGGCGGACGAGGTAGAAGCGCTTGCGCGCAAACGGCTTCTTGTCCGCGCCGAGGAAAAAGAGGCGGATGCCGCCCGCGTCCGAGTCGGCCGCGGCTGTTTCCGGCTTGACGGCGATGGGCGTCGGGCTCGGCTGGCAGGAGGCCGCGGGCGGTGCGGCCGTCTGTGCGAAAGCGGATGTGGAACCGAGCAGAGAGAGGCACAGCAACGCGGCCGCCCTCAGCAGGAGTGTGCGCCTCGCAAGTGTCATCTTCTTCCCTTTGCGGCGGACGGGTTGGGAAAGCTCGAACTTCAGTCGGCCGGCGCCTTGGCCTGCGAGCCGGCGCGCGCCTTGCGCAGCTCTTCGCGCAGGCGCGGGAGCTGGTCGTAGGTCGGGTCGGCCTGCTCCAAACGCGCGAGCGTGCTCTCGGACTCGGCGTACTGCTTCGTCTCGATGAGCATCATCGCGAGGTTGTGCAGGCTCGGGACGTGGTTCGGGTCGGTCTTGAGGCTGCGGCGCAGCTCGGCGATGGCCTGCTCGGGCTGGCGCGGCGTGCGCAGGTAGAAGGTGAGCGCCAGTTCCGAGCGCGTGTCGCTGTCGTCGGGGCGCTTGGCGAGCGCGGCCGCGTACCAGCGCGCGGCGTCCTCGAAGCGCCCGGCCGAGGAGTAGACGTTGCCGAGCTTGACGACCGTGTCGTAGTCGTCGGGGCGCAGCTTGTTGGCGCGCGTCATGAAGTCTATGGCGTCCTCGAAGCTGCCCGCGCGGAAGAAGCCCTCGGCGGCTTTGAGCTGCGCGTCGAAGTCGTCCGGCTTCTCGCGCGCGCCGCGCGCCGACTCCTCGGCCGCGGCCAGAAGTCTCTGCCTGTCCGCCCCGCCCTCGCCCGCCGCGGACGGGTCATCCGCCGCCGTCCCCTCGGCCACCTCACCCGCGCGCGCGGCGACGGGCGCCGACTGATTCTGGTTGACGTAGACGACGAGGTGGAACGCGACGACGTACCCGAGCAGCAGCCCGACGACCGAGAAGAGGACGTTCTCTCTGTTCATAGGAAAAGACGTGAACCGTAAACCGTGACAAGAAGGAACTGGTTTCTCTTGTCACGGTTTAAGGTTCACGGTTCACGGTTCACGCGTACGAGTGCAGACCCGGCAGCAGGTAGCTGACGCCGAGGTAGGTGAAGACGATGAGTAGGAAGGCGACGACGGCGAAGTAGGCTGCGGCGCGCCCCGTCCAGCCGCGCGAGATGCGGACGTGGAGGAAGCCGCCGTAGGTCAGCCACGCCACGAACGCGCCCGTCTCCTTCGAGTCCCACCCCCAGTAACGCCCCCACGACTCGTTCGCCCAGACGGCGCCCGTCATCAGCAGCAGCGCGAGCCCCGCGAAGGTCACGCCGCCCGTCTTGTACATCAGGCTGTCGATCTTCTCGCGGTCGGGCAGCGCCGCGCGCAACTTGTCGGTGCGGAAGCTGAAGATGATGACGAAGAGCGTGCCCGCGAACGCCGTGATGAGCGCGGCCAACTCGACGGGGTTGGCGTTGAGGCTCAGGAAGAACTCGCTCTGGCGGCCGCGCACGAACTGCTCGCCGGCCTGCGCGAGCCTCCCGGGCGGCAGCGACGCGATCTGCTCGGGGCGCAGCCCCTCCTGCTCGGCGAGGAAATGCCCCGCGCGCTCGAACTGCGACGGGTTGATGCAGGCCGCGCCCGCCGGACGCGCCGCGCCCTCGGCGCAGACGGCGACCGACTGGAGCGTCTTCACCTGATAGACCAGCGTGCAGACGGCGAGCGCCTGCGCGATGAGCGCGGCCTTCAGGACGTGGTGCCCGAGGCGCCGCGAACTCTCGCTGTTCTCGAAGACGTAGCGGCAGAAGAGCACGATGACGAGCACGAGCAGCAGCCCCGACGCCGCGAGCAGCCAGCCGACGAGGGGAAGCTCTGCCCTCAGCGGGAGCGGGAAGCGCGGCGGCAGGAACACGGCCGTCCCGTACGAAGCGAACGTCTTGCCGAAGCCCCAGAAGACGCTGCCGATGGCGAGCACGCTCCCCTTGCTCACAGTCGTGATGACCGCCAGCCCGAAGATGCTCGACCAGATGGCCATCGCCTCCGTCTTCACCCCGTCCTTCAGGAGGTAGACGACCGCCGTCGCGAAGCAGACGAGCGCGATGCCGTACGAGAGCGCCGCGATGCCGACGTGAATCGGCCGCCAGTAGGAGTCGAGCACCGGCTGGAGCATCAGAATGTCGTCGCCGATGAAGCGCGCCAGAATCAGGATGAGCGACGCCAGCGGCAGCGAGACGGCGCCGAGGAAGCGGAAGTTCTGGCGGTGCGCGATGAGCAGCGTCGTGATGCCCGCGCCGAAGGCGAACGCCAGACTCAGGTCGTAGAGGTTCGCGAACGGGATGTTGCGGAAGATCCACGGCCACTCGGCCTCGGGCTTGCCCTGCTGGAGCCAGATGGCCACGTCGTGCTCGCGGTAGGCGATCCAGCGGACGAGCCAGCTCCCGAAATTCAGCATCACGCCGAGCGTCGCGCCGCCCAGGCCGATCTTCTCGAAGAGCGACGACGGCGCGTAGAGGTTCGTCAGGTAGAAGACGGCCGCGATGAGGTAGCAGGCGAGCGCCATCATCATCAGCGCGCCGTCCGAGCTGAAGTGATCGGGGCCGACCTTCAGCCTCAGCAGCGTCAGCGCGCCCGCCCCGAGCAGGGCGACCGCCGCGGGCAGATAGGACGACAGCCGCCCCCCCTTCAAATTAACTTCCGGCGCGCCGAACACGGCCGGCTGCTTTAAGACTTCGCTCATCGCTTTTTACCTCGCGGGTTTGGCCGACTTCATCTCGGAGAGCTCGCCGCCGACGGCGTTGACGAGCTTCCAGAAACGGTCTTCGAAGCCCAGTTGGTTGCGGTTCGTGTTGCCGCCCGTCACGACCTCGAAACGCCCGTCACCCACCTCCGCGACCTGCGCCCACACGCGGTCGTGCGAGAAGAAGAAGACGGCGCTGAGCGTCAGCCCGAGCAGCAGGAAGCCGATGTAGACGACGGTGGCCCCCGGGTCTTTCTGGATGGCGAGGACGTGCGCCTTCGGCGCCTTCTCGAAATCGACGAGGCGCCACGTGTAGCCCGCGACGGGCTGGCGCGCGAAGGGCGCGCGCTCGGCCATCTCGGGCGTGAAGGCGATGGCGCGCACGGGCCCGGCGCCGGGCGCCGCGACGGCCAGCGTGGCCGCCGGGTTGTTGTAGACGCTCGCGTCCGTCTCCTGGCCGTCGTTGCCGACGGTGAAGTTCGACGAGAAGTCTCTGAACTCGACGCGGGTGCCGTCGGGCAGAGTCGCCGCGCCGCCGCGCGGGATGTCTATCTCCTGCGGCTGGCCGCCCGCCTGCGGCGTCACGCGCAGGCGGATGCCGCGCGCCTTGCCGTCGGCGATGAAGCTCGCCTGGAAGAAGCGGTAGCCGCGGTAGTCGTAGGGTCGGTTGAGGTGGACGAGCGCCTCGGTCTCGCCGCGCTCGGGGTCTTTGATCTTGATGCGCGTCAGCCAGTCGAGCGTGTTGTCGCCGGTGATCGCGCCCTCCTTGCGGATGAGCTTCTGCTCGATGTCCGTGCACTCGACATCGAACGGGAGCTGGCGCACCGAGCGCGAGAGCTGGTCGAGGTTGAAGACCGTCTCGGTCATCTCGTTCGACGTGAGCCCGGGCTCCAGAGGCATCTGGCCGTACTGCATGAACATCGAGGTGAGGAAGCCGCCGAGGAAGATCGTCAGCAGCGCGACGTGGACGGCGTACGCGCCGAGCCGGTTCCACGCGCCGCGCTCGCCGAAGACGTAGGTCTTCCCCTTCTTCTCTGTCACCACCGTCTTCAGACGCGCCTCGCCGAACGCCGCGCGCACGCGGGAGACGGCCTCTTCGAGGCTCGCCGCGCGCAAGGAGACGGTCGCGCTCGGCTCCTGCCCGCGCAGCCAGTGCGCCGAGGCGTCGAGCTTCTTGCGCGAGATGAACGTCCACGCGCCGGGGATGCGGTCGATGGAGGCCAGCACGATGTTGAGCGAGAGGACGAGCAGGAGCGTGTTGAAGTACCAGGCGTGGTAGATGTCGAAGACGAGAAGATTGCCGTAGAGGAACTTCTGCGCGGGGGTCAGGGCGGCGAAGTACTTGTCGAAGCCCTCCACGTTCTGCTGCATGACGAGCATGCCGATCATGCAGGCCAGGGCGAGCAGCATCAGCAGCGTGACGCCGAACTTCACCGAACTCAGCAGGTCGAGCGTCCGCTTCGCCCCCATGACGCAGACGACCCCCGTGACGAGGAGGACGACGACCGTGAAGGTCGGGCTGTAAAAATCCCCGCCGAAGGCGCGCCCCCCCAGGGCGCTCCCCAGACCCTTGCTGAGGGCCCACGGCAGGAAGGCGATGATCGCGCCGATGGCCGCGATGACGACGCGCTCCGTGGTCGAGGGGGAGTCGCCCGAAGCGGTCGGGGCGCGTGGAGGTATTACGTTGGTCTCTTCGATGGCTGACATGTTGATGAAAGGGGCGGCGAACCGGTTCGGAACGAAAGTAAGGCCGCGGGGCACTTCCCTGACGATGACGCCAACAGATTACGACCCGAATGATAACCAAATGCGCGTGCAACAGCAACCCGCTTCCGTCCGCGCCGACGAAGCCCCGCGAATCGTCTTCGCTGTTCGGCTCAACGCCACGCCCGGCGCCACGTCGCGGAAGGTTACCGTTACTTTGGTCGCCGCGGGTGGCGCGGCCGAGGCCCCGGCCTTTGCCCGCGCGGCACGTGTGTTATCATCTCGCCCGAACGCGCGCCGCCCCCTAATCCCGACTGCCGTATCCATTTGCTTCAGGTCGGGAAGCGGCGCGGCCCGCGACCGAATTCATCAGCACCATGTCGAAAAATCTTATCCTCTGCGCGCTCGGGCTAGTCCTCGGGTTCATCGTCGGATTCCTGGTCACCAACTCGCTCACGAAGCCGGTCGCACAGGCCGTCGCGGCCCGGCCGGCCGCGGGCGGCGAAGGCTCGGCGCGCCCGCTCGGCCCCGGCCAGATGGGCGGCGAACTCCCGCCCGGGCACCCGCAAGTCCCCGGCGGCGGCGCGGGCACGGCCGCTTCGACCTCGGCCGAGGCGCAGGGCGCGATGGACAAGGCCGACCGCGCGCCGAAGGACTTTCAGGCGCAGTTGGACACCGCGCGCGTCTTCTACGAGCTGCACGACTACGACAAGGCCGCGCTCTACCTCGACCGCGCGCTCAAGCTGAAAGCGAGTGACTACGACGCGCTCGTCCTGATGGGCAACGCCAAGTACGACGCGCGCGACTTCGACGCGGCCGCCGGCTTCTACGAGCGCGCGCTCGCCGTCAAGGCCGACTCGCCCGACGTGCGTACAGACCTCGGCAACACATACTTCAACCGCGGCGAATACGACCGCGCCGTCGCCGAGTACCGCAAGTCGGTGGCCCTCGACCCCGGCCACGTCAACAGTTGGCGCAACATCGCCGCCGCGTCCCTCCAGAAGGGCGACAAGGCGACCGCGAACGAGGCCGTCGAACAGCTCACGCGCCTCGCGCCGCAGAGCCCCGAGACCGAAGCCTTCCGCCGCAAGCTGGCCGAGCTGCCCTGAAGGTGAAGGCCGAAAAAACAGACTCGTATCAACCGCCGCCCGCCCGCACAGTTTTATGAAAACTCTCACTTCCCTTTCGCGTTACGCCGTCGTCTCGCTTCTTTTCGCCTCGCTCCTGAGCGTTGCGGCCGGCGCACAGGAACAGCTTAGCGAGGCGTCCGCCAAACGGTTGCAGGCGCAGGCGGAGGAGTGCGGCCGCGCCTTCATCGAAGGCAACTTCGAGCGGCTGGCCGATTGCACCTTACCGAGGCTGGTCGAGCTGATGGGCGGGCGCGAGAAGTTGTTGGAGGTCGTCCGAAAGGATGTCGCGGAGATGAAGGCCGACGGGTTCGAGCCGCTGTCATCCGTGTCATCCGCGCCGACGCAGGTCTTGCTGGTTGGAAGTCAGACTTACGCCGTCCTCCCCTTAAAGTTCAAGATGCGCACGTCCAAAGAGATTCACGTCAGCGACTCTTTCATGATCGGCGTCTCGGGCGACGGCGGGCAGAACTGGAAATTCCTCAGCGCCGACAGCACCGACGAGGCCCGGATGAAAGTTCTCCTGCCGGACGTTGTGGGTAAGCTCAAGCTCCCGCCCGCCAAGTATTCGACTGAGCCCTTGCCGGCGAAGCCCTAGCCGACCGACCTCATCCACTCCACGCAGCGCACAAGCTCCGCGCGCATCTCCTCGGCCGGGGCGTGGTGTATGCGGCCGTGGCCGGGCAGCACCCACTCGAAGCGGTATTCGAGGAGCCTTTGCATCGAGCGCGTCTGTTCGGGCCACGAATACCAGCAGGTCGAGCGGAAGGCCGTCAGCGCGTTACGCACGGGCGACCACGCGAGGTGGTCGCCCGTGAAGAGATACTTGTCGCGGTAGAGCAGGACGGCGTGGCCGCGCGTGTGGCCGGGCGTGGGGACGACGAGGAGGTCTCTGTCCAGGCGCACGGCCTCCTCGCCCTCAACGACCCGCTCGACGCCGTAGCGCGCCGCGTTGTCGTCCCCGTGCATGACGCGCGCGGCCCCGAAGTGTCGCGCGAACTGCTCCTGGTCGGCCACGTCGTCGCGGTGCGTGAGGAAGAGGGTGCTGACGCCGCCCAGCGCCTCGATCTTTCGCACCAGCGGGCGCGTGAAGCGCGGCGAATCCACAAGGACGTTGCCGCCCTCCGCATCGGGCCGGACGACGAGGTAGCTCCAGGCGCCGAAGCTCGACTCGGCGGTGAAGCCGCAGAAGTAGACGTTCCCGTCAACGCGCTCGGGGAACGCCTCGACGCCGAGCCGCGCGTCGTGGTCGCGCGTCGTGCCTATCGAAGAGGTCGGGCAGGCGACGACGGCCTTCAGGGCGCCGAGCACCTCCTCCGCCGTCCGCGGCTGGCGGTAGACGCTCGACTGTTCGCCGTGGTCGCGGAAGACCGCGGGGGCGATCTGGCGGCACGCGTCGCAGTCGATGCACGACTCGTCCACGTAGAAGTCGCCCGGCACGTTCTCCGGCAGACGTTTCGAGGGATTCGCCACGCGTTAAGTTTAAGTCTTCGCCGCCGGGTCTCCCAAGCGGTGCCGTTTGACCGAGCCCGCGCCGCCTACTAAAGTTAAAGCGCGACCACGCCAACGCGAGAGTGTCAATGTTGAAGGACAACTTAGCCGCAGACCTGGAAGCCATCTCCAGAATCAACGCCGTCCCGATGATTCTGGAGGTCGTGTGCCGCACGACGGGCATGGGCTTCGCTGCCGTCGCGCGCGTCACCGAGGAACGCTGGATCGCGTGCGCCGTGCGCGACGAGATCGCGTTCGGGCTGACGCCGGGCGGCGAGCTACAGATCGCCACCACCCTCTGCAACGAGATACGAGACAGCGGCGAGGCCATCGTCATCGACCACGTCTCGGAGGACACGAACTTCTGCCACCACCCGACGCCGAAGATGTACGGCTTCCAGAGTTACATCTCGATGCCAATCGTCCGGCCCGACGGTCGCTTCTTCGGCACGCTCTGCGCCATCGACCCCAAGCCCGCGCGCCTGAACACGCCCGAGACGGTGAACATGTTCAAGCTCTTCGCCGACCTCATCGCCTTCCACCTCGACACGCAGGAGCGGCTGCGGTTGTCCGAGTCGGCGCTCTTCGACGAGCGCGAGACGGCGCAGTTGCGCGAGCAGTTCTTCGCCGTCCTCGGCCACGACCTACGCAACCCGCTGAGCGCCGTGCGCGGCGGCGCGGAGTTGCTGACGATGATGCAGCTCCCCGAGAAGGCCGTGCCCGTCCTCACCCTCATCAAGCGCAGCGCCGCGCGGATGAACGGCCTCATCGAAAACGTTCTCGACTTCGCGCGCGCGCGGCTCGGCGCGGGGCTCTCCCTGAACCGTGTGGCCGACGCCGACCTCGGCCCGACGCTCGAACAGGTCATCGCCGAGGCGCGTGCGGTCTGGCCCGACCGCGAGGTGCGGAGCGAGATCGACCTGAGCGGCCCCGTCAACTGCGACGGCGCGCGCATCGCGCAGATGTTCTCGAACCTGCTCGCCAACGCGCTCACGCACGGCGACCCGCAAGGCCCCGTCCGGGTTCGCGCGCGCGGCGGCGAAGACGGCTTCGAGCTCTCCGTCTCGAACCTCGGCGAGCCCATCCCGCCCGAGACCATCAGCCGCCTCTTCCAGCCCTACACGCGCGCCTCCGACCGCCCCGGCCAGCAGGGTCTCGGCCTCGGCCTCTACATCGCCTCCCAGATCGCACGCGCGCACGGGGGCACCCTCGAAGTCGAGTCCACGCCCGACGAGACGCGCTTCACCTTCCGCATGCGTGACGGAATCTAACCTCCGAAAGCGAGGCGAGGTTATTTGAGAGACGAGAAACGTGAGGTGTTGCGACACGTCGTTGCCACGGTGGCCTATCGCGGCGGCGTGGCCGTCTCGGATGCGCCGGAGGGCTTCGACGCGTTTCGCATCAACGAAGAGACGCGCGCGCCCGGAGAAGTTCTGGCGCATATCGGCGACCTGCTCGAAGGGTCGCTATACCTGCTCAAAGGCGAAATGGTTTATCTAACCTCCTCGCCCTTGCCGTGGGGCGAGGAGGTGTCGCGGTTCTTCTCCGCGGTGCAGTGTTTGGACTCGTATCTGGCGTCGGACGCGCCGCTGGCGTGCCCGGTCGAGAAACTCATCCAGGGCCCCATCGGCGACGCGCTGACCCACGTCGGGCAGATCGTGATGCTGCGGCGCTTGGCGGGGAGCCCTGTTCGCGCGGCGAGCTATTTCACGGCCGAAATAGTGCCGGGCGCGGTCGGCGTTGAATCCTTCAGGAAGGACGGAGGGCACGATGGAGACGTACAGTGACGCGAGTCAGCTCTATGAGGTCGAGCGGCGTGCGCTGCATGCGGAGCGCCCGGGGTTCCGCATCAGCGAGTTACAGATTTCGCCGACGCAGAAAGTGCCATGGCATTATCACACCAACATCCGGGACACGTTCTACGTAATCGAGGGGCACATCAGAGTCTTCCTCCGCGAGCCGAAGGAGGAGGTGCGTTTGGGGCCTTGTGAGACTTACACCGTCCGGCCGGGTCGCCCGCATCTCGTCGCCAACGGCGGGGACAGTTCGGCGACCTTCCTCATCCTTCAGGGCGTCGGCGAGTACGACTATGTCCCGCTCGGCAAGTAAGGCCGACGCTACTTCCCTAACCCGTCGATCATCAGTTCCGACAGGCGGGACATGAGGCGGTAGGCGGGGTTGTCGGGCGTCCACTCGGGCTCGGGCATGTCGTCGCAGGTGACGGCGAGGACGATGCGGCCGCGCGGGTGGTAGATGACGCCGACGTTCGAGCGCAGTGCGTCGAGCGCGCCCGACTTGGTCGCCTTCGGCACGCGCCACAGGCCGCGCCAGATGCCGTTCGTCCCCTGCTCGCGCTTCATCAGCTCGATCATCTCCTTCGAGACTTCGGGGCTGACCACCTCGCCGCGCTCCAACTTCTCCAACAGCGTCGCCAACTCGCGCGGCGTCGTGCGCCCGAGCCCGAAGCGCTTGTTGGTCTCGATCTGACCCTCCCTGCTCACGCCGCCGCCGCCCACGCGGCGCATGATGCGCGTCTGTTTGAAGCCCAGCGACTCCATCCGCGCGTTGACGGCGTCGGTCGTCAGGTGGTCGAGCACCATGTTGGTGGCCGTGTTGTCGCTCAACGTCATCATCAGCGTCACGGCGTCGCGCAAGGTGAGGCGCAGCCCGTCGGTCAGGTCGTTCAACACGCCCGAGCCCGCGTACCTCGCCGCCTTGCTCAGCACAAGCTCGTCCGACCACTTCGCCTTCCCCTCGGCGACGCGCGCGAACGCCTCGACCATCACGGCGACCTTGATCGTGCTCGCCGTCCGGACGGGTTCGTCGCCGCCGAAGTCGTACACGGCGCCCGTGTCGAGGTTCTTCGCGTAGAGGTAGACGTTGCCGTTGAAGCCCGCCGCCTCCGCCCGCACGCGCCGGTCGAGCCACGCCGGCACGGGTTTCGGCGGCGGCTGCGGCGTCGCGGCCGGGGTCGGCGTCGGCATTACTTGCGCGCGCGCGGGTTCGGCACACAGCACAAGGGCGAGCGCGGCGGCGGTGATGAATATTTTCATAGGCTGTGCTCCTCAGTCCGCGTGGCTTAAGAAGTCGCGCGTGCGCGGGTCGCGCGGGTCGTTGAGGACTTGCGCGGCGGCGCCCAGCTCGACGACCTCGCCGGCCTCCATGTAGAGGACGCGGTCGGCCACGTCTTCGAGGAACTTCATCGAGTGCGTGACGATGACCATCGTCTGCCCCAATTCGACCAGGCCGCGCAGGGTGGCGGCCAGCTCGTTGCTGCGGCGCGGGTCGAGCGCGCTCGTCGGCTCGTCGAAGAGGAGCACTTCGGGCCGCATCGCCAGCGCGCGCACGATGGCCACGCGCTGCTGCTCGCCGCCCGAGAGCGATTCGGGGTAGCGCTGGACGGACTTGCCCAGCCCCACCGTCACAAGGAGCTTCACGGCCTCGGCCTCCACCTCCGCCCGCGGGCGTTTGAGGACGTGCACGGGCGCCTCCGCGACGTTGCCGATGACGGACAGGTGCGGGAAGAGGTAGAAGTGCTGGAAGACCATGCCGACCTGTCGGCGCAGTTGCTTCACGCGCCGCTGGTACTCCTTCTCGGCGAGCCCCGCTTCGAGCCGCACGCCGCCCGCTTCGAGCGCGCCGTCGGTGATGCGCTCGAAGCCGTTCATGCAGCGCAGCAGCGTCGTCTTCCCGGAACCCGAAGGGCCGATGATGCCAAGCACCGTGCGCGGCTCGACTTCAAGACTGATGCCGCGCAGAATCCGCGTCTCGCCCGCGACCTTCCCCAATCCCTCGGTGCGTATCATCCGGCCACCTCCGCTTCGACCGCGCGCAGAGCCTCACGCCGCTTAAGCCTCTGCTCAAGTCGCCGCGCGAGGTGCGCCAACGGCAGACTCATCAAAAGGTAGAAGGCCGAGACGATGACGCCGAGCAGCATGAACTCGCCCGACGCGTTCGCCAGCTCGCGGTACGCGGTCGCCAGCTCCCACACCGAGATGGCGAAGGCGACCGACGTGTCTTTGAAGAGCGAGACGAAGTCGTTCGTCATCGGCGGCAGCGCGATCCTCAACGCCTGCGGCAGCACGATGCGCCGGAACGCGAGCACGGGGCTCATCCCCAGCGCGTACGCCGCCTCGTACTGCCCCTTCGGGATGGCTTCGAGCGCCGCGCGGTAGACCTGCGACTCGTAGGCCGCGTAGTTCAGACCCAGCCCCACGAGCGCCGTCAGCCACCCCGGCATCGCCAGCCCCACGAGCGGCAGGCCGAAGTAAAGGAAGAGGAGTTGCACGAGCACCGGCGTGCCGCGGAAGAACTCGACGTAGACGGTGCAGAAGAAGCGCACGACCGACGGCCCGCGCGACTGCCCGACCGCGAGCGCGAGCCCGAGCGTGACGGCGATGACCATCGCGCCCAAAGAGAGCAGCACGGTCACGGCCGCCGCGCGCGTCAGGCGCCAGATCGCCTCCGGCCAGTTGAAAGATGTCGAGGTGACTTCGTACTTGACCTCCTCCGGCTTCTGCTCGCCTTCGGCCACTTCGGTGCGAGCCGACCGCTGAAGCTCGACCTGTGCGTCGTTCCACAAATTCCACTTACGCAGGACTCTTTCGAGCGTCCCGTCCCTAACGATCTTATCTATCCCCGCGTCAACCTCGGCCTTCAAAGCCTCGTCGCCCTTACGCAGCCCGATGACGTACGCGCCGCGCATGAAGGGCTCGCCCGCCGACTTCAAACGCGGGTTCGGCCGCGCGTAGAAAGCCTCCATCGGCACGTCCATCAGCACCGCGTCCACGCGACCGAGTTCTAAATCCTTGTAAGCCCCGACGGGGTCGGCGTAGCCCTTGAACGGGATGCCCTCCTTCTCCATCAACCTCGACGCGGCGGTGTTGCCGAGCGTGCCGACCACGCGCGTGCGGCAGTCTTCGAGCTTCTGGATGCGCGTCTCGTTCCTGCGGACGGTGAGTTGGAGTTGAAAGATGTAGTAGGGCTTGCTGAAGAGGATGACGCGGGCGCGGTCTTCCGTCGGCTCCAGCCCGTTGACGACCACGTCGAACTCGCCGCGCTGGAGCGAGGTGACGATGGTCTCCCAGTCGGTCGGGACGAACTCGGGCTTGCGGTTCATCGCGGCGGCCAGCGCCTCGACCATCTCAAGCTCGTAGCCGACGTACCTGTCCGGGTGCGCGGGGTCGGAGAAGACGTAGGGCGCGCCGCCGCTCGGGTCTGCGCCCCAGCGGAGGGCTGTCTGTGCGTGCGCGCCAGTGGGAACAAACAGGAGGCAGAGCAGAAGGAGCCGGCACTTATTCATTTTTCGGGTCGGAGCGATTGGCGAACGAATTCGGCGAGCGTGTCAATATACTTCCCGCCGCCGACGTTGAAAAGGTCGTTGTGGCCCGCGCCTTCGATTATCAACAGTTGCTTCGGCTCGGGCGCGGCCTCGAAGAGCTTGCGGCCCTGCCCGGCGGGGATAATCTCGTCGCGGCCGCCGTGGACGACGAGCACGGGGCACTTGACGCGCGGGAGCTTCGAGACGGTGTCCAGCTTGTTCTTCGTCAGGCGCCTCACGAAGCGCGGCAGCCAGGGCATGATTTCACCCGCCATGTCGGCCGCGCTGCTCAAACCCGATTCGAGGACGAGCGCGCCGCACTCGCGCCGCGCGGCCACGTCAGCCGCCGCCGCCGTGCCCAGAGACTGCCCGTAGAGCACCACGCGCACGGCCGGCACGCCCCGCTCTTTCGTCAAAAACTCGTAGGCGGCGTCGGCATCGGCGTAGAGTCCGCGCTCGCCCGCCGACTCGCCCTCGCTCCGCCCGTAGCCGCGATAGTCGAACAGCAGCACGTCGAAGCCGCGCGCGGCCAGCTCCGCGCCGACCCAGTCGCAATAACTCACGTTCCCGCCGTTGCCGTGCGCGTAGACGAACGTCGCGGCCGGGGGCTGTGTGTTTGAATGAAAGAACCAGCCGTGGAGCTTCAACCCCTCGGCGTTCCTGAACCAGACCTCCTCCGCGCCCCGCGGCACGCGCCACATCCCGCCGCGCGCCGCGCGCTCCGGGTGGAAGATGACCGACGCCTCGAACCGACGCAGCATGAAGAACCCGACGGGCAGCCCGACGAGCGCGATGACCAGAACCGAAATCACCAAGTACCGAACGGCCAGCGCGCGCTCGCCCCGCCTCAACGCCCGGTAAGAGTCGGTGAAAAACATGGAAAGGCAGCGGGCAGATGGCAGTAGGCAGTTAAGTGTTAATAACGCCACTCACATCATATTTACTATTGCCATTAGCAGTTGAGTGTCACCGAGAGAGATTTAACACAGAGGCACAGAGACACGGAGGCACGGCTTGTTGAGTGATAGCGCTTGAAGCCGTGCCTTTGTGCCTCTGTGTCTCTGCGTTGAAAGCTCACGCCGTATGCTCTCGGATGAAAAGCGCTCTAACGGCGCTTACACGTCGTCGGCTGACTCTTCACACAACTTTTATTTCTTCAACTGCCTACTGCTTCCCCGAATGTCGCTCCATGTAGTCGAGCAGGACGTTCGACATTA
>JBEVJD010000448.1:0-10174 GCA_040510435.1 Pyrinomonadaceae bacterium | reverse complement strand
GCGCCCGCGGGGCTCGTCTTCGCGCTCGCGGGGCTCGTGCTCTTCGCGTACTTCGTCTGGCGCGCGGGGCCGGCCGTCGTCTGGGAGAACCTCTCGGAGAAGATCGGCTGGGGCTTTGCGGCCATCATCGTGCTCGCGGGGCTGCGGTTCGCCGTGCGCGTGCGCGCCTGGACGCTCTGCTTCGAGGAGCCGCACCGGCTCGGCTTCGTCGAAGCCTTCAAGGCGTACCTCATCGGCGACGCCGCCGGCAACGTCGTGCCGCTCGGCATCGTGGTGAGCGAGCCGACCAAGGCCGCGATGGCGTCCCGCCGCGGCGTCCCCTTCGCCGCCACCTTCTCGGCCATCGCCGTCGAGAACCTCTTCTACATGCTCTCGGTGGCGCTCTTCATCTTCGGCGGCGCGGCGGCTCTCCTCATCGCCTTCCCGCTGCCGAAGGTCTTGCGCTATTCGAGCTACGGCATCGTGGCGGGCGCAGCCCTCTTCGTCCTCTTCGCCGTCTACGCGGTCAGGCGCGAGTGGAGGTTCTTCAGCGCGGCGCTGCGCTGGACGGCGGCGCGGGGTCTCGGGCGCAAGGCGCTTGAGCGCAGGCTCGCGCGGGTCGGGTCGTTCGAGGAGCGCATCTACGGCTTCTACTCGCGCAACCGCCGTCGCTTCCCCGGCATATTTTTGTGCGAGGGCCTCTTCCACCTCTTCGGCGTGGCCGAGGGCTACCTGACCATCTGGCTCATCAGCGGCTCGCGCCCCGGCGTGCTCCCGGCCTTCCTCTTCGAGTCGGTCAACCGCGTCATCACGGTTGTCTTCAAGTTCGTCCCCTTACGCGCTGGCATTGACGAGCTGGGGACGGGCCGCCTCGCCGAAGTGCTCGCCTTCGGGATGGCGGCGGGCGTCACGCTCGCCATCGTGCGCAAGGCGCGCATGCTCTTCTGGATGGCGGCGGGCGTCGTGCTCCTCCTCGCGCGCGGCCTCTCTCTGCGCGCCGTCGCCGCCGAGGCCGAGCGCGCGCAGGCCGCCGCCCTGGGCGAGAAGGCGCCCGCCGACGCCGTCACCGAGACGTAACTTCCTACCTCGCGCGCTTCGGCCGCGCAGACCTGCGCTCCCGCATCATCTCCGACCCGCAGTTCGACGTGACGAACGAGCCGGGCCCTACTTACGCCATCCTCCAACGCGGCGGCACCTACTTCGAGAACCGCGAAGAGATGCGGCGCGTCCGCTTGAAGGAGTAGAAGATTAAAAAAGATGATGGGTGTTAGGTGTTGGGTTTTGGGTGAAGAACAGAAGACTCGTGTATTCACCCATCACCCATCACCTTCTCCTCTTCGGGGTGGAAGGTGGCGCGGCGCTTCCAGCGCCGGTAGGCGTCGAGCGAGAGGGCGAGCCACATCCCGCTCAGGAGGTAGGCGCCGAGCACGTCGCTCGGCCAGTGCGCGCCGAGGTAGACGCGCGAGAGGCCGACGAGCAGGATGGGCAGCGCCGCCAGAGCGCACGCGACCCGCCGCGCCGTCGAGCCCTTCGGCAGCAGCGCGAAGGCGACGAAGAAGAGGAAGCCGAAGAAGCAGACGTAGAAGACGACGTGCCCCGAGGGGAAGCTCTCGTGCGCCCACTCGCCGCTCACGCGGACGTGCTCCAGGGTCGGGCGCGGCCGCCCGATGACGTACTTTATCAGGCGGTTGATGGAAGACCCGCCGGCCGCGCTCAGCAGCACCCCGAAGCCTTCGGAGCGCCGCCCGCGCGCGAAGAAGATGAGGAACGTCGCGATGACGACGAGCCACGACGTGACGCCGTCGCCCGGGAACGACACGACGCGCATGAACGTCTCCATGCCGGGCACGGGTACGGACTGTATCCGGTCGGCGACGCGCTCGTCCCAGGCGAAGTAGGCGTTGGCCTTCGCCAGCACCGCGAGCACGGCGAAGGCCGCCAGCCCCGCGAGGAAGATGGTCTCGGCGCGCAACAATCTGCGCGCCGCCGCGAGCCTGCGCAGCCAGTCCCAGCGACGCTTCACGGCCTGCTTCGGGAGTTCTTCTTCCATTACGTTATAATCCTACGCGAGACTGCTCCCGAAAATAAACGACCACGGCACGCGCGGCAAGGCTCGGCGCGCGCGCCACTTGAACAAGGGGTAAAGTTTTGCTCAGAGTCGAGTACAGAGACGGGCTCTACCTGCCCGACCTCGACCTTTGGTTCGACGCCGACGGCCCGCGCGAGCGCTGCGTCATCTCGCACGCGCACTCCGACCACATCGCCGAGCACCGCGCCATCGTCGCCACGCCCGAGACGGCGCGCCTCTTCCGCCACCGCCGCGGCGAGGCCGAGGTCGATGCTTTGCGCTACGGCGAGCGGCGCGACTACGGCCGCTACGCCCTCACGATGTACCCGGCCGGCCACTGCCTCGGCTCGGCGCAGATACTCGTCGAGGCTGACGGCGAGCGGCTCGTCTACACGGGCGACATCAAACTCCGTCCCAACGTCGCGGCCGAGCAGGCGGTCGTCGTCCCCTGCGACACGCTCGTCATGGAGTCCACCTTCGGCGACCCGCAGTACCGCTTCCCGCCCGACGTGGCGACCTACGACCGCCTCTATGCCGCCTGCGACCGCGCTCTCTCGGACGACGCCGTGCCCGTAGTTTTGGCTTACGCTTTGGGGAAGAGTCAGGAGGCTCTGGAGCTTCTGCTCCGGCGCGGCTACCGCGTCAGCCTGCACGGGTCGGTCTACAACGTCTCGGAGATTTACCGCGAGTGCGGCGTGGAGTTCTCGGGGAGTTACGAGCGTTATGAACGCGGGAACGTCGAGGGGCGCGTGCTCATCACCCCGCCGGGTTGCCGCCGCCAGCCGATGATTTTGAACATCCCGCGCCGCTACCTCATCATGCTGACGGGGTGGGCCGTGAGCAAGAGCGCGCCCTACATGTACAAGGACATCGACCTCGTCCTGCCGCTCTCAGACCACGCCGACTACGACGACCTCGTCCGCCTCGCGCGCGAGTCCGGCGCGCAGAGAATCATCACCATGCACGGCGCGAAGAAGTTCGCCGTCCTGCTCCGCGAACTCGGCCTCAACGCCGAACACCTCGCGCAACATCCTTCTCAACAGAAGTCCGCGAAGGGCTCGACGAAGAGGGCCGCGGCCGCGGTCGAGCGGAAGCTGTTCGAGTGAGGCGGAAGGGCCGACTCTAACGCGAGGGGTTGTGCTCCCGGGGGGCGTTCTCCGATTGGAGGCCGATGGGATTGCCGCCCGCCTCCTTGAGCGCTTCGACGACCTTCAACACGTCGCGGTACGTCATGTCGTCCGGGGCTTTGAGGAAGACGGTGCTGACCGTGTTGTCCGGCTCTTTGCCCGAGAGGTCGCGCGACTTCTGCCTGTTCCTTTCGATGACCTGCCGCACCCGTTCCTTCAGCGTGCCCGGGTCGTCGGTCGTCCCGACCTGCTCCTTCCTGAAGAAGACCCTCCGCTCCGCGTCCACGGTGACGAGGATAGTCCACTCCGACTCTAGGGCCTGCTTATTAAGTTCTTCAGCCGATTGCGGCACGAGGTCGCGGAAATTCGCGGGCTTCGGGGAGGCACAGCCGGACGCGAGCAGCGAGGCGAGTAGCAGCAGCGGCGCGTGAGAGTTTTTCATGGCTCCTCCTGATGGCGGAGAGTTGACTCAGGGTTTGAACTTCTCCTCGCAGATCAATTCGACGGCGCGCTCGATGTTCTCGTCGAGACCCATCAGGCAGCGGACGATGCGCGTGGGGAGGCGCAGGGTGACGACCTGATACTCCTCGGTGGTGGTCTTCGGGTCGGAGAACGCGCGGCCGAGGGCGTCCATGATGTCGCGGTAGTCGGCGGGCTTCGAGAGGTACTGCTGCACGCCGAGGCGCTCGCACTGGCGGCGGGTCTCGTCGGCCGTCTCGCCCGTGACGACGACGACGGGGACGTTGGCGTTCATGCCGCGGATCGCCTTGAGCGCCTGGAGGCCGTGCATCTCGGGGAGCGTCATGTCGAGGACGACGGCGTCCGCGCCGTTGTCCTCGAAGAGCGCGACGCCCTCCTCGCCCGTGTAAGCCTTCGAGACCTCGTAGCCCTCCTTGCGGAGCACGCTCTCGTAGAGAGCCGCGAGGTCTTCCTGATCCTCGATCACCAGCACCCGCTGTCCGCCCATTCCGGTCACGCCCCCTTGCAAAGTTCGGCGCCTGGCACTATAGAATTGCGCCCACGCGCGAAGCAAAAACTACAGTTTCGACAAGTTGTCAGGCTGCCGCCGGATTATAGCAGGAAGAGCACCATGACTCAGCCCATCGCCACCGTCCTCATCCTCCTCGTCATCGCGCTCGTGCTCTTCGCGACCGAGAAGATACCGATTGATGTCGTCACCATCCTCCTCGTCATCGGCCTCGTGCTGACGGGGACGCTCAACGTCTCGGAGGCGTTCGCGGGCTTCGGCAACGACATCGTCATCACCATCGCCGGACTGTTCGTCCTGACCGGGGGCCTGGTCAAGACGGGCGTGGTTGACCTCGTCGGCCGCCGCCTCCACCGCATCGCGGGCGGCAACGAGTTCAAGCTCACCACCCTCATCATGTTCACGGCCGCGGGCTGCGCCTCGGTGATGAAGAACACGACGACGACGGCGATGTTCGTCCCCGTCGTCTTGGGTATCGCGCAGCGCGCGCGCGTCCAGCCGTCGAAGCTTCTGATGCCGCTCGCCTTCGGCGCCATCCTCGGCGGCACCTGCACGCTCATCGGCACCTCGACGAACCTCGCCGTCTCGGGCGCGCTCGCCAAGCTCGGGCAGAGTCAGGAATTGCTTCAACGCTTCCAGGTGAGTCCGGAACTGCTCGCGCCCTTTACGATGTTCGAGCTGACGCCGGTCGGCATCGCCATCGTCGTCGTCGGCATGATCTACATGCTGCTCCTCGGCCTGAGGCTCCTGCCCGCGCGCGGCGCGGCCGACTCTCTGGTCGAGCAGTACGGCATTCGCCAGTACATCTCGGAGGTCGTCGTCGTCGAGGGTTCGCCGCTCGCGGGGAAGACTTTGGAGGAGGGAAATCTAAGCGAGATGTTAGACCTCACCGTCATCGGCATCATCCGCGGGACGCAGGGGCGTCTGCCGCCGCGCGGCGAGGAGGTCTTGCAGGAGGGCGACCTGCTGCTCGTGCAGGGGCGGATGGACGACATCCTGCGCGTCAAGGAGGAGGCGGGCATCGAGATCCGCTCCGACTTCGAATTGCAGTCGCACGACCTCGAAGCGGGCGACGTTGAACTCTTCGAGGTGATGATCCTGCGCGGCTCGGAGATGACGAACCGGACGCTGCGCAGCCTCAACTTCCGCGACCGCTACGACATGACGGTGCTCGCCATCAACCGCCACGGGATGGCGCTGTTGACCAAGCTCTCGACCGTCACGCTCCGCTTCGGCGACGTGCTGCTCGTGCGGGGGACGAAGGAGGGCGTCGAGCGCCTGACCGCGGACGGCCACGTCCTCCTGCTCGAAGAGGCGCTGAAGGGCGAGCGCGAGCGCGCCGGCAAGCGCTGGTGGGCGGTCGGGGCCTTCGCCGTCTTCCTCTTCTTCTCGGTGCTGCATCTGCCGCAGGTGCCGCTCGCCGTCGCGGTACTCTTCGGCGTGCTCATCCTGCTCGCCTCGCGCGCGCTGCACCTGAACGAGGTCTACGACCTCATCGACTGGCGCCTGATCGTCCTCATCGCGGGGATGATTAGCTTCGGCACGGCGATGGAGAAGACCAGGGCCGACCAGTACCTCGCCGACATCATCGTCAACAACTTCCAGTCCTACGGGGGCCTCGCCGTCCTCGCCGGCTTCTTCGCGCTGACGGTGGCCCTGACGCAGCCGATGTCGAACCAGGCGGCCGCGCTCGTCGTCCTCCCCATCGCCGTCAAGACGGCGCTCGCGCTCGGCCTGAACCCGCGCGCCTTCGCCCTCGCCGTCACCTACGCCGCCTCCTGCTCGTTCCTCACGCCGCTGGAGCCGGCCTGCGTGCTCATCTACACGCCGGGGCGCTACCGCTTCCTCGACTTCTTCAAGGTCGGCTCGATTCTGACGATAGCCGTCTTCGCCGTCGTCATGCTCCTCGTCCCATACTTCTGGCCCCTCAAATGAGGGGAGGCGTACCGTCGCGCAACCTAAATGTCGCTGAAGTGTCGCCGAAAACGGGAGCCGCGGCCTTGCGTCCGGGGGCTCGGATTCATATAATTCGCGGGCTTTGAAAAGCGGGCCGGGGGGAAGGGCATTGACGGCCTTGCAAGAGTTTTCAGGCACTCCTTAAAACCGACACAGACGAAGATGGCAACAATCACCAACTGGAGAGAGCGGCGACGTGTCGCCAACGCCGGGCGCGCGACTCCCCTTCGCACAATCGCTTCCGGGCTGGCTCAGATTGCGCGCGCGGCCTTCGCGGAGCCTTACCAGCTCACCGTCGAGCGCCACGCCGTCGGACTCAAGCGCCTGCCGCGCGAGATGGACGGCCTGCGAGTCGTCCACCTCTCGGACATCCACCACAGCCCTTTCACCGGGCGCGAGCAGGTTGAGCGCGCCGTCGAGGTCGCCAACAGCCTCCAGCCCGACATCATCGCCCTGACCGGCGATTACGTCTCGCACGAGCGCGAGTACGTCCAGCCCTGCGCCGAAATGCTCGGGAAACTGAAGGCGCGGCGCGGCGTCTACGCCTGCCTCGGCAACCACGACAACTGGGTGGACGCCGACCTCGTCACAGACCTCTTCACGCTCGCAGGCATCCGCGTGCTCAACAACGAGGGGCTCCGCTTCGAAGACCGCGGCGCCTCCTTCTGGCTCGCGGGCGTGCAGGACACGATGGTGGGTCTCGAAGACCTGCCGCTCGCGCTCGCCGGCTCCTCCGCCGACGAGATGAAGCTGCTTTTGGCGCACAATCCCGTCATTCTGCGCCGCGCTGCGCGCGCGGGCGTTGACCTCGTGCTCTCGGGGCACACGCACGGCGGGCAGGTTACCTGGCGCTCCGAGCGCTCGGCCTCGGGGCGCGTCCGCCGCCGCATCCTGCGCGGCCTCGGCCGGCGCGGCGAGACGCAGATTTACGTCACGCGCGGCCTCGGGACGGTCGTCCTGCCCGTCCGTTACGGCTGCCTGCCCGAAGTCTCTTTGCTGACGCTGCGCCGCGCGGACTAGAAAAAAGTGATGAGTGATGAGTGATGAGTGATGAGTAAAGGCAGGGCTCAACTCATCACTCGTCACTCATCACTCATCACTTGTTAAATGGCCTCGAAAGTCATCACCGTCCCGAACATCCTGACCGTCATACGGATGGCGCTCATCCCGGTCTTCGTGGGCGCGCTCTACTACCAGAGGTTCGGGTGGGCTCTGGCCGTCTTCGTCGTCGCGGGCGTGACCGACGGGCTCGACGGGCTGTTTGCGCGCAAGTTTAACCAGTACTCGCCGCTCGGGCAGATTCTCGACCCCATCGCCGACAAACTCCTCCTCGTCACCTCGTTTATAACCCTCTCGATGCCCTCGATTATGGCCCCGGAGGCGCTCGTCCAGCCGCACCCGCGCCACCTGCCCGTCCCTTTCTGGGTGACGGCGGCTGTCATCAGCCGCGACGTTTTCATCGTCGTCGGCGCGGCGACCATCAACGTCGTCACGGGTTTCCGGGGCTTTAAGCCCTCCTGGCTCGGTAAGGCCAACACGACCGTCCAGATCGTGGGGGTCGTCCTCGTCCTCATCGCCGCCAGTTTCCCGCCGCTGCGCGGGTATCTGCCGACCGTCTACACGACCGTCTTCTCCTTCGCCGTCATCTCCGGCATACACTACGTTTTCTGGACTTCCAAACTGCTGAACGAAGACCGGCAGCAGCGCGAGTCGGCGGGCTGAATCGGCTAATGCGTTATTCTGCAACGGTTTGCGCCGGGCAACCCGGTTAGGGAGAAATGCTACTAAAAGTTGACAGGAAGGGGCTCACATATTATATTAGCGGCGCATTCAAGGTCGCCGGAGCGCCCGCGGGGCTCAAGTTTTCGAGCCCTCGGCAGGGCGCAAAGGGTCACGGCAGGCAACTGAGCGGCGGCACGCGGCCGGGAGTCCCCGCGGGGCTCGCGCGGCTAAAAAATCGGGAGAAGCAGAAAAATGAGCAAGATTATAGGTATTGACTTGGGCACGACCAACTCCGTCGTGGCCGTGATGGAAGGCGGCGAGCCGACTGTCATCACCAACTCAGAGGGCGGCCGGACGACCCCCTCCGTCGTGGCCTTCACCAAGGACGGCAACCGCCTGGTCGGCCAGGTCGCCAAGCGCCAGGCCGTCACCAACCCCGAGAACACCGTCTACTCGATCAAGCGCTTCATGGGGCGGCGCTTCGACGAGGTCTCGGAGGAGAAGAAGCAGGTGCCCTACGGCGTGCAGGCCGCGGGCGGCGACGTGCGAATCAACGCGGGCGGCAAGGAGTGGTCGCCGCCCGAGATTTCGGCGATGGTGCTCCAGAAGCTGAAGCAGGCGGCGGAAGACTATCTCGGCCAGAAGGTTGAGAAGGCGGTCATCACGGTGCCGGCCTACTTCAACGACTCGCAGCGGCAGGCGACGAAGGACGCGGGGCGCATCGCCGGCCTCGAAGTGATGCGCATCGTCAACGAGCCGACCGCGGCCGCGCTCGCCTACGGCCTCGACAAGAAGAAGGAGGAGACCATTGCGGTCTTCGACTTCGGTGGCGGTACCTTCGACATCTCCATCCTCGAAGTCGGCGAGGGCGTCGTCGAGGTCAAATCGACGAACGGCGACACGCACCTCGGCGGCGACGACATCGACGAGGCGCTCATCAAGTGGATCATCGAGGAGTTCAGGAAGGATCAGGGCATCGAACTCTCGAACGACAAGATGGCCCTCCAGCGCCTGAAGGAGGCGGCCGAGAAGGCGAAGATCGAGCTCTCCTCGACGATGGAGTCCGAAATCAACCTGCCCTTCATCACGGCCGACGCCTCCGGGCCGAAGCACCTCGTGATGAAGCTGACGCGGGCGCGCTTCGAGCAGTTGATCGACCCCATCCTCAAGCGCCTGATGTCGCCCGTCGAGCAGGCGATTAAGGACGCCGGGCTCGACGCGCAGAAGATCAACGAGGTCGTCCTCGTTGGCGGCTCGACCCGCATCCCGAAGGTGCAGGAGATCGTCAAGAACATCTTCGGCAAGGAGCCGAACAAGACGGTCAACCCGGACGAGGTCGTCGCCGTCGGCGCGGCCGTGCAGGCGGGCGTGCTCTCGGGCGAGAAGACCGACATTCTTCTGCTCGACGTGACGCCGCTCTCCCTGGGCATCGAGACGCTCGGCGGGGTGAACACGATTCTCATCCCGCGCAACACGACCATCCCGACGCGCAAGTCGGAAATCTTCTCGACGGCGTCGGACAACCAGACGAGCGTCGAGGTGCACGTCCTTCAGGGCGAGCGCCCGATGGCGGGCGACAACCGCACGCTCGGCAAGTTCCACCTCGTCGGGATTCCGCCCGCGCCGCGCGGCATGCCGCAGGTCGAGGTGACGTTCGACATCGACGCCAACGGCATCGTCAACGTCTCGGCCAAGGACATGGGGACGGGGCGCGAGCAGAAGATCACGATCACGGCCTCTTCGGGTCTCTCGAAGGACGAGATCGACAAGATGATGCGCGACGCCGAGTCGCACGCGAGCGACGACGCCAAGAAGCGCGAAGAGGTCGAGGCGCGCAACCGGCTCGACGGCCTCGTCTTCCAGATCGAGAAGACCTTCGGCGAGAACAAGGAGAAGCTCGACGGCGCGACGCAGACGCAGGTCGAGACGGCGATTGCCGACGCGAAGAAGGCGCTCGAAGAGGGCGGCACCGACCGTCTCAACAACGCCTTCACGAATCTCCAGACCGCGTCGCATAAGCTGGCCGAGGCGCTCTACCAGGGCGGCGGCTCTGCGGCTGGCGGCGGCGGCGAGGAGCAGGCCAGCGCGGCGGGTGCTTCCACCGGCTCGGCCGGCGGCTCGACCTCCGGCGGCGGCGACGACAACGTCATCGACGCCGAGTACGTGGACGTTGACGAGAACAAGTAAGACGGGGTGACAGGGCGACGGGGAGACCCGGGGGGCGCGGGACGCGGGCCCCCTAAACAAAAAAAAAAAACACCGCAACCCCAACCCCCCGCGCACCCACAAGCACCCCAAAGCGAAAAAAAAAAGTCAAAACGGGGCTGGGGGGGA
>JBEVJD010000447.1:0-11178 GCA_040510435.1 Pyrinomonadaceae bacterium | reverse complement strand
CCGCTCGCTCCCGCTCGCGGTTCTGTGTAAATCCTTAGTCCCGGCTCGCGTTGAGGATGCGCACGAGCGCGAGGAAGATATTGAAGGCGTCGAGATAGAGCGAGAGCGCGCCGGCGACGTACTCGTTCGTCGGGTAGCGCCGGATGATGTTCGACGTGTCGTAGAGCACGAAGCCCGAGAAGAGCAGCAGCGCCGCGCACGCGATGCCGAACGAGAGGGCACTCGACCCGACGATGAGCACGTTGAGCAGGCCGGCGAGGACGACGACGATCAGCCCCGTCACCACCATCCCGCGCAGGAAGCTGAAGTCCTTCTTCGAGATGAAGACGTAGGCCGTCAGGCCGCCGAAGATGCTGACCGTCAGCAGCCCCGCCTGCCAGATCGAGGCCGGGTTGTTAGCCAGCACCAGCGCGATGAGCGGCGAGATGATGACGCCCGTGAGGGTCGTGAACGCGAAGAGCGCGAGCAGGTTCAGCCCACGCACGTGGCGCACGGCCTGCGCGCCCATCACGCCGCCGATCATGGCGAAGAACATGATGAACGGGTGCTCGTAGGCGAACATGAGCAGCGGCTTGAACGACAGGCCGAGCCCGACGCCGCCGATGGCGAAGAGCGTGGCCGCGAAGAAGAGCGCGTAGACCTTCCGGATGAAGCCCATCCGCTCCTGGACGCTCGCCTGCGAAGCCGTCTCGACGCCGTAGCCGCCCCAGGCGTCCGGCTGCTGCCAGCCCTGTTGCTGTTCGTAACGCTGATTGGGTGATCGAAAGTCTTTCATCTAAAATCCTTTGAGAATCTTCTCCGTAGGGGGTTGAAAACTCCCGGCGCGACCCCTTATAGCACGCCGTCAACTTAGATGCTAACACGAAACGCGGCGCTGTATGCCGCGCGGCGGAGGGCTTTCAAACCGGGCGCGTTAGTGCTTAAATCGGCGGATGCTGAGAATCCTGCTCGTCGGGCTGGCCGGACTGCTGGGCACGCTCGGGCGCTACTGGCTGTCGGGCGCCGTCGCGCGTCGTTACGGCGAGGCGTTCCCGTTCGGCACGCTCGCCGTCAACCTGCTGGGCTGCTTCGCCGCCGGCCTCCTCTTCCACTTCGTGCAGGAGCGCGACGCCTTTAGTGAGACCGCCCGCGCCGCGGTCTTCGTCGGGCTGCTCGGCGGCTTCACGACTTTTTCGGCTTACGGGTTGCAGACCTTCGCGCTGCTGCGCGAGGGGCGTTTGGGGCTGGCCGCGCTCAACGTCGTCGCCTCGAACCTGCTCGGCCTGCTGTTGGTCTTCGCCGGCTACGCGGCGGCGAAATTTGTGGGGGGCGCGTGAAGGCGAGCGGGGCGGCGGGCGGCGGGGTGCCGCCCATTCTCTTCGTGCTGGGGGCGGCGCTCCTGTGGAGCACGGGCGGGCTCTTCATCAAGGCGACGCCGGGGCTTTCAGCCTACGAGTTGTCGTTCGGGCGGTCGCTGTTGGCGGCGCTGACGGTGGCCTACTTCACGCGGCGCGAGGGCTTCCGGGTCAACTGGGTGACGGTGGTGGCGGCGGCGCTCTACGCGGCGCTGCTGCTGCTCTTCGTGATGGCGACGAAGCTGACGACCGCCGCCAGCGCCATCTTCCTGCAATACACCGCGCCGGTCTACGTCCTCGTCTTCGAGCCGCTCGTCTTCAAAGAGAAGTACCGGCGCTCGGACTTCCTCGTCGTCGCCGCGTGCGTCGCGGGGATAGCGTTCTTCTTCGTTGACCGGCTCGACCCGGAGCAGACGCGGGGCAATCTGCTCGCGCTCCTGTCGGGGCTCTGCTTCGCGGCCTTCATGCTGCTCATCAGGCTCCCGCGCGCGGGGCGCGTCAACCGCGCCTCTTCGATCATCTACGGCAACCTTCTGCTCGCGGCCGTCTGCGCGCCCGCCTTCTTCCGCGGGGCGCACAGGATGACGGCGGCCGACCTCGGCGTCATCGTCTTCCTCGGGGTCGTGCAGGTCGGGGTCGCCTACACGCTCTTTACGCGCGGCGTCGAGCGCGGCGTGCGCTCGCTCGACGCCAGCCTCGTCGGCTACGTCGAGCCGCTGTCGAACCCGATCTGGGTCTACCTCTTCCTCGGCGAGCGTCCCTCGGGCTGGGCCATCACGGGCGGCTCCATCATCATCGCCGCCGTGCTCGCGCACACCGTCGCCTTTGCGCGGCGCGCCAGGGCGAAGTGATAAGTGATGAGTGATGAGATGATAAGAGAAGAACAAGTCCCGCTTGCTCTTTCTTATCACTCATCACTTATCACCTACCTGAAGTCTTTGATGAGGACGACGCTGGTCGTCTCGACGCTGCGGGTGGCGAGGAGGCGGTTGTCGCGCGACCAGTCGAAGGAGGCGACGTGGTCGGCGGTGAAGTTCGTCAGTTGCACGGGCCTGCCGCCGGCGAGCGGCTGCATCCAGACGTTGGTCGTCCCCGTCCGCGCGTCGAGGTAGGCGATGCCGCGGTTGTCGGGGAGCCAGACCGTGTTGGCGCGGAAGGTCGGCGCCACGTCGTAGAGCCGCGTGGGCTCGCCGCCCTCGATGGGGATGACGGCGAGGCGGTTCGCCGCGAAAGGCCCTTCGCCGTACGTGCAGACGAACGACTTGCCGTCGGGCGAGACGAACGGCCACGACGCCGGCCGGCTCGTCAGTCTCACCGGCTCGCCCCCGTCAATCGAGACCTTCCAGATGGCCGCCTCCTGCCCGCCGACCGTCGCGTAGACGACCGAGCGCCCGTCCGGCGTCACGTGCGGGAAATTCTCGCCGCGCCCCGAGGTTAGACGGACGGGGTTCGACCCGTCCGCGTCCATCCGCCAGATGTTGAAGCCGCCGCCCGTCCGGTTCGAGACGAAGACGACGTAGCGCCCGTCGGGCGAGACCGACGGGCCGTAGTTCGAGCGCGCGCCCACGGTCAACTGCCTCTGCCCCGTCCCGTCCGCGTTCATCGCCCAGATGTCCCAGCCGCCGCCCGCCAGCGACGCGTAGACGACGCGCCCGTCCGGCGCCCAAGAGAGCCCGTAGTAGCCGTCGAACTTCCCCGAGCCCGTCGTGATCTGCCGCGCGCGCGCCGCGTCGCCTGCGGGCGCCACCCAGACGTTCGGCACGCGGTCGGTCTGCACGGTGACGAGCGCCGAGCCGTCGGCCGTCACGCTCGCGCCGAGGTACGTGTTCAGGTCGTTCGTCACTCGCCGCACCTCGCCCGCCGGGAGCGAGAGCGCCCAGATTTGCGCGGGGCTCAAGTCCGCCTCGGCCGCGCTCAACACCAGCCCCGAGCCGTCGGGCAGCCAAGACAACTGCCGCACGTCCGTCCAGCGCGCCTCCGTCACGCGCCGCTCCGCGCCGTCCGAGACCCGGAAGGTCGTGACGCCGATGGCGGGCGCGCTGCCGCCGATGGCGTCCATCGAGCCGTAGATGCAGGCGAGCGAATTGCCGTCGGGCGACCACGCGGGCAGGCCGAGGGCGTCGGGGCTTTTGCGCGTGACGAGCACCTGCTCGTTCGCGCCGTCCGAGTCGGCGACGTAGAGCCTCAGTTCGCGCCCGAGCTCGCCGCGCAGGTAGGCGAGCCGCCGGCCGTCGGGCGAGAAACCCACCGGGCTGGCCGAGCAGTCGTCGAGCACCTTCACCGTCGGGCCGCCGAGCACGGGCACGCGGAAGAGCGCGGGCGGGCCCGCGCCCTCGCGCGCCTCGCCGTAGTAGAGGTGCTGACTGTCGGGCGAGAAGACGAGCGCGCCGAACGAGACGCCCTCGCCCGGCGCGACGATCTGCTGCGTGTTGCTCGCGGCCTCGACCTGCCTGACCCAGACGCCCTGCCCCTGCCGCCCCGGCTCGTTGGCGACGTAGGCGAGGTAGTTGCCGTCCGGCGAGATGACCGCCTCCGCGACCGCGCCCGTCACGGGCAGGCGTGTCAACTTCATCGTGGGGAAGGCCGCGGGCGCCGCCGGCCGCGCGCGCTCCACGTCCGGCCGCACGGAGGTTCGGTAGATGAGATAGACGAGCGCCGCGACCGAAAAGAGCACGGCCGCCGCGATGATGAACGCCGCGCGGACGGGGCGGCCGCCGGTCGTTTGAGAAGGGGCGGAAGCGTCGCGCGTGTAGGTCGATGAAGATGTTGCTACGGGGACGTGGCCGTTGCGCGGCTCGTGCGTGTGAACGTTCGGGCGCGCGTCCGTCTCTTCTTCCGGGGGAGGGAAGTGCGCGGGCGCGTTTCCGGCGGGGAGATTGACGACGGCGAGGCTCTCATCCTCAATTCGCGCGGCAGCGAAGGCGCGTGCCTCGTTTGCGTCCGCCGTCGCGGAGCCCTCGCGCCGCTCCCTCACCTCGACCGCGAAGCGGTAGCCGCGGCGGGGGACGGTCTCGACGAACGCCCCGCCGCCCTCGGCCTCGCCGAGCGCCTTGCGCAACGTGAAGACGTTCTGCGCGAGCGTCGCCTCGCCGACGAAGGTGTCGGGCCAAATCTCCTTCAGCAAGTCTTCCTTCGACAGCACGCGCCCCGCCCCCCGGACGAGCGCGAGCAGCGTCTCGAACTCCTTCGGGGTCAGGCGGACGGGCTTCCCCTCGCGCAGGAGCACGCGCTCGTCGGCGTCCAGAGTGAACCGGTCGAAATCGTATAAGTGCTTGACTGGACTGGGCATAGACCGCTTTTGATAACTCTTTGATAAGTCTTTGAAAACTATTTTGGGGCGCTTTGACCCGCTTTTGATGATGGCCCCGATCCCCCGCCGCGTTAGTCCACGCGAACGTGGGTGACGCTCCTTATACGAGCCGCACACGCCTCCTCGTTCGGGTCATTCGACGGGACGGGCACAGTGGGCGCGGCGGCGTCGAGGGCGGCGGCGGGGAGGCCGTCAAGGCTTACAGGGGAAGGCCGAGTCAAAACAGACCGACGGCCAACGAGACTAAATGGAGGAAGTATGAAAAAGCAAATTTCGAGAGCACTTCTGGGGCTGGTCGCGACGCTCGCGCTGGCCGTCGCCGCCAACGCGCAGGTTCGGCACGCCGTTGTCATTAACGTCCCCTTCGACTTCGTCGCCGGGGCGCAGCAGATGCTGGCCGGCCGCTACAGCGTCCAGCGCGTCAAGTCCGACGCCGCGAGCGCGCTCCTCATCCGGAGCGAGGACGGCCGCTCGACCGCCCTCGTCCTGACGAACACGGGCGAGAAGAACCCCCGCGCCGCCGCGCTCGTCTTCCGCCAGCACGGCGACCGCTACTTCCTCGCAGAGGTCTCGATGCCCGGCGCGGCCTCCGCGCGCGAACTGCCGAAGACCGGGGCCGAGCGCCGCATCGAACGCGAGCTGGCCGAGCAGAAGTCCGGCGAGTCTAAGACGGTGACGGTCGTCGGCAGCGTCCAGTAAGACAGAACCGCTCGCGGTTCTGTTTAAGCCGTCAGGCGGCGGACGATGCGGAGGAGTTCGTCGGGGTCAACGGGCTTGGGGATGTGGACGGCGAAGCCGGCGGCCAGCGCGCGGGCGCGGTCTTCGTCCATCGCGTGGCCGGTGAGCGCGATGGCTGGGACGGCTTCAAGGCCGGGCATGCGGCGCAGCTCGGCCAGCAGCGCGTAGCCGTCCGTGCCCGGCATGCTGATGTCGGAGATGATGAGCCCCGGTCGTCGTTCGCGCGCGGCACGCACCGCCTCGGCGGCCGAGGCCGCGCCGAAGACCTCGTAGCCTTTGTGCGTGAAGAGCGTCTCCAAAAGCTCAAGCGTCTCAGTCGAGTCGTCCACGAGGAGCACGGGCACGGCCTTCTGACTCGCCTCGGGCACGGCCTCGCGCGCGGGCTCGGCCGCCTCCGCGCCGGCGAGGGCGCAGGGGAGGCCGAACGTGAAGCGCGCGCCGTGCCCCTCGCCCTCCGACTCCGCGACGACCCGGCCGCCGTGCAGCTCGGCCAGCGCGCGCACGATGGCGAGTCCCAGCCCCAGCCCGCCGTACTGCCGCGTCGTCGAGCCGTCGGCCTGCCGGAAGCGGTCGAAGACGTGCGGCAGAAATTCGGGCACGATGCCGACGCCCGTGTCCGACACCTCGACGCGCGCCTCGCCGCCCTCGCGCCACACGCGCACGCTCACGCGCCCGCCGCGCGGCGTGAACTTCACCGCGTTCGAGAGCAGGTTCCACACGACCTGTTGCAGGCGCAGCGGCGCGCCCTGTACGACGAGCGGGCAGGGCGCCAGCTCGACCATCAGCTCAACCTGGCGGGCGGACGCCTCGGCGCGGACGGGCTCGGTCGCGAGCCCGACCACGGCGCAGAGGTCGACGGGCTCCCACTCGATGCGGAGCTTGCCCGAGACGATGCGCGAGATGTCGAGCAGGTCGTCCACGAGCCGCGCCTGAAGGCGCGCGTTGCGCTCGATGGCGTCCAAGCCCTGCGTGAGCATCTGCGCGTCGGAGGCCGCGCCCGAGCGCAGGAGGTTGACCCAGCCGAGCACGGGCGTCAGCGGCGTCCGCAGCTCGTGCGAGAGCGTGGCGAGGAAGATGTCCTTCATGCGGTTGGCCTCGACCAACTCGTGGTTGACGCGGCTCAGCTCGGCCGTGCGCTCCTCGACGCGGTGCTCCAACTCGCGGTTCAGCTCCTCCAGACCGCTGCGCGCCTCGCGCTCGGCGAGCATCAGGCGGCGGTGCTCGATGCCGCGGCCGACCGTGTGGATGAGTTCGGCGATGATGCAGGGCTTGGTGAGGTAGTCGTAGGCGCCGTGGCGCAGCGCGGCGATGGCCGACTCGACCGCGGCGAAGCCGGTGAGGACGACGACGATGGTGAGCGGCGCGCGCCCGCGTACCTCCTGAAGCAGCGAGAGGCCGTCGCCCTCGTCCATGTGCAGGTCGGTCAGGACGAGGTCGTACTCGGTGCCGCGCTCAAGGTGGGCGACGGCCTCGCGCCCGCTCGAAGCCACGTCCACCTCGTAGCCTTCGAGGCGCAGCACCTCGCTGATGGTGAGGACGATATTCTCCTCGTCGTCCACGACCAGCAGCCGCGCGGGCGCCGCGGCCGTTTCGAGCGTTGTCGTCTCGTCGGACATAGGGAAGCCGTCGGCGGTCTGCATTCGGCGCTCAGCTTCTTTCTTTAGACGGCGGCTGGAGGCCGAAGGTCGGGGTCTGCACTTTGACGTTGAGCAATTCCAGGGAGTACCGCAGGCCGTCGGCTAAGCGACGGCGGGTCGTGATGTCTTCCATCTCGATGCCGAGCTTGACGAGGTCGGCGGCGACGTGCGCGTTGACGCCCGTGACGACCGTGGCCGCGCCCAGCAGGCGCACCGAGCGGACGGTGTTGATGAGGTGGGCGGCCGTGTAGGTGTCTACCACCGCGGCCCCCGTGATGTCCACGAGCACGACCTGCGCGCCCGCGCTGCGGACGGCCTCCAGCAGCGCCGCCGACATCTGCGCCGCGCGCTGGTCGTCGAGCGTGCCGACGAGCGGCACGAGCAGCACGCCGTCCCAGATTTCGACGACGGGGCTCGACAGCTCCGTGATCTGCTGCCGCTGCTGCTTGTGTTCGAGCGCGCGCCGCACCGTGCGCTTCAAGTCCTCGACCATGCAGGGCTTGACGAGGTAGTCGTAGACTCCCTGCCGCAAGGCGTCGATGGACGACTCGATGGAGGCGTAGCCCGTGAGCACGATGGTGACGACCGAGGGGTGGCGCAGTTGCAGCTCGTGCAGGAGCGTGCTCCCGTCCATGTCGTCCATGCGGAGGTCTGTGAGCACGAGGTCGTAGTGGACGCGCGCCGCCATCTCCAGCGCCTCGCGCCCGTCCGACGCGGTCGCCACGTCGTAGCCCTCCTGTTCGAGGATGGCGCCGGTCGTGAAGCGCACGTTCTCCTCGTCGTCCACGACGAGGACGCGGGAGCGTCGCTGGGCGGGACGGCCGCCGTTCTGCGCGGCTCTCTCAGTACTTCTTTCCGGCATCGGCCTCCGAAAGGGTCGGCGAGTCCACGGGGAGGATGACGTTGAAGGTCGTGCCGGCGCCCTCCTCGCTCGTCGCCTCGATCCGGCCGCCGTGGTGGCGCACGATGTCCTGCGTGACCCACAGGCCGAGGCCCGTCCCCTTCGCCCGGGTCGAGAAGAAGGGCTCGAAGATGCGCGCGAGGTCGGACTCGGCGATGCCGCGCCCCGAGTCGCTGATCTGGACGGAGACGGTCGGCTGCAACGCCTGCTCGTAGACCGACGTGCGGACGGTGATGCGCCCGCCCTGCTCCATCGCCTGCTGCGCGTTCAGCAGGAGGTTGAGGAAGACCTGCCGGAGCTGGTCGGCGCGCGCGCGGATTTTCGGGAGCTGCTCGTCGAACTGGCGGACGACCTCGACGCGCGCCTGCTTCATCTTCTTCTCGACGAGGATGAGCGTCTCCTCGATGAGCTGGTTGGGCTCGACCCACTCGACCTCGCCCGAGCGGCGCGCGAACCCGAGCATCTGGCGGATGATGTGCGAGACGCGTTCGGTCTCCTTGCGCGCGACTTCGAGGAACTTGCTGTTCTTCTCCATGTCCCTGCTCGTCGTGAGCAGGTAGAGCGAATTCTTGATGGCCTCTAAGGGGTTGTTGACCTCGTGCGCGATGGAGGCGGCGAGGCGGCCGACCGCGGCGAGTTTTTCGGACTCGAAGAGCTGCTGTTCGACCCGGCGCCTTTCAAGCTCGCGTATCTCGGAGAGGTCGTGGAGCACGGAGACGACGGCCGTCACCTGCCCCTTCGCGTCGGCGACCTCGGCCGAAGTGATCTCCATCGGGAGGCGGTTGGCCGACTCGGGGTCAATCAGTTCGATCTCGGCCTGCCGGCCGGACTCCGCGCCGGAGGCGAGACCCGAGATGAACGAGGTGAGCTTGACCGAGTTGTTGCGTACCGCGCGCAGCGCCGCCCACGGCATCCCGTCGCGCTCCTGGAAGAGCAGCTCCGCGCGCGAGTTGAAGAGGATGAACTTGCCCGAGGTGTCGCAGACGGCGATGGGCTGGCCGACGTTTTCGAGGATGAGGTCGAGGCGGTCGCGCTCGCGCCGCGCTTCGGACTCGGCCTGCTGGAGCTTGACGAAGTTGCGCGCCAGCTCTTCGTTGGCGCGGCGCAAATCGGTCACGTCGCGGAAGATGGAGACGAGGCCGATGCGCTCGCCGCGCGCGTTGAGTGCCGGGGTGGAGATGACCTCGAAGTGTATGTCCGAGCCCTCAAGGGGATCGACGAGGATGAGGTCGCGCCCGACCACCTCTTCGGAAGCGACCGCGGCGCTCGACAGGTAGGCCGAGAAGAGGATGTCGTTCATCTCCAGCGCGCGGCGCTTGCCTTCGCTCGCGTCGCGGCGGTCGCTGAACAGCTCCTCGGCGCGCCGGTTCTGGAGCAGGATTTCGTTGTCCATGTTGGTGAGGACGATGGGGTCGGCCACCGACTTCATGATCGACTCGACCCACTGCCGCTCGCGTTGGAGCTTGCGCACGGACGAGCCGAGGCGTTCGACGTTGGCGGTGTTGGCGAGGATGGAGCCGATGCGGTCGGCGTAGCGCGTGAGGAGCGTCAACTGCCCCTCGCCCAGCTCTTCGTGCCGCGCGCCGACGTAGAGCGCGCCGGTCGAGAGCGACTGCGGGAGCCAGAAGCGCTCGGTGCCCTCGGCGCGCAGCGAGCCGGTAATCTCGCGCTCGGCGCGCGGGTCGGTCTGGAGTTGCCCGCCGAAGAGCGGGAGCGCGAGCACGTCCGTCTGGCCGCCGACCTGCCGCAGGAACTCGGCGGCCGACTCGTCGCCGCGCGTGAGCCACGCGCGGCGCCCGTCGTGCACGACGCGCACGTGCGGCGCGTTCGAGTCGAGTGGAAGCTCAAGCCCTGCGAGCGCCTCGTCGTCGCCGAACCCGGCCGCGCCGCGCACCCGCAGCACGCCCCTCGGGCGCTCGACCAGCGCCAGCGCGGCGCTCGCGTGCCCGAGCCCCGCCGTCAGCGTGTCGAGCACGAGCGAGGTCTGCTCTTCGAGGCTCTGCGCGGCCAGGAGCTGCGTCGTCATCTCGAACAGCAGCTCGTACTGATGCAGCGACAGCAACCCGCCCGCCCCCTCGGCCGGGGCCTCGAACGCCTGCGCGATCTCTGCCGTGCGGTGTTCCATAAGGCAGTAGTCAGTAGACAGTAGTCAGTAGGAAAACCTTTGCCGGTCGAACCCTGCGGTTGTCATCGTCAATGACAGGAACGCGGGGCGCTACTGTCCACTGACTACTGACTACTGTCTACTGTCTCATCCCCTGTCCACGTCTACGTTGACGCGGCGGCGCGGCTCGTCGGCGAGCGGCTCGGTGGTGCCGGGCGTCATGGCCGGGCGCGAGACGGCGGGCGTCAGGCCGACGGCCTCGGCGTACTTGAGGTAGGTGTCAATGGAGGCGACGACGACGCGCGCCTCGACCGTGATCAGGTCGATGCCGACGAGCGAGATACGGACCCACGCGTCGATGACGATGCCCTTGTCCAGCACGCGGTCGAGCACGTCAATCAGGCTGGTTCCGCCGGGTGCCCTCTCAACAGCCATTTGGTCGGTTCCTCTCTTCCGGGAATTTATGAAACCAGGGTTTTGGGTTTCAGGTGCTGGGTGTGGGTTAGTGCTGCCCTAACACCCAAAACCCGGCACCCGAAACCCTACTTCTTTCCTTTGCGCGCCGACCGGGGTCTCGGGACCCTGGCGCCCGCGCCGCTCGCGGCCCGCGCCGGTGCTCCGCTCAACTGCTTGAGTTCGTGCTCCAGGGCGGCGACGCGCTCGCGCAGCTCGACGTTCTCGGCCTCGGCGACGGCCGCGCGCGTCGTCAGGTTCGTGTCGTAGCGCCACCAGTTGAGCCCGATCTGCTCAGCCTTGTCGATGGAGCAGACGAGCAGTCGTATCTGGAGCGTCAGCAGCTCGACGTTCGCCAGTGAGACCTTGATGTCGCCGGCGATCACCAGCCCCTTGTCCAGGATGCGGTCGAGCACGTCAACCAGTCCTGGCGGCCGCGCCGTGATGAGGCTCGTTCTCTCGCTAGACAATTCTCATGCTCTCCCTTAATGGACGTGCTCGCCGGTCAGCCGCTAAATCAACTTCCCGATGGGGCCTAAATCAATATTCAGTTCCTCGTCCTGAAGGCCGAAATGCTCTTTCAGCTCGGCCATCTTCTCTTCGAGCTTCATCAGCGCGAGCCCGAGCTCTTCGACCTGCTCGGGCGAGAGGCCGCCGCCCTCCATCCGGCGCACCGCCTGCTTCTCCAGCAGCCGCCGGAT
>JBEVJD010000446.1:0-7008 GCA_040510435.1 Pyrinomonadaceae bacterium | reverse complement strand
GCGCCCCGCGCGCGACGGCCGGTGTTATACTCGGCGGCGACGTTAATCTTCAGGGAGGAGCAAGGCCGTGGCCGAGACGAAGAGTTGGACTGTCATCTGCCCGTGCTGCGAGGCGGCCATCGTCGTGGACGCGCAGACGGGCGTCATCATCTCGCACGAGGAGAAGGCGAAGCCGCTCGCCTCCTTCGAGGAGATGGCCAAGGAGATGGAGCGGCAGAAGAAGCTGCGCGAGCAGGTCTTCTCGCAGGAGCTGGGCTCGGTCAAAGACCGCGAGCGCCTCCTCGAAGAGAAGTTCAAGGAGGCGCTGAAGCGCGCCGAGAAGGACAAGGACAAGGACGCGCCTTACCGCAACCCGCTCGACTACGACTGATCTGTTTGGGGTGAACGGTTGCGCGCCTCCGCCTCGGCGAGCCAGCCGCGTCGCAGCTCCGTTTCGGGCACGGACGTGAGGTAGGGCTTGAGGTCGAGGACGGGCGTGCCGTCGAGCATGTCGAGCCCGGCGACTCTCAATCGTCGCCCCTCGCGCCCGAGCAGACGGACGACCGTGAGGCCAAGCGGGTTGGGACGGCGCGGCGAGCGGGTGGCGAAGACGCCGTGCGGGCGCGTGTCGGTCGGCGGCACGCCCGACAGCTCGAACCCTCCGGCGCGGTCGAAGACCCAGATGACGAAGAGGTGCGAGAAGCCTTCAACGTCGAGCAGCCCTTCCTCGAACTCCTCAAGTATCTCGATGAAGCCCTCGGCCTCGTGCCGCGCGCCGCAGCCCTTCGGGACTTGCGAAGTGTCGGTGTACTGACTGCGGATGAAACCGATTGGCCGCATCTCGAACATAGAACGAGCCTCCAAATAACGTCAGAGTATTTAACCACAGAGAGACAGAGGCACAGCTAATCGTCTTAGCTGTGCCTCTGTCTCTCTGTGGTTAATCTTACCTGAGACGGCTCAAGCGCCCGCGGCCTTCTCGGCGGGGCGCCAGCGCAGGACGGGCTTGCGCGCGGCGGCGGCCTCGTCGAGCCGGCCGACGCGCGTCGTGTGCGGCGCGTCCAGCACGGTCTGCGCGTCCTCCTGCGCCTCGCGGGCGATCTCCTTCATCGCGTCCACAAACTGCTGTAGCTCGGCGCGGCCGACCGACTCGGTCGGCTCGATGAGCATCGCGCCCTGCACGATGAGCGGGAAGTAGATCGTCATCGGGTGGAAGCCGTAGTCGATCAGACGCTTCGCGATGTCGAGCGTGTGCACGCCCTTGCGCGTCTGCCGCTTGTCGGTGAAGAGACACTCGTGCATCGGCGGCGAGTCGAAGGGGCGGTCGAAGGTGTCGGCCAACCCTTCGGCGATGTAGCGCGCGTTGAGGACGGCGGCCTCGGTCGCCTCGCGCAGGCCGTCGTTGCCGTGCGTGAGGATGTATGCGAGCGCGCGCAGGTGCATGCCGAAGTTGCCGTAGAAAGCCTTGACGCGCCCGATGCTTTGCGGCCGGTCGGAGTCGAATTTGTAGGAGCCGTCTTCGGCCTTGACGACGCTCGGGACGGGCAGGAAGGGCTCAAGCTCCGTTGTGCAGCAGCAGGGGCCGGAGCCGGGGCCGCCGCCGCCGTGCGGGGTCGAAAAGGTCTTGTGCAAATTGAGGTGGATCACGTCCACGCCCATGTCGCCGGGGCGCGCCACGCCGACGAGCGCGTTCATGTTCGCGCCGTCCATGTAGACGAGCCCGCCCGCCTCGTGGATGACGGAACAAATCTCCTTGATGTTGCGCTCGAAGATGCCGCACGTGTTCGGGTTCGTCAGCATGAGGCCGGCCACGTCGCCCCCGGCGCACAACTCGCGCAGGTGTTCGAGGTCGGTCAGCCCCTCGCTCGTCGAGCGGATGGTCTTGACCGTGAAGCCCGACAGGTGCGCCGAAGCGGGATTCGTCCCGTGCGCCGAGTCCGGGATGAGCATCACCTTGCGGCGCTTCGCCTCGTCAGAGGTCGTGCCGTCGCGCGCGTCGAGGGCGGCGCGGATCATCATCACGCCGGTCAACTCGCCGTGCGCGCCCGCGGCCGGTTGCAGGGAGATGCCGGGCAGCCCCGTGATCTCCGCGAGGTGTTGCTGCAACTCGTACATCACCTGGAGCGCGCCCTGCGCGTCCTCGGCGGGCGCGAGCGGGTGCAGGCCGGCAAAGCCCGGGATACGCGCGACCTTCTCGTTCAGCCGCGAGTTGTACTTCATCGTGCAGGAGCCGAGCGGGTAGAGCCCGAGGTCGATGTTGTAGTTCCACGTCGAGATGCGCGTGAAGTGTCGCACCACGTCGGGCTCGGACAGTTCGGGCACGCCTTCGAGGTCGTCGTCGCGGCGCAGCTCCGCCGGGAGCAGTTCGTCAATCGGCGTCTCGTCCACGTCGAGCGCGGGCAGGCGGTAGCCGCGCCGACCCGTCTGCGAGCGCTCGAAGACTAGCGCCTCGTTCTGCGTGACGTGCGTGGTTGCTTTCGTGATGGTCATGATTGTTTGAGCCCCGCGACGAGCGCGTCGATGTCTGCGCGCTTGTTCGTCTCGGTGACGCAGACGAGGAAGTCGTTCGGGCGTTCGGCGGAGTAGCGCGAGAGCGCGAGGCCGCCCGTCACGTGGTGACTCTCGGCCAGACGGCGCAGCAGCCCTTCGGCTTCGGACGGCGCGCGGACGACGAACTCGTTGAAGACCGGCGCGGAGTAGGGAAGCGAGAAGCCTTCGAGCGCACCGATCTGGCGGCGGGCGTAGGCGGCCTTCTGCGCGCACTGCTCGGCGACCTCCTGAAGCCCGCGCCGCCCCAGCGCCGTCATGTAGATGGTCGCGGCCAGAGCGATCAGCCCCTCGTTCGTGCAGATGTTCGAAGTGGCCTTCTCGCGGCGGATGTGCTGCTCGCGCGTGGCGAGCGTGAGCACGAAACCGCGCCGCCCCTCCTTGTCGTAGGCGACGCCCGCGAGCCTGCCCGGAATCTGCCGCGCGTACTTCTCGCGCGTGGCGAAGAGGCCGACGTACGGGCCGCCGAACGAGACGGGCACGCCGAACGACTGGCCTTCGGCGACGACGATGTCCGCGCCGCACGCGCCCGGGCTTCGCAGCAGCCCGAAGGACGCGGCCTCGGTGACGACGACGACGAGCAGCGCGCCCGTCGCGTGCACCTGCTCGGCGAACGCCTTCAAGTCCTCGACGCAGCCGTAGAAGTTCGGGGACTGGACGACGACGGCGGCCACGTCCTTCTCCAGCGCCGCGGCGTCAAGCGAGGTGCGGCCGCTCGTCTCGTCAACTTCCAGACGCCCCAGCTCGATGCCCGCGTGCGCGACGTAGGTCTCGGCCACTTGCAGGTACTCGGGGTGGACGGCGGCCGAGACGAGCACGCGCGAACGCTTCGTGACGCGCTCAGCCATCAGCACGGCCTCGGCCATCGCGGTCGAGCCGTCGTACATCGAGGCGTTCGCCACGTCCATGCCCGTCAACTGGCAGACGAGCGTCTGGAACTCGAAGATGGCTTGCAGCGTCCCCTGCGAAATCTCGGGCTGGTAGGGCGTGTAGGCGGTGAAGAACTCGGAGCGCTGGATGAGACTGTCGATGATGGTCGGCGCGTAGTGCGAATAGGCGCCCGCGCCGAGGAAACTCGGGCGGCGCGCGGCCGCGTTCTTCGCCGCCATCGCTTCGAAGAGTTCGAGCAGTTCCGACTCGGCGAGCGCCGCGGGCGTGTCGAGCGGTCGCTTGAGCAGCACGTCCGCGGGGAGCGAGTCGAACAGCTCCTCGGCCGACCCGAGCCCGAGCCCATGCAGCATCTCCTGCCGCTCTTCAGGCGAGTTAGGGATGTAGCGCACGGCCGTCTCTTACTCCAAAGACCCGATGTAGTCTTCGTACTCGGCGGCCGACAGGAGGCTGTCCACCTCGCCGCGGTTCGAGAGCTTGACGCGCAGCATCCAGCCGTCGCCGTACGGGTCTGTGTTGACCTTCTCGGGCTCGTCCGAGAGCGACTCGTTGACCTCGGTGATCTCGCCCGCGACGGGGAGGAACAGCTCCGAGACGGCCTTGACCGACTCGACCGAGCCGAACGTGTCGTGCGCCGCGAAAGTCTCGCCCGTCTTGGGCAGCTCGACGTAGACCACGTCGCCCAGCGAGTTCTGCGCGTGGTCGGTGATGCCGACCGTGCCCGTCTCGCCCTCGACCCGCAGCCACTCGTGATCCTTGCTGTAGAACAAGCCTTCGGGAACGTTTGCCATGTTTCTCCTCGAAGTAGACAGTAGTCAGTAGACAGTAATCAGCAGAAAAACCTTCAAGAGTCGGACAGGCAGTTTGTCATCATTAACGCTCGTCGAGCGGAGCCTACTGGCTACTGACTACTGACTACTGTCTACTCCTCTTATACACCGGCACTGGGACGATCTGCGCGGCGACTTTACGGCCGCGCACGTCTATCTGGATTTCGCGGCCGGCGGTCGCGTGTTCGGCGGGGACGTAGGCCATGCCGATGTTCTTCTTCAGGTAGGGCGCGGGGCTGCCCGAGGTGACGTGGCCGGCGCGTTCGCCGTCGATGTACACGTCCTGCCCGTCGCGCGCGATGCCGCGCTCGGTGACCTCGAAGCCGACGAGGCGGCGTTTGACGCCCTCCTCCTTCTGGCGCGCGAGCACGTCGCGCCCCGTGAAATCGCCCTTGCCCAGTTTAGTTATCCAGCCGAGGTTGGCTTCGAGGAGCGTCGTCTCCTCCGTGATTTCGTGGCCGTAGAGCGCCATCCCGGCTTCGAGCCGCAAGGTGTTGCGCGCCGCGAGCCCGCAGGGCTGTACCCCGTCGGGCGTGCCGTAGCCGCCCGCGTCGAGCATCTTCTGCCACAAACGTTCGGCGTGCTCCGGCGCGGCGTAGACCTCGAAGCCGTCCTCGCCCGTGTAGCCCGTGCGCGAGATGATGGCGTCCACGCCGTCAACCTGACCCTCGCTGAAGTGGTAGTACTTGATCTCTGCGAGCGGCGTCTCGGTGAGCGTCTGGAGGAGGGAGAGCGCCGAGGGGCCTTGCAGCGCGATCTGGCAGAAGTCCGCGGAGCGGTTCGTGAGCTGCACGTCCGCGTCGCCGCGGCGCGAGCTGATCCAGTCCCAGTCCTTCTCGGTGGTCGAGGCGTTGACGACGAGCAGCAGGTGCTCGGCGCCGAAGCGGTAGACGAGAAGGTCATCCACGACCGTCCCCTGTTCGGTCGTCAAGGCCGTGTAGTGGGCCTGACCGTCGACGAGCTTCGACGCGTCGTTCGAGCAGAGCCGGTTGACGAAGGCAATCGCGTCGGGGCCGCGCACCTCGATCTCGCCCATGTGCGAAACGTCGAAGAGGCCGGCGCGCGTGCGCGTCGCCTGGTGCTCCTCGACCGTGCCGGCCGGGTACTGGACGGGCATGTCCCACCCGCCGAATTCGACCATCCGGCCGCCCAGGCGGCGGTGCATCGCGTTCAGTGGCGTCTGCTTCAGCGTGGTCGCGCTCACACTTTTTTCCTACGTGCTTTCGGTCAGTCCGCTATGCAAATTGACTATTGTGTTGTGCGAAGCTGAAACCTAACACGCCGCCCGAGAGGGCGTCAAGCGAGTGCCCGGGTGGAGGAATCGCGGCCCGGCGCGCCCGCGCGGGACGATGCTCCGGCGAACCAAATCTGTTTAATTTAGGCCACGCACGCGCTAGTATAGGCGGCGTGATAAGAACCATGTACAGCCGCGATAAAGTGAAGTGTGTGGCGCGCAGACTGCTTTGGGCCTTCGCGTGCGCGCTGGTCGCAACCGTCCACGGAGCGGGCGCGGCGCTCGCGCAGGAGGGCGACCTGTCGGGCAGCGCGGGCGTCTTCGTCGAGCCCAAACGCACGAAGGAGCCCGCGACGCGCGAGCGTGCCGCGCCCCAGCGCACGACGCCGCGCCGCGCGCGGACGAGACCCGCGCCGTCGAATCCTGCGAACACAAAGTCCGCGGGGAAGACTGCGCCGGCCGCGACGGCCGAGTCACTCAACGCGCGCGCAGGGGCGGCCATCGACGAGGGGCGCCACGCCGACGCGGTCGAGCCCTTGAGGCAGGCCCTCAAGCTCAAGCCCGACTACGCCGACGCGCAATACAACCTCGGCGTCGCGCTCAATGCGCTGGGCCGGCACGACGAGGCCATCGAAGCATTCAAGCGCGCCGTCGCCCTCGACCCGAACGATTCGGAGAGTCAGTTCGATCTGGGCGAGGCGCTCTACGCCAGGGGCAAATACGCGGAGGCGGCCGAAGCCTTCGCGCACGTCACGCGCGTCGCGCAGGTGAACGCCGAGGCGTTCGAGAATCTGGGCGATTCGTACCGCGCGCTGAACCGCTTCCCGGAGGCGGCGGCGGCCTACCGCGACGCGGCGCGTTTGAAGAACGGAGACGCGGAGGTCTTGCGGAAGTTCGGCTACGCGCTCGGGCGCGCGAAGAGTTGGCCGGAGGCGACCGACGCGCTGAAGAAGGTGTTGACGCTTAAGCCCGGCGACCCGGAGGCGGCCGCCAACCTCGCGTGGGTCTACAACAACACGGGGCAGTACCGCCTCTCCATCGACCTGCTCAAGCCGGTCGCCGCGGCGAAGCCCGACTCGACGCCCGTGCTCTTTAACCTGGGCACGGCCTACGGCCACCTCGCGCAGAAGGGCGCGAAGAACGACAAGGAGCGGAAGGCGCTCTTCGCGCAAGCCCTGGACACGCTCAATCAGGTCATACGTCTGAAGCCGGACTGGCCCGAGGCGCACAACAACCTCGGCGTCGCCCTCGGGAGCCTCGGCCGCTTCAAAGAGGCCGTCGCCGCGCACGCGGAGGCCGTCCGCCTCAAGCCCGACTATGCCGGCGCGCTCTACAACCTCGCCTACGCCTACAGGAAGAGCGGCGACAAGAAGCAGGCGCTTGAGACGCACAAGCGCCTCCAGGCCGTCAACCCGGGACTGGCCGAGAGGCTGTACGAGCAGATTAAATAGAACAGAACCGCGTGCGGGAACGAGCGGGTGCGGGTGACATCGTGAGGCTATCTCTGATGTCACCCGCACCCGCGCGCGA
>JBEVJD010000445.1:0-13924 GCA_040510435.1 Pyrinomonadaceae bacterium | reverse complement strand
GGGCTGCGACTGGGCCGGGCTCGACGCGGTCTGGGTCAGCCACTTCCACCTCGACCACGTCGGCGGGCTCGCGCCCTTCCTCTTCGGCACGAAGTACGCGGCGCAGACCCGCGAGCGCCGCAAGCCGTTTTTCGTTTACGGCCCGCGCGGGACGGAGAGGCTGCTGCGCCACTTCGACGAGGCGTACAACTACGGCCTCTTCGAGCAGCCGTTCCCCGTGGAGGTGCGAGAGGTCGCGCCGCGCGCCGAGTTCGAGCTGCTGCCCGGGCTGTCGGGCTCGGCCTTCTCGACGCCGCACACGAGCGAGAGCCTCGCGCTGCGGCTGACCGACGCCGACGGCACGTCGCTTGTCTACACCTCCGACACGGGCTTCACGGAGGCGCTGGCGGACTTCGCGCGTGCAGTTGATCTCTTTCTGATGGAATGTTCCTTCTTCCGCTCGAAGCCCGTGAAGACGCACCTCGAACTCGAAGACGCGATGAGGCTCGCACGCCTCTCCGGCGCGCGCAGGGTCGTGCTCGCGCACCTCTATCCCGAGTGGGACGGCGTGGACATTGCGGCCGAGGCGAAGAAACTCTGGGACGGCGAGACGGTCGAGGCGCGCGACGGCCTGCGGCTTAACGTGAGGGACTAACGACGATGACATTCACGACACGGGACGCGGGCAAGGGTGCGGAGAAGGTTCGGACGGCGGTCTTCATCTCGGTCTTCCTGCTCGTCGTCTCCGGGCTCTACCTCGCGGGGCCGGGGCGGCGCGCGCGCGCGCACGACGGCGAGAAGGGGCCCGTGCTGCTCGAAGTCGGCGGCGAGCCGGCGGCGGATTCGGCTCTGCCGGCGCCGGCCGAGCTGAGGGTCGTCTCCTACAACATACGCTACAGGGCCGGCGACGACCTGAAGCAACTCGCCAAACTGCTCAAGGAAGACCCGGAGATCGGCGGCGCGCACGTCATTGGGCTTCAGGAGGTTGACCGCAACAAGCGGCGCACGGGCAACGTCAACACCGCGCGCCAACTCGCCGAAGCGCTCGGCATGCGCTACGTCTGGGCCGCGCCGCCCGACACGGACGGCGACGGCGAGGAGGAGACCGGCTGCGCCATCCTCAGCCCCTTCCCTCTGTCCGACGTGGCGCGCATCGTGCTCACGCACGAGGGGCCGGACGGGCGTCGCCGTGTCGCCGTCGGCGCGACGGTGCGGGTGGGGGCGCACGCGCTGCGCGTCTACTCCGTCCACGCCGAGACGCGCATGCCGGTTAAGAAGAAGGTCGAGCACTGGCAGGCGGTGCTCGAAGACCTGCGGCTGCACCCGGGCGCCGCGGGCGCCATCGTCCTCGGCGACTTCAACACCATCAAGGGCAAGGACGTGAAGGCCGCCCGCCGCCTCTTCGACGGCGAGGGCTTCGCCGCGCCGCACCCCGACGGCGAGAAGACCTGGAAGACCTTCGTCTTCAAGCTCAAGCTCGACTGGCTCTGGCTCCGCGGCCTCGAAGCGCGCGCCCACGGCATCGACAAGGAGGTCGGCCTCTCCGACCACTGGCCGCTCTGGGCCACGGTCAGGCTGACGAATAAGTCAGACGACAAGGCGGACAAGAAAGCCGCCGGGACAACAACGTCGTCAGAGCCGGATTGATCGAGCCGATTCAAGGCGCCTTAATAACGAAAGCCCGCGGCTTATCACCGCGGGCTTTCTTTCTTGAGACGCCGGATGATTTCCGCGGCGCCTTTACCTCAAGCGAATCTCGACGCGGTTCTGTTCGAGCGCGTTGCCGGTGGCGCGCTGGAGTTCGGCGATGGCCTTGTTGAGTTCGGTCTGCGCGCGCAGCTCGTTGCCGCGGGCGGTGGCGAGCTGCGTCTGACGTTCGAGGACGAGGAAGACCGTGCTCTGACCCGCGTCGAGCTTGCGCTGCTCGGAGGCGTACTGCTGCTCGGAGGCCGAGCGGGCGGAGGCTGCCGCGCGCAGGCGCGACTCGGCCGTGCGCACCTGCTGCAAGGCGTTGCGCACGTCAACCTCGATGAGCTGTTCGAGCTGCTCGCGCTGCGTGCGGATGCGCGCCTCGTCAACCAGCGCGCGCCCGAGCTGCGCCTTCGCCGTCGTGTTGCGGAACGGCAGGTTGATGGTGACGCCCGCGCGGAAGCCGTTGAAGCGGTTCGCGGCCAGGTTGGCGAGCGACTGTCCCTCGCCGCCGACGAGCGCGCTGGGGAAGGTCTGCGGCGCGGGCGTCGGGAGCAAAGGAATCTGCTCGGACGGCGGCAGCGTCGGGTTGACCGCGTTCGCCAACAGGTTGATGCGCTGGGTCAGCTCGCTGATGGAGCCGAAGGGGTTCGCGCCGGTGTTGAGCGAGCCGGCGAGCCCCGTGGCGGTGTAGGAGGCGACGAGGTCAACCTGCGGGCGCGTCTGCTCGCGCGCGAAGCGCTGCTCGATCTCGTTGATCTCGCGCGCCACGTCCGAGGAGAGAAGCTCCGGGCGCGACTTGAGCGCGTACTGCATCGCGTCGGCGAGCGCGACCTGCGGCGGGGCGAGTTCGACCGACTCTACGGGGACGATGGCGACGCGCCAGATGGGTGCCTCGCGGTTCTCGGCGACGAGGTTCTTCAGGTTGTTCTCCGCACGCCCCACGTCGTCGAGCGCCGAGTAGACGCTCTGCTCGAAGCCGGAGACCTGCGCCTCGGCCGCGACCACGTCAATCGGGGCGAGCAGCCCCTCGCTGACGAGACGCTTGTTGTGCTCAAGCTGACGGCGCGCGTCGCGCACGGCCTCGCGCTGAATCTGTAGGTTGCGGAGCGCGTAGACCAAGTCCCAGTAGGCGCGCTGCACGTTCGTGATCGTCTCGACGGCGCGCTGGCGGAACTGCGCGTCGGTGAGCGACAGGTTCTTCTTTGCGATCTCGATGGCGCGGCGGTTCTGGTCGAAGCCGAGGCCGCGCAGGAGCGGCTGCGTGTAGCCGAAGGTGAGCGAGGTCGGGTACTGCGGGTTGAGCGCCGAGAACTGGTTGTCGGTCGTGATGCGGTTGTTGACGAAGTCGAGCCGGTAGCCGCCGCCGAACTTCGGCGTGAGCCCCTGGACGGAGGTCGTGCTGAAGAGGCCGGACTGCGTGACCGACCCCGTCGAGCTGCCCGAGAGGAAACTCGCCGTCGGCTGTTCGCTGCGCTCGTAATAGGTGTTGCTCAGCAGTCGCGGGTCGTAGACGCCGCGCACGGCCTGCAAGTCGAACTCGGCGGCGCGCACGTTCTCGCGCGCGACCTCGATGTCCTTGTTGTTTTCGAGCGCCATCTGGATGACCTCGCGGACGGAGAGGGCGCGCTGCTCTCCCATGTCCACGCCGACGCGTTCGAGCACGGGGAACGGCCCCTCCTCGGCGCGGAAGTCGGGCGCGATCTGCGGCACGTCGAGCCCGCCGGCCTCGGGGGTGACGGGCACGCTCTCGCGCCCGGGCGCGGACGGCCCCGTGGGCGCCTGCACCTGTCCGCCGGGCGCGCCGGGCTGCGGCTGTCCGGGCGCGGAAGGCGCGGGCGCCTGCGGCGCAGGCAGGTTCGCATCGGCCGGCGCGGTCGGGGGCACCGAGGGCTGCGAGGGCTGCTGCGTCTGCGCGGGCGCGGCCGGGTTGGTGGACTGCTGCGTCTGCGACTGCGTGGGCGAGGCGGTCTGCGGCCCCTGCGCGGGCGCGCCCGTCTGCGGGGGCGGGTTGTTCGTAGACGGCGCGGGCTGCTGCGTCGTCGCCGTCTGCGGCCCGCCGAACATCGAGCCGGCGAAACGCGCCGTCTGCTGCGCGCGCACAGGCGCGGCCGCCTGCACGAGCAGCAGCGATAGAGTTAGTAGACTTAAAAGCGATTTACGATTGCGCCTGGACATAATATTCACACCCGTGTTCCTGACCCTTACTGCCTCCCGATCATCCCGAAGAACGTCTGCGCGGTGGTGGCGGCGCGGCGGCGCGCCCACGCGAAGGGGGCGGCGGCGCGCGCCCACACCCGCGAGAAGATGCGGCTGCGCGACACGTCGTCGAAGAGCGAGTAGAAGACCGGCACCGCCAGCAGCGTCAGCAGCAGGCAGAGGCTCTGGCCGCCGACGACGAGCACGCCGATGGAGCGGTTCGTGCCCGAGCCCGGCCCCGTCGAGATGGTGAGCGGGAGCATGCCCGCGACGAGCGCGACGGTCGTCATCAGGATCGGGCGCAGACGGTCGCGGTTCGCCTGGATGATGGCTTCGAGTCGCTCCATGCCGTGCGAGCGCAGCTCGTTCGTGTGGTCGATCTGCAAGATGGCGTTCTTCTTCACCACGCCGAACAGCAGCAGCAGCCCCAGCCCCGAGAAGATGTTCACCGACTGCCCCGTTATCAGCAGACTAAGTATGCCGAACGGGATCGCCAGCGGCAGCGTCAGCAGGATCGTGATGGGGTGGATGAACGACTCGAACTGCGCCGCCAAGACCATGTACATGAAGATGAACGAGAGCAGGAAGGCGAACATGAAGTAGAAGCCCGCCCGCCCCAATTCCTTCGAGCGGCCGGCGAGACCCGTCGTGTACTCGGGGGCGACGCCGATCTCTTTGACGAACTGGTCGAGCGCCGTGATGACCTCGGACTGCGAGCCGCCCGACGTGACGTTGGCCGTGACGGTCACCTGCCGCTGCCGGTTGAGGCGGTCGATGGCCGACGGCCCCGTCCCCTCGGTGACGCGCACGAGGTTCGAGAGGTTCGTCCACCCCACCTTCGACGACTGGACGAACAGGTTCGCAAGCGCCTCGGGGCTCGTGCGCGCCTGCCCGACGGCGCGGACGCGCACGTCGTACTGGTCTGTGCCCTCGTTGTAGGTCGTCACGTCCTGGCCGGCGACCAGGACGTTGAGCGCCTGCGCGATGTCGCCGACGCGGACGCCGAGGTCGGCCGCGCGCGCGCGGTCAATCTCGACCCGCACCTCGGGCTTGCCGACGATGAGCGACGAGTCCACGTCCACGACGTTGGGCACCGTCGCCAGTTTCTGCGTCAGCTTCTCGGAATACTCCGTGAGTTTCTGCAAGTCGGGGCCGCCGATGACGTACTGCACGTCGGCGTTGCGGAAGCCGCCGCCCGAGATGGCCTGCACCTGCCCGACGTTCGGGCGCAGCTCCTTCGGGTACTTGGCGAGGATCGCGCGCGACTGCTCCATCAGCTCGGTCTGCGACTGCTCGCGCTCGGCGATGTCCGCGAGCTTGACGTAGATGCTGGCCGAGTTGACGAGCTGCTCCTGGCCGCCGCCGATGGTGACGAGCGTGTCGGTGACGCCGGGGAGTCCCTTGCGGAGGTCGGCCGCGATGTTCTCGGCGAGCGTCGAGGTGGCCGCCAGCGTCGAGCCCTCCGGCGCGCGGAAGTTGATCTCGAACTGCGACTGGTCGTCCACGGGCAGGAAGTTCTTGCCGACGAACATGAAGAGCGGCACGATGCTGAGCATCACGACCACGCACATCAGCACGATGGCCCACCGGTGCGCCATCGCCCAGCGCAGCATCCACGTGTAGGTGCGGTCAATCGGCTTGTACCAGCGCGACTCCTTCGAGGAGTGCGGCGCGCGCACCTCGTGGGCGGCGCCCGGGCGGGCGACCTCTTCCGAGGGGGGCGCGCCCGTCGTCTCGTCGGCGGCCGTCTCGCGCGCCGCGTCGGCGGCGGCCGCGGGCTCGCCCGCGACGACCTTCGACTCGTCGGCGAGCGCGGAGGGCGCGTCTCCCTCCGACGGGACGCCCCCCGTGCCCGGCCCCTCGGCCGCGGCCTCGCGCTTGATGAGGCGCGCGGCGAGCATCGGCGTCAGCGTGAAGGAGACGAGCAGCGAGACGGCGATGGCGAACGAGGAGGTCAGGCCGAAACTGGACATGAAGCGGCCGACGATGCCGCCCATGAAGCCGACGGGGATGAAGACGGCGAGCAGCGAGAGCGTCGTCGCCATGACCGCGAGCCCGATCTCCTTCGTGCCCTCGATGGCCGCCTGGAACGGGGCCATCCCCTTCTCCTCGACGTAGCGATAGATGTTCTCAAGGACGACGATGGCGTCGTCGATGACGATGCCGACCATCAGGGTGAGGGCCAGCATCGTGATCTGGTTCAGCGTGTAGCCCATCGCGGCCATCAGGCCGAAGGTGGCGATGATCGAGGTCGGGATAGCGATGGCCGCGATGAGCGTCGAGCGGACGTTCCACAGGAAAAGGAAGACGACGAGCGCGGCGAGCAGGCCGCCCTCGATGAGGTGCGTCTTGATAGAGTCGACCGCCGCCTTGATGAAGATGGACTGGTCGCCGACTATCTGCGTCCGCACGCCCTTCTTCCGGAGCGCGGGCTCAAGCTCCGCGAGCCGCTCCTTGAGCGCTTCGGCCACCTCGACCGAGTTCTGCCCCGACTGCTTCGAGACGATGAGCGTCACCGCCGGCTGGCCGTTCAGGCGCGCCGAGGTGCGCTGCTCCTCCGAGCCGTCCTCGACGTAGCCGATGTCGGAGATTTTCACGGCGTAGACGCCGCGCGTGCCGATGGAGACGTGGTTGAAGTCGGCCGGGTTCGTGATGCGCCCCATCGTGCGCACGGTCAACTCGCGCGCGCCCTCGTCCACGCGCCCGCCGGGCACTTCGAGGTTCTGCGCGCGCAAGGCCGCGACCACCTCGGGGACGGTGACGTTATAGGCGCGCATCTTGTCCGGGTCGAGCCAGACGTGTATCTCGCGCGTCGCGCCGCCGATGATCTGCACCTGCCCGACGCCGTTGATGGACTCGATGCGCTCCTTGATGTCCTTGTCGGCGATGTCGGTGACTTCGCGCAAAGGCTTGTCGGCCGAGACGGCGATGCGCAGGACGGGGGCGGCGTCGGTGTCGAGCTTGATGATGACGGGGTCTTCGGCCGTCTCGGGCAGGTCGCCGCGGATGAGGCTGACCTTGTCGCGAATCTCCTGCGCGGCCACGTCCACGTCCTTATCCAGCAGGAACTGGACGAAGACCTGGCTCACGCCTTCGACCGAGGTCGAGCGCAGCTCGTCGATGCCGCTGATGGTGTTGACGGCGGCCTCGACCTTGTCGGTGATCTCGGTCTCGATCTCGCGCGGGCTCGCGCCGGGGTTGACGACCGAGACAGTGATGGTCGGGAAGTCGATCTTCGGGAAGAGGTCAACGCCCAGGCTCGTGAACGAGAAGGCGCCCACCACCGTCAGCGACAGAATCAGCATCGTCGCGAAGACGGGGCGCCGAACACAAATCTCAGCTAGTTTCTGCATGACTTTTTTTAGGGTGCTGGGTGTTGGGCGTTAGGTGTTGGGTAAACCCAGAACCCAACACCCAAAACCCAAAACCTTCTTTACTGCCTGACGGGCGTGCCGTCGGCGAGCTGTTCGACGTTCGAGGTGGCGACGGGCTCGTCGGCTGAGACGTTGCCCTTGATCTCGACGAGGTCGCCGTCCTGCCGCCCCGTGGCGACGAGGCGCTCGCGGGCGACGCCGTCCTGGATGACGAAGACGCGCGCGGTCGTGCCGTCGGTGCGCACGGCGCGCGCGGGGACGAGAATCGCCGGGTCGGCCTGCGGCATCAGCACGCGGATGGTGGCGAACTGCCCGGGCTTGAGCAGGTTCTCGCCGTTCTCAACCTCGGCCTCAACGGCGAGCGTGCGCGACTCCTGCGAGACGTTCGGCGAGACGCGCGCGATGCGCCCCGCGAAGGTGCGGTCGGGGTACGTGCTCACCGAGACCGAGACGCTCTGCCCCGGCCGGACGGTCGCGATTGACTGCTCGGGAACGTCTATGCGGACGCGCAGGGGGTTCGTGCGCGCGACGGTCGCCACCTTGTTGCTGGTCGCGACGAACTCGCCCACGTTGGCCGAACGCTCGACGACGTAGCCGCTGATGGGCGAGTAGATGGTCACGTCGCGGACGCCCTTCTGCGCCTGCTCGACCTGCACCTGCGCGGCCTGCGTGGCGGCGCGCGCCGTCTGCACGGCGGCGTAGGACTGGTTGGCCTGCGCCAGAGCGGCCTGGTACTGCTCGCGCAACTGGTCGCGCTGCGCGCGCTGCTGGTCGTAAGCCGAGCGCGAGATGTCGCCCGACTCAAGCAACTGCTCGTAGCGCCGCAGGTTCTTCTCCGCCAGGTCGTAGGCGGCGCGGGCAGCGCCGACCTCTGCGACCCGCGCCGGGTCGAACTTCTGGCCCGGCCGCAGCCCGATGCGCGCCTCGGCCTGTGCGACCGCGGAGTTGGCCTGCGCGAGCGCGGCCTGCGCCTGCTCCACGCGCAGGCGCGCGTCGCCCGAGTCGAGCTGCGCGATGACCTGCCCCTTCTGCACGTAGCTCCCGAGGTCTACGCCGACCGAGACGACGCGGCCGCCGATGATGGGCGCCACGTCGGTCTGCTCGTCGGCGGCGAAGCTGCCCGTCGCCTCGACGAAGCGCGGGAGGTCGCGGAGGATGGCCGGCGCGGTCGTCACCTGGACGGCCGCGGGCGCCGCGGGCGCCGCCGCCTCCTCCTTCTTGTTCGCCTGCGCGCTTGAGCCGCCGCACGAGGCGGCCGTCAAACCCAGAGCCGCGACGAGGGCGAGCGCGGCTGTCGTCTTGAAAAGGTTGCGGGGAATCATGGCGTTCATCTCTTCTTATTCTTGTCCCTGTGGTTCTTAACGTCGGCGCCGCCTTCGCGGTTGCGGGTCGCGCGCTTCGGCGCTTCCGCGTGCTTCGCGCCCACCGAATCGGGGTCGGCCGCTACGCCGCGCAGCAGAATCTCGGAGAACTGGCGCGCGGCCTCTTCGTTCGTAACGCGGAAAATGCGGCGCGCCGGGTCTTTGTCCCAGAGCAGGTTGACGAGCGAGTGGTGGATGACCGAGCCGAGGAAGACGCGCACGGCCGCGTACGGGTCAACGTCGCGGAAGGCGCCCTCGCGCTGGCGGCGGCGGACGTAGCCGCCGAGAAATTCGTAGAGCACGCGCACGTTCCTGTCCCAGAAGACCTGCCCGAGCGAGTGGTTCTCCAGGGCGATGTACATCAGGAGACGCAGGAACTCGGGGTCGGACTGGTGGTGGTCGAGCATGTGGAGCGCGACACCCCGGAAGACGGCGAGGTCGTCCCCGGCCTCCATCGCCTCGGCGACGCAGCCGCGAATCTCCTCGATGACGGCGAGTTGCTCGGGGCGACCCGGAACGGGGCTCACGGCCGCGCCCGAACAGCCCTTGTAGTCGATGATGGCCGTGTAAAGCTCTTCCTTGGTGGCGAAGTGGCGGAAGATGATGGCCTCCGAGACGCCCGCGGCCTGCGCGATCTCCTTGGTAGTGGTGCCGCGAAAACCACGCTCGGAGAAGAGGCGCATCGCGACCTCGGCGATCTGGAGGCGGCGCTCGTCGGCGCACATGCGGCCGGCGGGCTGGGCCGTGGGGGGCGGCGGCGCGGGCGTTTCGTTCTCGACGTTTCTGGTCATGCGTAGCTTTGGATGCACCGTCCGGCTCAAAAGTAAGTACTTACTTACATGTTTTTTCCGCGCGCGTCAAGGCGGCAACGTTCAACTTTTCGTGATGTATTGTTCCGAGCCTTGTGCTACATTCAACGCGTACATTTTCACAACAAAACCGAACTCTTAAGACACGGGGCGGTGTGGGAGTTTCCCCGGTCTTTCCCTCGCAGGAGCCGGACGGGCGGCGTCGGCACGACGTTTGCACCTGTACGGCGGGAAAAGCTTTTTTCGAAAGCGGACTCTCGCGCGCTTTCAATTTTGGCGACGGACTTTAAGCACCATTGTGAGGAGAAAAAACAATGTCACAGAACAGACCTGGTAACGAGAACGAATTCGGCGGGACGACGGGCGGCACCGGCAGCGGCGGCGCGTCGAGCGGCACGGGCAGCGGCGGCGTGAGCGGCGGGGCGGGCAGCGGCGGCGGCTCTTCGACGGGCGGCACCGGCCTCAGCACGACGGGCGGCGGCGCGGCGGCGGGCACGGCGACGGCCCCGGCCGGCGGCATCGGCGACCGCGCGAAGCAGTACGGCCAGACCGTGGCGGACGCGGCCTCGACGGCGCGCGAATACATCACCGACAAGGCCGGGGTGGTCGGCGAAAAGATTCAGGGGCTGAAGGACGTAGACTACGCCGAGTACGCCAACCAGGCGAAGGACTACGCGCGGTCGAACCCGGGGCAGGCGCTCCTGGTAGCGGCCGCCGCCGGCTTCGTCATCGGCCTCCTCGTCCGCGGCGGACGCAGGTAGTTCGGAGGGGTGCTGGGTGTAGAGTTCTGGGTTCTGGGTCGAAGCCAACACCCAAAACCTAACATCTAACACCCAGCACCCATTTCCGCGTTTCCTGAAAGGGGGGAGCGATGGCCGAAGTTGAGAGAAGGCGGGCGGACGTGCCCGCGCCGACGCAGACGGGTGTCGAGTTGGAAAACCTGCCGACACTGATCGGCAAGCTGGGCGACGACGTGATGCGCCTCGTCGATACGAAGCTCAGTCTGGTCAAGGTCGAGTTGAAGGAGGACGCCTCCTTCTACGCGCGCAACGGGGCGTTCACGGCCGTCGGGGCGATGGTGGCGCTCATCGGGTTCGCGCTCGTCAACGTCGCGATAGCGTTCTTCATCTCGAACCTGTTCGCGAACGACGCGGGCGTAGCCGAGCGCTTCACTCCGACGAGTTACGGCCTCGGCTTCCTCATCACGGGCATCCTCTACGTCGTCATCGGCGGCGTCATCGTCCTCGTGATGAAGAACAAGCTGGCCGCCTACAACCCCGTCCCGACGACGACCCTCGAAGAGATCAGAAAGGATAAGCAATGGCTGAAGAACGAAGTTTAGCCCTGGAACGCGCGACCGACTCAGCCGACGAAGACGTTGACCAGACCAAGGCGGCACTTCAGCGCCGCATGGAAGAGGCACGCGAATCCATTTCCCAGACCGTCACGGAGATTAAGGACACGGTGGTGAACCAGTACCAGCAGGTGAAAGAGAACATCAGCGACACGCTCGACTGGCGCGAGCAGTATCGTCGGCACACGCTACCCTTCACGCTGACGGCCTTCGCCGTCGGCACGTTCGTCGGCTACACGGTGATGGGCGCCTTCAAGGGCGGCGGCGACGACTACGACGAGGAGGACGGCGCCTTCGACCGCATCGAGGCGGGCTTCGACCGCGGGCTGAAGGGCGCTTCGCGCTCCTACGCCGCGCAGCCCGTGCTCGGGCGCGCCGCGGCCGCCGCCGCGGGCGTTGAGGGTCACGGCCGGAGCGGCGGCGGCGACTTCGGCGAGGACGTGGGGACGGAGACGCGCCCGTCCTACAGCAGCGGCTACCAGGCGCCGACCGCGCCGCAGCCGCAGGCGCTCACCTCCTACGTGCCCTCCGCACCGGCGGCGGCCGAGGAGGAGGAGCCGAAGGGGCCGGGAGTATTCGCGCGCTTCAAGGAGACGAAGGCGTACGACAAGCTCCAGGACGAACTCTCCACGCTCGGCGAGCGCGCGCTCGAAGAGCTTTCGCGCACGGCGCAGACGGTCGTCGTCCCCGCGCTCCTGAGCAAGCTCAAGAACCTGATCGGCATCGACCTCTCCACCCAGCAAGAGGTCGCGAAGCGAGCCCGCGTCGAACAGCAGACGGCGCAGACGACCGCGCAGACGGCCGCCGCAGTCGAAGGGGCCGCGCCTAAAGCAGACACGCCCAACGCGCGCGCGGCCTCGGGCGGGACGGAAGGCTACGGCGTCTCGTAAAGGGCAGAGAGCAGTAGGCAGATGGCAGTAGGCAGTTGAGAGTGCCGCTGTCGAGACCTCTGATTTTATCTTTCAATGTCTGACGCGGAGCAGCGGCCATCTGCCACCTGCCTACTGCCTATTTCTATACCATCCTTTCAACGCGGGCGGGCGGCTGCTTCGGCGGCGGGCTCGCCCGCTTTCGCTTCGGGCGCGATGTCTGAGGGCGTCGAGGTCATCATCAACGCCGCGGCCGGGGGCGGCTCTGAGGACGGAGAGACGGCGCGCGCGGTCGAGGCTGCCTTCGACGCGTGCGGCGTCTCCGCGCACGTCTCGGTGGCGCGCAGCGGCGACGAGGTGACGGAGTTGGTACGGCGCGCGCTCTCGAACGGCGCGCGCGCGGTCGTGGCGGGCGGGGGCGACGGGACGGTCGGGTCGGTGGCGGGCGCGCTCGCGGGCACGGACATGCCGCTCGGCGTGCTGCCGCTGGGGACGCTCAACCACTTCGCCAAAGACCTGGGCATCCCGCTCACGCTCGAAGAGGCCGCGCGCAACATCTGCGAGGGGCGGGCCGTGCCGGTGGACGTGGGCGAGGTCAACGGGCGTGTCTTCGTCAACAACTCAAGCCTCGGGCTCTACCCGCGCATCGTGCATCGGCGCAGGAAGCTACAGGCGCGCGAGGGGAGCGGCAAGTGGCCCGCGTTCCTGCGCGCCGCGCTGGCGGTGCTGATGCGCTACCCCTTCCTCCACGTCAGGCTCGAAGCCGACGGGCACGAGATCGCGCGCAAGACGCCCTTCGTCTTCGTCGGCAACAACGAGTATCAGGTGGAGAATCTACAGTTGGGCGCGCGCTCGTGCCTCGACGCGGGACACCTGAGCCTCTACGTCGCGCACCGGACGGGGCGTCTGGGGCTGCTGCGCCTCGCACTGCACGCGCTCTTCGGCCGCCTGCGGCAGGCCGAGGACTTCGACGCGCTCTGCGCGCGCGAAATCTGGGTTGAGACGCGGCGCCCCAAGCGCCTCCCCGTCGCCACCGACGGCGAGGTCTCGGTGCTCTCGACGCCGCTCCACTTCCGCATCCGCCCCGGCGCGCTGCGGGTGATAGTTCCGAGGGAAGTGATAAGTGATGAGTGACGAGCGATAAGAAAGAGGAAACGTCTTTTCTTATCGCTCGTCACTCATCACTCATCACTCATCACGTCATGAAAAAGATCGTTCATCTCTCAGACCTGCACTTTGGGCGCATCGACGCGGGGCTCGTCGAGCCTCTGGTCGAGGCCGTGTGCGAGGCTCGGCCTTCGCTGGTGGTCGTCTCGGGCGACCTGACCCAGCGGGCGCGGTCGCGACAGTTCGAGGAGGCGCGCGCGTTCCTGGATCGGTTGCCGAAGCCGCAGGTGGTCGTCCCCGGCAACCACGACGTGCCGCTCTACGACGTGTTCTCGCGCTTCGCGCGGCCGCTCGACAAGTGGCGGCGCTTCATCTCGGAGGAGGTCGAGCCCGTCCACGAGGACGAGGAGATGGTCGTCGCAGGCGTCAACACGGCGCGCTCGCTGACGCGCAAGTACGGGCGCATCAACGAGGAGCAGGTCGCCGGCCTGCGCGAGCGCATGTGCCGGTACCCGGACGAGGTCTTGAAGGTCATCGTCACGCACCACCCCTTCGACGTGCCCGAGGGGGCGGACGAGCGCGAGATCGTCGGGCGCGCGGGGATGGCGATGGAGGCGTTCGCCGCCTGCGGCGCAGACCTCCTGCTCGCCGGCCACATGCACGTCGGCCAGACGGGGCGCACCGCCGAGCGCTACAAGACGCGCGGCCACTCCGCGCTCTTCGTGCAGGCGGGCACGGCCACCTCGACCCGCGGCCGCGGCGAGGCCAACTCCTTCAACGTCATCCGCCTCAAGCACCCGCACATCCACGTCGAGCGGCGAGTCTGGCACGCGGAGGAGTCTCAGTTCCGCGCCGCCAACGCCGAGACCTTCCGCCACACCCCCGAAGGCTGGGAGCGCCTCCCCGAAGAGGTCGCCGCCGGCATCACCTTCGACGAAGACGGCACCGGCCTCCAACCGCATATCCCGAATTAGGTGTTGGGTGTTGGGTTCTGGGTTTTGGGTAAGGCGCCTGCTTTTAACCAAAACCTAACGCCCAATACCCAGAACCTAACACCCAACACCCTCTTTGACTTCCCCGCCACGCGTGCATGATGATTGTCGCCCCGACGACGGCCGCGGCCGACCTGACTCTGAACGGAGAAATCTTCATGCAGACGCCCCCGCACACTCTGCGGCTCGCC
>JBEVJD010000444.1:0-16050 GCA_040510435.1 Pyrinomonadaceae bacterium | reverse complement strand
GGGCCTCGCGCCGGCTGCAGTCGACGCGCCGGCCGGTCCTCGGTCGCGGTCAGTCGAGGCGGAGGACGGTGGGGTGGTCGGGTCGCGCGGGGGCGCCGGGGCCGGCGGGCGGGACCAGCCCGAGGAGCTCGGTGATCGGGGCGGCCAGCCATCGGTGGTGCGCCGGCGCCGTGCCCGGCGGCGGTGGGGGAGGCCGTTCGTCGAGCTCGGCGGCGAGGAGCGTGCTGCGGGCCGCGCCGGCGGCGAGCGCCACGAGGTGGACGAGGGGCACGGTCGCCGCCTGCTCCACGAGCACGTGGTCGAAGGCCGCGGTGCCGGGCCCGCCGCCCCGGGGGAGGTGCTCGAGCGGCACCCCCAGGTCCTCGGCGCCGGCCAGGGCGTCCGTCGGCGATGCCAGCACGATGCGGGCGGCGGCCACGGCGGCGGGCCAGGCGGCGCGGGGCGGGGCCCCACCGGGGGGGGGGGGCCCGCCTGATGTGCGGCCCCCCCCCGCCGCCCCACTTTGACTGTGGCAGGCGCAGCCACTAAACTCATAGGTGATACCGGGATGCCTCACCGCGCAGGCACTTGCCACTCCTTGGCACTTCACCCGGAATTAGATGGACAGCAAAAAGAGGTTAGAGTATTACATAGGCTCCGTCATCGCGCTCGCCGCGGTCGCGCTCGTCCTCTGCCTGACCACCACCTCTTTCGCGAAGCTCGACACTGCGTTCTTCCTGCTGGCGGCGGTGACCATCTTCTTGAGCGCGCGGGTCGAGGTGCAAATCCCGCATTCGGGCGGCGGGCACATCACCGTCTCGGACACCTTCATCTTCCTGACGATGCTGCTCTATGGCGGCGGGCCGGCGTCACTCCTTGCCGCCGTCGAGACCGCGTACTCCTCTTACCGCTTCCGCGGCCCACTGAAAACAATCGCCTTCAACAGCGCGCAGATGCTGCTCTCGACCTTCGTCACGGCGTCCGTGATGATGTGGATTTTCGGCCCGCCGGAGGCACTGCCGCACAACGATAACCTCGGAATCTTCCTCTCCGCCATCTGCGTGATGTCGGTCGTGCAGTATCTCGCGAACTCGTGGCTGGCCTCCGCCCACACGGCGCTCAGGGTCGGGCAGAGCTTCGTGCACACCTGGACGAAGTACTATCTCTGGTCTTCGATCACGCACCTGGCGGGCGCGTCGGCCGCGGGGCTCATCTCGCGCGTCGTCGTCAGTTCCGGCTATTACTACGTCCTGCTCACCGCCCCCATCATCTTCATCGTCTACCTGACCTACCGCACCTACCTCAAGAGCGTCGAGGCGTCGGCGGCGCAGGCCGAGCAGGCCGAGCGCGAGCGCATGCGCGAGCACTACGCGCAGATGGAGAAGCTGTCGGCTCTGGGCGAGCTGGCGTCGGGCGTGGCGCACAACTTCAACAACACGCTGACGGGGATTCTCGCCCGCGCGCAGCTCATGCTCGACGCCAAGGACATGAAGGACATCCGCCGGGGGCTGCGCATCATCATCCAGACGGCCGAGGACGGCGCCAAGACCGTCAAGCGCATTCAGGACTTCGCGCGCCAGCGGCGCGACCAGGACTTCGTGCGCATCGACGTTGACCAGTTGATGCTCGAAGTCGCCGAGATCACGCGGCCGCGCTGGAAGGATCACGCCGAGGCCGCCAACGTGCACATCAAGCTCGTGCGCCAGATCGGCTCGAACTCCGTCATCATGGGCGACGCGGGCGAACTGCGCGAGGTCTTGGTCAACATGGTCTTCAACGCCGTGGACGCGATGTCCGACGGCGGCATGCTCACGCTCTCGACGCAGGAGGCGGGCGACGACGTGGTGCTCACGGTCGCCGACACGGGGACGGGCATGGGCGAGGACGTGCGCTCGCGCATCTTCGACCCGTTCTTCACGACGAAGGGGAAGGCCGGGATGGGGCTCGGGCTCTCGGTCTCGTACGGCATCATCCGTCGCCACGAGGGGCGCGTCGAGGTCGAGTCGGAGATCGGGCGCGGCACGACCTTCCGCATGACCTTCCCCGTCGTCGGCGAGTCGGACACGCAGCGCATCAACGACTCGGGGCCGCTGCTGGCGGCGCGCGCCGACGGCACCCTGCGCATCCTCGTCGTGGACGACGAGGACTACGTGCGCGAACTGCTCGCCGACATCCTGGAGCGCGAGGGCTGCGAGGTCTCGCTCGCGGGCGAGGGGCGCGAGGCGCTGAGCCTCTTCGACTCGGCGGCGTACGATGCGGTCTTCACCGACGTGGGCCTGCCCGGGATGAGCGGCTGGGAGGTGGCGCGGGCCGTGCGCGAGCGCGACGGCGCTGTGGCGCTGGCCGTCATCACCGGCTGGGGTGACACCGTCACGCCCGAGGAGCAGTCCGAGGCGCAGGCCGACTGGATCATCCCCAAGCCCTTCACCGTCGAGCGCATCGCCGGGCTCGTCGGCGAAATCTCCGCGCGCAAGGCCGCCGCCGCGCACGCCGTCCGCTGACTTCTCTCCCGCCCGAAACCCCTTCCGCCCCGCCGCCGCTTGTCGCCGCGTGCCCGCACGTACTAAGCTGGCGGCCAATCGCTTTAACAACTAGAAGGAGGAAGGGCATGGCAGACAACGTGCAGCCCGACGCGGGCGAGCAGCGCGAAGAGTCTTCTTCGGGTCTCTTACTTTCAGTCGATCCCTTGCAGGGGTCGAACAACTACAAGCTGTCCGGCGACGACGCGGACAGCAGTGACAAGGGCGGACTCCTCGGCGACGACGCGTCCGACTCTGACAGCAGCGACAGCGACGCGCTCGGCGGCGACTCCGACGCGTCCGATTCTGACGGCTCGGACGCGGGCGGCGGCGACTCCGACAGCAGTGACTCGCTGCTCGGGGGCGACTCCGACACCTCCGGCGCCTCCGACGCGGACACGGCGGACGCGGGCAGCATCATCCCCGACGCCGACAGCAGCGAGACGGACGAGAAGATGAACCCGCTCGGCATCGCGGACACCAACGTGGATGGCCCGGACGCCGACAGCACGGACGCCAAATGAGCGCTGTCGGTCTACGACCCGAGGGCTCCGGCGCGGACACGCTCGCCGGGATATTAGAGCCCTGCGCCCCGGGGGAGTTTCTCGACTCCTCCTGGGGCGTTAACTTCTTGCACGTCCGCGGGCACGCCGGGCGCTTCGCGCACATGATGCCTTGGGCGCGGCTGAGTGAGATCGTCAGCCGCCAGCGGCTCGACTTCCCGCGCCTGCGGCTCGTGCGCGACGGCAAGTCCCTGCCCGTCTCTTCCTACCTCCGCCACCAGACCGGCGGGCGACAGAGGACGACCATCCCGAGACTCAAAAGCGTGGGCCTCGCGCGCCAGTTGCGCGAGGGCGCGACGCTCGTGCTCGACGCGGTGGACGAGTTGTCCGAGCCCGTCGAGGAGCTGGCGAAGGGGCTTGAGCTTTTCTTCCGCGAGCGCGTGCAGGTCAACCTCTACGCCGGCTGGCAGACCTCGCGCGGCTTCGACCTGCACTGGGACGACCACGACGTTTTCATCCTACAGGTGACGGGGCGGAAGCGCTGGAGCGTCTACGGGCAGACGCGTCCCTATCCTCTCGTCAACGACATCGAGAAGGCCGAGAAGCCCGAGCACGAGCCCCTCTGGGAGGGGACGCTCGAAGACGGCGACCTGCTCTACATCCCGCGCGGTTGGTGGCACGTCGCGGTGCCGCTGGCCGAGCCGACGATGCACCTGACGGTCGGCATACACAACCGCACGGGGCTCGACCTTCTGCGCTGGCTCTCCGAACGCGTGCGCGCGTCCGAGACCTTCCGGCGCGACCTCCCGCGTCTTAAGTCCCCGGCCGCACGCGCCGCGCACGCCGCGCGCCTGCGCGAAGAGCTGCTGGCCGCGTGGGACGACTCGCTCGCAGAGAGTTTTTACGAAGACCTCGACGCGCGCGCCGAGCCGCGGCCCGGCGTCGCCCTGCCCTGGGTCGCCACGCCCGCCGCCGCCGCGCCCGAAGGCTCGACGGTCGTGCGGCTCTCGGCCCCGCGCCCGCTCAGGTTGGAGGCCGCGGGCGGCGTCGTCGAGTTCGACTCGATGGGTCAACGCTGGCGCTTCGCCGAAGGCGCGCTGCCAGTCCTGCGCGCGCTCGACGAGCGCCGTGCCTGCACGGTCGCGGAGTTGTGCGAGGCCGCCCGGGGCCGCGTCACGGCCGAGACCGTGCGCGCCTTCCTCGTCGAGCTGGCGCACAGTGGGTTCGTCGTCTTCGACGTTGAAGGGCGAGGGGGCGCGTGAAGCAGTCTGACGAGGGGCAGTTGACGCAGTCGGTCGTGGGCGAGGCCGAGCGCGCGAACGCGTCGCGCTTCTTCTGCTCGGAGCTTTCTCGGCGCGCGGGCGAGCGGAGCACGGGCACGGCCTCGACGGGCGCCGTGTGGTTCCTCCTCGAATACCCGCACGGCTGGGGCCGCAAGGCGTTCGAGGAGAGCGCGCTCCCGCCCGAGGTCAAACAATTCTTCAACGCCGCGATGGCGCGCATACGCCACTCGCGCCTCCTCTTCATCAAGACCGACCGCGGCCGCCGCGACGCGCGCATGAACCTCTTCGTCGTGCGCTGCCGCGAGCGCGCGCCCTTCGTCGTGCGCTTGCGCCTGGAAAAATATTTCGACGCGCTCTCGTACGACCTCGCGGCCATCGCTTCGGGGCGCGACCTACAGGGCGGCGAGGTCTGCCCCGGCCCGGTCTTCCTCGTCTGCACGCACGGCCGCCGCGACAAGTGCTGCGCGAAGTTCGGAGTGCCTCTGTATAACGCCCTGCGCGAGCACGCGGGCGAGTCGGTCTGGCAGTCGTCGCACGTCGGCGGCGACCGCTTCGCGGGCAACCTCGTCTGCTTCCCGCACGGCCTCTTCTACGCGCACGCCACGCCCGAGGCCGGCCGCCGCGTCGTGGACGCATACCGCGCGGGGCGCGTCCTCGCGGAAGAGTTCCGCGGGCGCGCCTGCTACACGCACCCCATCCAGGCCGCCGAAGCCTTCGTGCGCGAAGAGACGGGCGTGGCCGGGGTCGAAGACCTTCACTTCCTCTCCGCGCACCCCGAGGGCGCAGACTCCTGGCGCGTCAGGTTCGAAGGCAGCGCCGACGGGCGCGTCCACGAGGCGCACGTCGTGCGCCGCACGTCCGACTTCCGCAACCTCATCACCTGCCATGCGGCCGAGCCGCAGACCGTCCCCCAGTTCCACCTCGAAGCGCTCAGCGTCCTGCCCGCGCGCGACGCGCTGCCACAGGAAAATCACGAATGACCGATGTCGAAGTTCAAAATGCGATTGCCGGAATCCCTGAGCTGGTGACGAAGCTACAGCCGTCCACAGAACTCCGTCCGTGACTTCGATTGAGGCGATAGAGGGAGGGGAAGATGAGAGGTCGAAGGCTGTCTCTGTTCGCGTCGGCGGCGTTGGCGGCGTTGCTCCTGTTGTCGGGGCGCGCCGCGTGGGCGTGCGCGTGCTGTTCCAACGAGGGCACCTACCACGTCGGGACGAGCAGGCCGAGCGAGTACGAGCTGAGCATCGTGCGGCAGGTGCGCTTCGGCCGGACGGCGCATCTGTACCTGACCGAGGCTGACATGGAGGAGACCGCGAAGGGTCTGTCTCACCGCGCCGAGAGGTACACGCTCGAAGGCTCGCTCGTCGGCGGCGCGTGGAGGCTCGTGTTCCGCGACGGGGGCCAGACGGGCACGCTCAGCCTGCCCCTGCCCGCGAGAATGACGAGCTACGCGGCCGACATCCACGACGCGCGGACGAGCCCCGGCGGCGGCCCGCTGCTTTATAAAGAGTGGCGCTTCGAAGGGCGCGTGTCGGGCACGGGCTTCTTCCGCGCCGGGACGGTCGCCCCGGCGAAATACCTGCTCGTGTTACAGGGGCGCGGCAACGGCTGCCAGGACGCCGGAGACTTCACGCACTGGCGCCTGCAAATCAGCGGCAGGAAAGCCGACTACGCCTTCTACGGCGAACTCGCCGAGCCGCAATGAGCCGTGCAGGGCGTGACATCCGGTCGGCGTTAACGTTATTGGCTCTTCACCTCAAACACAGTGCGGGGCGGTGGCGGACATGTTCAGTTACAGATTAGACGAAGACGCCGAGCTGCGCCTGATTGAGCCGCGGCACGTCGAGCAGTTGAACGCGCTCATCGAGCAGAACCGCGCGCACATCAAAGAGTGGTCGGCGTGGTTGAAGGACGACCGCACCATCGAGAACGCGCGCGACTTCATCAAGCGCAACCTCACGCAGTTCGCCGAAAACAAGGGCTTCAACGTCGCCATCTGGTACAGGGGCGAGATGGCCGGGCAGGTCGGGTACAACTACCTCGACTGGGACAGCCGCAAGACCGAGATCGGCTACTGGCTCGGGGCGCAGTTCCAGGGCAAGGGGCTCATGACGAAGTCCTGCCGCGTGCTCGTCGGCCACGCCTTCGGGGAGCTGAAGCTGAACCGCGTGGAGATGCAGTGCGCCGTCGAGAACCGGAGGAGCCGGCGGATTCCCGAGCGGCTGGGGTTCAGGCAGGAGGGGACGCTGCTCCAGGCCGAGTGGATGCACGACCATTTCAACGACCTCGTCGTGTACGCGATGCTCGCGAGCGAATGGCGGGCCTTGAACGAATCGCAAGACGCCGCCCCTTAGTCTCGGGCGGGGCGTGACGCGCGCGGGCGGCGGCACACCGATGGAAGACATCTACTCATTCGAGTACCTCAAGGCGCTCTTCGACGAGATGTCGAGCTCGTACGACCGCGTGAACTACATCACGTCGCTCGGCTTCTCGTGGCGGTTCCGCCGGCAGTTCGTCGAGCACGCGAGCCTGGAGCCGGGGCACGCCGTCTGCGACCTGATGTGCGGGCGCGGCGAGTGCTGGCCGTTCATCCTGGAGCGCATCGGGGACGGCCGCCTCGTCGCCCTCGACCTCTCGCCGGGGATGCTCGAAGGCGCGCACGAGCGCCGCCAACGGCTCCCGCAGCGCGCGGTCGAAGTTCGGGAAGGTAACGCGCTGGCGACGGGGCTCGCGGACGGTTCGATGGACAGAGTCCTCATCGCGTTCGGCCTCAAGACGCTGGCGCCCGAGCTGCGCGAAGGGCTCGCCGCCGAGCTGTTCCGCATCGTGCGCCCCGGCGGCGTCGTATCGCTCATCGAGATGTCGGAGCCGCGCGGCTGGGCGCTCCGGCCCGTCTTCATGTGGTATCTGAAAAGGGTCGTGCCCGTGTTGGGGAGGGCGCTGCTCGGCAACCCGCACAACTACCGCATGCTCGGCGTCTACACGGAGCGCTTTCAGGGCTGCGGGCCCGTGGTCGGGGTGTTGCGCACGGCGGGCTTTGACGCGGGGCTCGTCTCCTATTTTCACGGCTGCGCCACGGGCGTCGTCGCGCGCAAGCCTTTGAGGGAGGACTCATGAACCGCACACGTCGTTCGTCCCTTTTTGTCGCGGCCCTCCTCTGCGGGTTGGTGCTGGCGGCCGGCGCGGCGGCGCAGGAGAGGCCGGCCGCGCCCGCGCGGGTCGGCCGCTACCGTTTGCAGAGTAACCCCTGGGTCAACCTGCACCAGCGGCTCGTCTACGAGGCGCGCTTCAAGTGGGACAAGCCGCCGGCCGGTCTGTCCGGCGAAGACCTCGCGAAGTGGTCGAAGGCCGTCGAGGATTACCGCGCCTATCTCGGCAGGCGCAACCCCATCTTCGACAAGGAACTGATAAGCCTGAACGCGACGCTGTCGGGGACGAACGCGGACAAGCTGCCCGGCACGATTCCCGCGGCGGCGAAGAAGGTGCTCGAAGCGGCGATGCCGCTCTACCGCGTCGCGCAGTGGGAGGAGGACGACCGCGCGAACCGCTTCTGGATCGCCGTCGCCGAGCCTCTGCTCGCGTCGGCCGCGGAGGAGTTGGCCGAAGCGCACGCGAAGGTTTACGCGACGCCGTTCCCGAAGAACATCCTCGTCGATGTCACGTCCTTCGCGTGGCAGTTCGGCGCGTACACGGTCGGCGAGGGCGAGTCGGCGCACGCCGTCATCGCGAGCACGGAGAAGGGGACGCAGGGCTTCGCGGCGCTGGAGGCGCTGACACACGAGCCCTCGCACGCCATCGTGGACTCCGACCCGCAGTACGCCATCGGCTCCGACCTCAAGCGCGCCGCGGACGAGACGGGGCTCAAGCCGTCGGCGAACCTCTGGCACGCGATCCTGTTCTACACGTCGGGCGAACTGACGCGCCGCGCGCTCGCACGGCGCGGCGTGCGCGACTACCGGCCCTTCATCCTCGACATGTACGAAGGCCCCTTCCGCGGCCTCAGGCCGTCGCTCGAAACTCACTGGCAGGCTTACCTCGACGGCAAGCTCTCGCGCGAGGCGGCCATCCGGCAGATTCTCGTCGAGACCTCGCCCGCGAAGAAATAGTTTTCACCACAGAGACGCAGAGACACGGCTCGAAGACTTCTCAAGATGAAGAAGTCAACCAGCCGTGTCTCTGTGTCTCTGTGGTGAAAACTTACCGCCGATTAGCTCTTCGGCGACGCACGGATTAAGGGGCCGGAAATCAGTTGACGGTAAAGCTCGCGGACTTCTGATCCTTCTGCTCGCCGGCCTCGTTGAGCATGAGGACTTCGACCTTATACTTGCCCTTGGGGAAGCCCGACGGGGGCGGCGTGAAGGTGTAAGTCGCGGTGCCGCTGCCCGGCAGGTCGAGCGTCTTTTCGAGCCCGGCGATGGGCCCGCTCTGCTCGCCCTCCACCTCTTCGATGGCGAGGCGCCCCGTCACCTTGACCGCGCCCGGGGCGTTGGAAATGGTCGCGACCGCGTAGACCGTGTCGCCCGGCGCGAAGGTCGTCGTCGGCTGTGTGGCGGCCTGATCCTTGCCGAGTTTCAGGTCGCTGATGTTGGCCGTCGAGGCGCTAAAGTTGCACGCGACGGCGGCGAACACCAGAAGCCCCAAGGAGACTGCCAGTCCCCCTCTCGCTGTTCGCATCCTAACTCCTTTCGTGTTCAAAAACCGGTTTGAGAAAAAGTTGGTTGTGACGCCGCCGCCCCGACCTCAGCCCGGACGAGCGGCGGCACATACTACCATTTTTGATCGAATCGTTCGGTAAAATATGCGGGCAGCTTTCTGAAAGTAAACCCCCGTAGATATAATTCGGGCAAATCAGTCAAAGGAGATTCACATGCTTCATTGCAACCGGCTGTCGGTCGTCGTTCTGATTCTGCTCTTCGTCGCCTGCGCGCCCGCGTCGGCGCAGGAGTCGGAGGAGGCGGCCGTGCGCGCGGCCATCGAGCACTACTTCCAGGGGCACGCGACGGGGCAGGGCGAGCACTTCCGGAAGGTGTTCCACCCGGACGCGAAGCTCTTCTTCATGCGTGAAGGCAAGCTGACCCAGTGGACTTCCGAGGAGTACATCTCCCGCGCCGCGGGGAAGCCCGCCGCGGACGAGGCGCAGAGGAAGCGAAAAATCGACAGCGTAGACATCACCGGCGACTCGGCGGTCGTGAAGCTGACGCTGGACTACCCGGGCGTCGTCTTCACCGACTACATGTCCATGCTCAAGATAGACGGCCGTTGGCTGATCGTTAATAAGACCTTTCACGCGAAGCGCCGTTGAGCTGCGCGCGAGCGCGTGAGGTGAGCCGTCAGCAGCACGCCCGCGCGGGCCCGCAAGTCCCGCGCGGGCGTCGCCGCGTCTTGGGGCGCAAGTAATCCGCGGCGGCCACGTTCCATCTGGCAGAACTCGGTGGGAGCAGATTTTTGAGGAGCGAGGTGGAACCAATGAAGACCTTCGTCTTACTGTTCATCGTGGTCGCTTTCGCCGCCCACTGCGCGCCCGGCTCCGCGGCGGAGCCGGGCGGCGGCGCGACCATCGCGCACGCAAAGTCTCTTAAAAAAAAGAAGCGGCTGCGCGCGTTCCGCTCGGAGCGTGAGCTAAAGAGGTATCTGCGAAAACTCGGCGTCGCGCGGGAGCGGAAGTCGCCGCTCGCGCCGACGGTGAAAGCGCTCGCGGTGGACGCCGCCCCTTCGACACCCGTCCAAACCGGAGCGGCGCGGGCGGCGGAGCCCGGTACCGACGCCGACGAGTCAGTCACGAACGTACAGCACGCGGGCGTGGACGAAGGCGGGATCGTCAAGCTGCACGGCAACCACCTCGTCGTGCTGCGGCGCGGCCGGCTCTTCACCATAGACATCAGCGGCGGCCGGCTGCGCCCCGTCTCCGCCCTCGACGCGTTCGGCCCGGACATTGACCCGGACGGCACCTGGTACGACGAGCTGCTCGTCTCGGACGAAACGGTCGCCGTCGTCGGCTACAGTTACGAACGGGGCGGCACGGAGGTCGGTTTGTTCCGCATCGACCGCGACGGCCGCCTCAGCTACCGCGCCACCTACCAACTGCGCTCGGACGATTACTACTCGTCGCGCAACTACGCGAGCCGCCTCATCGGCAACAAGCTCGTCTTCTACGCGCCGCTCGACCTCTCGCCCGACTCCGAAAACCCGTTCGAGTCGTTCCCGGCGCTGCGCCGGTGGCGCAAGGGCGACGAGGAGAGCGAGTTCCGGCGCATCATCCCGGCGACGCGCGTCTACCGCCCCGAGGAGGACTTGAGCGATGCCGGCGACCTGTCGCTGCACACGGTGACGGTGTGCGACCTCGCGCGCGGCGACATGACCTGCGGGGCGACGGCGCTGGTCGGCCCGCCGGGGCAAGTCTTCTACGTGTCGCCGCGCGCCGTGTACGTCTGGGCGAGCCACTGGGATGGCGACGAGGAGCAGGGTGTCTCGCGCTCGACCGTGTACCGCATGCCGCTCGACGGCTCCGGCCCGAGCGCCCTGCGCGCCGCGGGCAGCCCCGTGGATCAGTTCTCGTTCCTTGAGAGCGAGGACGGCCACCTCAACGTGCTGGTGCGCTCCGGCGCGTCCGGCGACGGGATGTGGGACGCGGAGGCGGCGGCGGGCGACGTGCGGCTGTTGCGCGTGCCGGTCTGGATTTTCTCGGACGGCCGTGACGCCGCCCCGGCCTCAAGCTACCGCCGGCTCCCGGAGCCGCCGGGCGACACCTTCCAGAACAGATTCGTCGGCGAGTATCTGCTCTACGGCACGGGTAGCGGCTGGGGGCCGCCGGGCGCTGAGAATCGTTCGACCCTCTACGCGGCGCCCTGGGCGGGGGGCGAGGTCGTCTCGGTTCAGCTTGAGCACGGGGTGGATCGGATAGAGGCTCTGGGCCCGGACGCGGTCGTCGTGGGGGCCGACGAGAAGGACTTGCACTTCACCAGCGTGCGGCTCGGCGGCGGGCCGCGCGCCGCGGGGCGCTACACGCGCAAGGGCGCCTCGCAGGGCGAGCTGCGCAGCCACGGCTTCTTCTACAAGCCGGAAGGCCCCGACTCGGGTCTGCTCGGCCTGCCGATCAGCCGACCCGGCCGCCCGGGCTTCGAGCACCTGTTCGAAGAGTCGGCCGCCGTCCTCTTCCTCCGCAACGAGTCGCTGAACCTGTCGGAGATTGGCGAACTCGCGGCGCGACCCGAGACGGCGGCCGACGACGAGTGCCGCGCCTCCTGCGTGGACTGGTACGGCAACGCGCGGCCGCTCTTCCTGCGCGGGCGCGTCTTCGCCCTGCTCGGCTACGAGATCGTCGAGGGCGCGCTCGAAGGCGGCCGCTTCCGCGAAACGCGACGCGTCAGCTACGCCCCCCGGCCGGCGCAGAACGCTTCGCGCTGAGCGCCAACGTCAACACAAAAGACGCGACCCGAGACACGGCCTGCCGCCGGCAGGTTGTGTCCCGGGTCAATTTTTTTGAAGTCCTTGTCGCCGTGCCCTCGCTGCTGTGCGCTCAAATGAATGCTCATCGGGTATATGATATGGACATGGAGAGACAACTTTACATCCCCGTCATCCTCGGCACGGCGCGCAAGGGTCGCGCGAGCGAGATGGCGGCGCGGTTCATGTTGGGCGAAGTGTCAAAACGCGGCGGCGTCGAGACGGAGCTGATCGACATCTGCGAACTCAAGCTCTCGATGGAGGACGCGGGCGAGTCGATCAAGGACGCGCGCTTCTCCGAGCAGATGCGCCGCGCCGACGCGCTCGTCATCGTGGTGCCGGAGTACAATCACGGCTACCCGGGGCTCCTCAAGCACGCGCTCGACACGAACCTCAAGGAGTACATCCACAAGGCGGTCGGCGTCTGCGGCGTCTCGGCCGGCGGCTTCGGCGGGACGCGCGTCGTCCAGAATCTCCTGCCGGTGCTGCGCGAACTGGGGCTCGTCACCATCTTCTGGGACATGAACTTCTCCGGGGCGCAGAAGCTCTTCGACGACGCGGGGAACCTGCTCGACCGGGCTTACGTGAAGCGCGCCGACCAGTTCCTCAAGGAGCTGATCTGGATGGCGCGGGTCTTAAGGCACGGCCGCGAGAACGTGTCGCTTGAGTAAGAAACAGGAGGCGTGATGTCTGACATGGACAAGATGAAGTGCCCGGACTGCGGGTCGGAGATGAACCACCACGCGGACAAGATCGACTACGACGCCGCGCCCGAGTCCGAAGCGGAGGCGGCCGAGGTCGTCATCGAGGCTCACACCTGCCCCGACTGCGGGCGCACGGCGACGCGCACGGCGCGTGCGGAGATTTGAGCGGCGAAAGTTGCTTGAGAGTTAATGACGATGCGGGTCGCGGAACTGACGGAAGCGGCACAGTACTTAAAACATTAAAGCCGTGCCGCTGTGCCTCCGTGGTCAACTGTCTTCATTATCCACTCGCGAGCAGACCGCCCGACTGTGCCGCCGCTGCCGCGAACGGGGAGCCGATATAGCTTGCCGGCGGAACGCCTGTTATTATCAACTCCAGCCACCAGTAAAAAAGTTAATCCCGTACAGGTAAACGTGTGACGCGGCCCCCTATGAGCAACATTTTGATTGTTGACGATTCGCCGACCATGAGGAGGATGGTCACGGCCTCGCTGCGCTCGCTGACGGGCGTGAGCTTCGGCGAAGCGAGCAGCGGCCTCGAAGCCATCGAGCGGCTGGCGCTTGCCCCCGTGGACTTGATGATTCTCGACCTGAATATGCCGGACATGCACGGCCTGGAGGTGTTGGACTTCCTGCGCAGACACCAGGCGTACAGCCGCATCCCCGTCATCGTGCTGACGACGAGGGGCGACGAGGCGAGCCGCGCGGACGCGCTCGCCGCCGGGGCGTCCGTGTATCTGACCAAGCCGTTCGCGCCTCAGGCGCTATCCGCGCAGGCAGAAGCCTTGTTGAAAGCTCATCCGGAAAGGGCCTAGTGTCTGACCCGCACCTCGACAGCGGCGGCGATTTTTTCGCGCAGTTCCTCGACGACTACTTCGCCGAGTGCGACGAGCACCTGACGCTCGTGCGCCGTCACCTGCTCGCGCTCGAAGAGCAGGCCGGGCGGCCGGACGTTGACCCGTCCCTGCTCGACGAACTGTTCCGCAGCTTCCACACGCTCAAAGGCATCTCGGCGATGGTTGACTTGACCGAGGCGGAGCAGCTCGCCCACCACATGGAGAGCTACCTGCGTGCCTTGCGCCAGAAGGAGGTGCGGCCCGGCGTGGAGGGCGTCGAGACCCTCATGGCGGCGACGACGGTGCTTGAGCGGGTCATCGCCGCACGTCGCAAAGATGAGACGGCCCCTGCCATCGACACCACCGTCGCGCGACTTCGTGCGTTACATTCGGAGGCCACGCCGACGACCGAACCCCCCGCGCCCTCAAGAACAGTTGACACAAGCGCCGCCGGTGCGGAGTCCGAGCGGAGCCCGGCTCCACCGTCCGGCGCCGTAAGTCGGTCAGAGCAGACGCGCGCTTGGCGGTTTGAATTCGTCCCGACGCCCGTGCTCTCCGAACGCGGCATCAACGTCAACAGCGTCCGCGCGCGCCTGCAAGAGGTCGGAGAGATTCTGCAAGCCACGCCGCAGGTCAGGGGGCAGGGCGAGATCGTCTTCGTGTTCGTCGTCGCCACCGGCGTCGAAGAAGCAACGTTCGCGGACTGGCACGAAGACAACCTGACGTACACCCCGGTCGAAGCAGCGACCCCGGCCACGACTCAGACATCGCCGACGAACGAACAGGCGACCCCCGTTTCCGACCCGGGCGAAGACTCCCGCCCGACCTCGGCCGCGCCCGCCGCGTCAATGCTGGCGCCCTCCAACGTCGTGCGCGTTGACCTCGCGCGACTGGACGATTTGATGCGCCTCATCGGCGAGCTGGTCACGAGCCGCGCGCGTTTGGACGAGAGCCTGAAACACTTGCAGCGGCACGTCGCGCCCGCCGAGTGGCGCGCGTTGCAGGAGACGAGTCAGGCGATGTCGCGCCAGTTGCGCGACCTGCGCGAAGGCGTCATGCGCGTGCGGATGGTGCAGGTCGGCGAAATCTTCGAGCGCATGAGGTTCGTCGTCCGCGACCTCGCGCGCGAGAGCGGCAAGGAGATTCGGCTCGACCTTCGGGGGCGGGAGACGGAGATCGACAAGTTCCTCGTCGAGCGGATGATGGATCCGCTCCTGCATCTCGTCCGCAACGCCGTCAGCCACGGGCTGGAGACCGTTGAGGAGCGCGCCGCGGCGGGGAAGTCGCCGGAAGGCACAATCACACTCAGCGCCGCGACCTCGGGCGAAAACGTTCTAATCGAAATCGCGGACGACGGGCGCGGCATTGACGCGGAGCGCGTCGCCGCGCGGGCGCGGGCGCGCGGGTTGATCGCGGGGGACGTGCGTCTCGACGAGGCGCTGTTGCTGGAAGTGATCTGCGCGCCGGGCTTCTCGACGCGCGACGAGGCCGACCGCGCCAGCGGGCGCGGCGTCGGGATGGACGTGGTCGGCAGCACCGTCGAGGAGCTCGGCGGGACGCTCAGGCTGGCGACCGAGAAGAATCGCGGGACGCGCTTCACGATTGAGCTGCCCCTGACGCTCGCCATCGCCGACGCCCTCATCGCCACGGTCAGCGGCCAGAGATTCGCCTTCCCGCAGACGGTCGTGCGCGAAATCATCGAGGTCGAATCTTCGTCGGTGAGGGTTTTGGAGAACAACGAGATCGTCGCCTACCGCGGCGGGGTGCTGCCGCTGGTGCGACTGGCTCGACTCTTCGGTCTCGAAGAGACGAGGGGAGATTCCTTTCACGTCTTCGTCATCGGCGGCGGCGCGGGCGCCGTGGGGCTGGCCGTTGACCGCGCGGTCGGGCAGAGGGAGGTCGTGGTGCGCGGCCTGAACGACCCGCTGGTGAAGGTCGCGGGCGTGGCGGGCGCCACCGACCTCGGCGACGGGCGCGTCGTGCTCATCCTCGACGTGGCCGCCCTCAAACATTCTGTGCTCGGCGGCCGGCTCGCCAAAGTCAGCGGGGCGGCCTGAACAATCATGTCGAATACAACGAACGACGCCGAACCTTTCATCCTCTTCGAGCTGGCCGGGACTACGTACGGCGTGCGCAGCCGCTTCGTGCAGCAGATGGAGATGATCGAGCACATCACGCCCGTGCCGAACGCGACGCCCGCGGTCGAGGGCGTCGTGCTCGCGCGCGGGCAGGTCATCCCGGCGCTCAGCCTGCGCGTGCGCTTCGGCTTCGAGAAGATTCCCTACGACCTGCGCGCGCGCCTCGTGGTCGTCAGCAGCGGGGGGCGCACCATCGGGCTGATCGTGGACACGGCGCGCGAGTTCTTACGCATCCCCGCCGGGACAATCGAGCCGCCGCCCGAAGCGATTACGGGCTTGAGCGGGAAGTACCTGGAAGGCATCGCGACCATAGGCGGGCGGATGATTCTTGTCCTCAATTTGCAAGAGGTGATTGACATCGGCGACCAGCAGCCGATTGCTTGAAGCCGGCGGTTAACAGGAGACGGTCATGGCAGCACAGATTGATGGCGGGGCGACGAGCCTCAACGCGAACGCCGTCCGCGAGCGGGCGGCGCAGGTGGCGGACTCGGCGCACGAGATCGCGCGGGTCGCCAACGAGGTGACGCAAGGGGCCGAGGCGCAGACGCACTCGCTCGACTCCGCCTTCAGCCTCGCCAACGAGATGACGGCGTCGCTCGGCGAGACGACCACGCAGGCCGAGTCCATCGCGGCCTCGGCCGAAGA
>JBEVJD010000443.1:0-15389 GCA_040510435.1 Pyrinomonadaceae bacterium | reverse complement strand
TTCGTGTCGCAGTTGGCGCGGCTCGGCACACGACCCGAGACGGTCGTGCTCGACTCGCGCTCGACCGAGGCGGAAGTCGCGGACGCGATTGAGCGCGCGCAGAAGGCGGACGTGGTTATCGCCTCGATGTACGGGCGCGTGCGCTCGGGCGCGACCAACAGCGTCGGGCTCCCCGAGCAGGGCGCGCGCGTGCTGAACGCGCTCATCGAGAAGAAGGTGCCCGTCGTCGGCGTCAGCTTCGGCAACCCGTACCTTCTGCAAAGCTTCAAGGGGCTCGGGACGTACGTCGTCGCCTACGGCGACATGCCGAGCCTGCAACGCGCCGCGGCGCGCGCGCTCCTGGGCCGCGCAGACTTCAGCGGGCGCCTCCCCATCTCGCTCCCCGGCCTCTACCCGCGCGGCACGGGCATCCAGTTGAAAGCCCCGGCGACACCGGCGGCGACTGCCTCCAGCAAATGAACCAAACATCCCCGAAGGTCTCGAAGGCTTTTCAGGCGACGGCGGCCGTCCTCCTGACGTTCGCCGTCGTCGCGCACGCACACGCGGCGGCGCTGCCCTCGGTCGCGCCCGCGAAGGTCTCGATGGCGGCCGACCGCCTCGCCTTCATCGACGGCGTGGTGGCCGAGTCCATCCAGAAGAAGGAGCTGCCCGGCGCGGTCGTGCTCGTCGCGCGCCGCGGCGGCGTCGTCTGGCGCAAGGCTTACGGCGCGCGCGCGCTCGTGCCCGCGCGCGAGGGGATGACAATTGACACGGTCTTCGACCTGGCGAGTCTGACCAAAGTCGTCGCAACCTCGACCAGCGCGTTAATACTCGTCGAGCGCGGCAAGCTCCGTCTGGCCGACCCGGTCTCGCGCTACATCCCCGAACTCAAAAGCGAAGGGCGGGAGCGCATCACCGTCGAGCACCTGCTCACGCACCGCTCCGGCTACGCGCCCGACTTCGACCTGAGCGACCGTTGGGAGGGGCATGACGAGATGCTGAAGCGGCTCTACGCCGAACCCCTGCGCAACGCGCCGGGCGCGCGCTTCGTCTACAGCGACATCGGCATGATCGTCATGGGCGAGATAATCCACAGGGTTTCGGGCGAGCCGCTCGACGCCTTCGCGCGCAGGAACATCTTCGAGCCGCTCGGGATGAAAGACACGGGCTTCCGCGGGCTCAGCCCAGGCACGGGGGCTGAAGCGTCCGCCATACGCATCGCACCGACCGAGTCCGTGCGCGGGATGCGGAGTTACCTCGGCGGCACGGGCGACGTGGGTGCGTCCGGCGAGACGATGCTGCGCGGGCAGGTGCACGACCCGACGGCCAATCGCATGGGCGGCGTCGCCGGCCACGCCGGACTCTTCTCGACCGCCGACGACCTCGCCGTCTTCTGCCAGATGATTTTGAACGGGGGCGAGTACAACGGCACGCGCATCCTCTCGCCGCTCGGCGTCGCCGAGATGACGCGGCCGCGGCAGGTGACGGAGGACGGCGGCGCGCGCGGCCTCGGCTGGGACGTGAACACGACGTTCTCGACCAACCGCGGCGACCTCTTCCCGCCGGGCTCCTTCGGCCACACGGGCTTCACGGGCACCTCACTCTGGGTAGACCCCGCGAGCGAGACGTTCGTCGTCTTCCTCTCGAACCGCGTTCACCCGGACGGCAAGGGGGACGTGGGGCCTCTGCGCGGCCGCGTGGCGAACGTCGTCGCGGGCGCCGTCACGGACACGGCGGCGGTCGCGCGCGCGCACGCCGAGCAGACGCGGTACGTGCAGGACATGGTCGCCGGGCTGGCGAAGTTCACCTCCGCTGTGAGTGAGGCGCGCAAGTCGGAGGAGGGCGGCGCGCTCACGCCCGAGCAGGCCGACGTGCTCAACGGCATCGACGTGCTCGCGCGCGACGGCTTCAAGGACTTGCAGAACTTGCGTGTCGGGCTTATCACGAACCACACGGGGCGCGACCGCGCGGGCCGCCAGACCATAGACGTTTTGCGCGAGGCGCCGGGCGTGAAGCTCACCGCGCTCTTCTCGCCCGAGCACGGCATCCGCGGACAGGCGGACGAGAAGATTTCTGACTCGAAGGACGAGAAGACCGGGCTCCCCGTCTATTCGCTCTACGGCGAGACGCGCCGCCCCCGGCCCGAGCACTTGAAGGAACTGGACGCGCTCGTCTTCGACATACAGGACATCGGCGCGCGCTTCTACACGTACATGTCAACGCTCGGCAACGCGATGGAGGCGGCGGCGAAGGCGCGCGTCCCCGTCATCGTCCTCGACCGACCGAATCCCATCGGCGGCGCCGACGTGGAAGGGCCCGTGGCCGACGCCGACAAGCTCTCGTTCACCGCCTACCACCGGCTCCCCGTCCGCCACGGGATGACCGTGGGCGAATTGGCGCGGCTCTTCAACGAGCAGCGCCAACTCGGCTGCGACCTGCGCGTCATCAAGATGGAGAATTGGCGGCGCGGGATGTGGCTCGACGCGACGGGGCAGGTATGGGTCAACCCCTCGCCGAACATGAGGAGCCTGACGGAGGCGACTCTGTACCCGGGCGTCGGGCTGCTTGAGTTCACGAACGTCTCGGTCGGGCGCGGGACGGACACGCCGTTCGAGGTGGTCGGCGCGCCCTGGATTGACGGGCGGAAACTGGCGACCTACCTCAACGGGCGTGGCCTGGCGGGCGTGCGCTTCGTGCCCGTCAGGTTCACGCCGCGCGCCTCCGTCTTCAAGGAGCAGGAGTGCGGCGGCGTCAACCTCATCATCACCGACCGCGCGCGCTTCCGTCCCGTCCGCACGGGGCTTGAGCTGGCCGTCGCGCTCCGCAGGCTCTTCCCTGCGGACTGGAAGGTCGAGGACTACAGGCGCCTGCTCGTCAACGACGACACCCTTGAGCGCGTCCGCCGCGCCGATGAGCCCGAGTCCATCGAGCGCGCGTGGCAGCCCGCGCTCGCCGAGTTCCGCCGCGCCCGCGCGCGCGCTCTGCTCTACAAATAGTTCGAACCGTACCGCGAGCGGTGGGGAGCGGGTACGTCCTGCGACAAAGTCCCGCGCCGCGTAACGCCGACCCGCCCGCTAACGCTCGCGGCACCGCTGTTACATTCCCCCCAGGAGGAGAACCATGCGCTTCCGTTTTAGACTCTTCATCGCCCTCGCGTTGCTGTTGACGAAACAAACCAGCGCGCTGGCGTGGCACGACACGGGGCACATGATGGTGGCGCAGGTCGCCTACCTGCGCCTCAGCCCCGCGGCGAAGGCGAAGGTTGACGGCCTGCTCATCGCGCCCGCAGGCCGGCGCCCACTCATCACGCTCTGCGCCGGCTACTACATGGCCGAGACGTGCGAGAAGACCTACGACCCCGTTCAGATCGCCGTCTGGATGGACGACTTCCGCGGCGACTCGCTCAACTCCACCTACGACATGTGGCACTACATCGACTTCCGCCCCATCTGGGACGGCATCCCCGAGCGCACCAACGTCGGCGCCGAGCCCGAGAACGTGCTGTCGCGCCTCAACTGGGCCATCAACACGCTGCGGAAGGGGACGGGCTCGAACAAGGCGGACGCCGAGACGCTCGGCTTCTTGTACCACCTCGTCGGCGACGTGCATCAGCCGTTGCACACGGCGACGCGCTACTCGGCCTCGAACCCGAACGGCGACGCGGGCGGCAACGGCTTCAAACTTCAGATGCCGGGTGAGACGCGCCCCAGCAGTCTGCACTTCTTCTGGGACTCCGCCGCCGGGCAGTTCGGCCAGAGCCCGAAGCGTCCTCTCGACCAGGCCGGTAAGGATCGCATCCTCTCGCTGGCACAGGCGGCAATGACGGAGTTTCCCGCGGAGTCGATGCCCGAGTGGAAAGACCTCGACCCGCACACGTGGGTCGTCGAGAGCAACACGCTCGCGCGGGAGGTCGTCTACAAGAACATCACGGAGGGCGGCGAGCCCTCGAAGGCGTACACCGACGCGGCGCAGAAGCTCATGCGCAAGCGAATCGCCCTCGCCGGCTACCGCCTCGCCGGAGTCCTCAACGCGCTCTTCGTGCCGGTGCCCGCAAAATAGTAGGCAGATGGCAGATGGCAGTAGGCAGTTGAAAGGCAGGAAGCCTTTCTTGAGGCATCCGTCCTATAACTGGTGTGTCTGACGTAAAGAAGTCGGAGGCGGCGAGTTGATAATCCCGCCGCCACCGACTTCTTCCGGGCCGCTTTCCTGCCTTAACTGCCTACTGCCTTCTTAAATCCTCAATCCCAACTGAAGATGATGAAACGGGATGTGCTCGGCGTCGCGGCCGGCGGCGCGGAGGACGCCCAGCATGCGCGCGGCGCCGGTGTAGTTGAGCGAGTGGATGAGGATGAGCGCGTCGCGCTGCGCCGTCGGGTTGTCGGCGAGCCAGCGGGCGACGGCGTAGCCGGTGCGCTCGTCGTCGGGCTCGTTCGAGAAGTAGTGCTCGTCGCTGAGGTCGTGATCGAGCAGCACGGCGCGGTAGTCACGCTCGCCGAGCCAGCGGATGGCGGTGCGCACGTCGCAGGTCACGTCGAGCCGGTTGCCTTGCAGCCGCTCGCGGAACCACGCGCAGCGCGCCTCGTCGTCCTCCACGATTAAAACGCCGTGCCCTACCGTCAACTCGCCGACCTCCCGGAAATGATTCGCCGACTCTCGCCTCAGTTGTTGAATTTATAACACGTCTCTCCCGACCCGCTACAAATTCGGGTCGGAGTTGGCTATCATACGGCAACGTGATAATCGCAACATGGAACGTTAACTCTGTGCTGGCGCGGCTGCCGCTCGTCCTGCGCTGGCTGGAAGAGGCGCGGCCGGACGTGCTCTGCTTGCAGGAGCTGAAGTGCGTGGACGAGCGCTTCCCGGCGGCCGAGTTCGAGGCGGCCGGATATGGCGCGGCCGTCAACGGGCAGCCGACCTACAACGGCGTGGCCATCCTCTCGCGCCACCCGCTCGAAGAAGTGCGGCGCGGCATGTCGAGCGACGAGGAGGGCGCGCACGCGCGCTTCATCGCGGCGCGGACGGGGGGCGTCAACGTCGTCAACGTCTACGTGCCGAACGGTCAGGCGGTCGGCACCGACAAGTACAAGTTCAAGCTCGAATGGCTCGCGCGGCTGCGCGCGCACCTCGACGAAGAGTTCTGGGCCGACGACGACGTGCTGCTCTGCGGCGACTTCAACGTCGCGCCCGAAGACCGCGACGTGCACGACCCCGAACTGTGGCGCGGCCGCATCCTCTTCAGCGAGCCCGAGCGCGCGGCAATCGAGGAGGTGCGGGGTTGGGGCTTTACGGACGCGTTCCGCCTGCACAACCCGGGCGGCGGGCACTTCTCGTGGTGGGACTACCGGCAGGGCTCGTTCCGTCGGAACACGGGCCTGCGCATCGACCACGTCTGGGTCTCGGAGCCGCTGGCCGAACGCTGCAAGCGCTCCTGGATTGACCGCGAGCCGCGCGGCTGGGAGCGCCCGAGCGACCACACGCCGGTCGTGGCGGAATTTACGAAGGGTTGAAGCTCAGGTCAGTACCACCCGCGGTAGCGGGCGTGCCTTTACGATGCGGCGCGGTTGGGCATCGACGACCCACCCGCTACCGCGGGCGGTACTGACCTTTATTGCATTAAAGGGGGCGGTGATGAACGAGGGGTTGAAAGACGCTTTGAAGCTCGCGGCGGCGGGCGCGGGCGCGTACCTTGCGGCGCGGGCCATCTACAACAAGTTCGGCGGGTACGACTTCAACGGCAAGACAGTTTTGATTACGGGCGGCTCGCGCGGGCTGGGGCTCGTGCTCGCGCGCGGGTTCGCGGCGGAGGGCGCGAACGTCGCCATCTGCGCGCGCGACCCGCGTGAGCTTGAGCGCGCGCGCGCCGACCTCGCGTCGCGCGGCGCGCGCGTCTACGCCTTCCCGTGCGACGTGACCGAGCGCGCGCAGGTGAGGGAATTGGTGGATGTCGTCACGCGCCACTTCGGCCGCGTGGACGTACTCGTCAACAACGCGGGCGTCATACAGGTCGGGCCGCTTGAGTTGATGACGCTCGAAGACTTCGAGCAGGCGATGGCCGTCCACTTCTGGGGGCCGCTCTACGCGACGCTCGCCGTGCTGCCGCAGATGCGCCAGCGGCGCGAGGGGCGCATCGTCAACGTCTCGTCCATCGGCGGCCGCGTCAGCGTCCCGCACCTCGTCCCCTACAGCGCGAGCAAGTTCGCGCTCGCCGGCCTCTCCGACGGCCTGCGCGCGGAACTCGCGAAGGACGGCATCGTCGTCACCTCGGTCTTCCCCGGCCTCATGCGCACGGGCAGCCCGCGCAACGCGACCTTCAAGGGGCAGCACCGCGCCGAGTACGCGTGGTTCGCCATCAGCGACTCGCTCCCCGTCACCTCCATCGGCGCCGAACGCGCCGCCGCGCAGATCGTCGAGGCGTGCCGACGCGGACGCGCCGAGCTTGTCATCACGACGCAGGCGCAACTGGCCGTCAAGTTCCGCACGCTCTTCCCCGAGACGACCGCCGACATCCTCGCCGTCGTCAACCGCCTCCTGCCCGGCCCCGGCGGCATCGGCCGCGCGCGCGCCAAGGGGAAGGAGAGCGAATCCGCGCTCGTCCCTTCAGTCCTCACGACCCTGACCGAGCTGGCGGCGCGGCGCAACAACGAGGTGCGCGAGGCCGAGGCTTGAGTTTGAAAGAGCCGACCCTCATCACGCCGGAACTCCTCCGCTCGATGCCTCTGCCGTGGCCCGACGAGGGCGGCGACAAGGAGGAGCGCGGGCGCGTGCTGGTCGTGGGCGGCGGGCGCGAGACGCCGGGCGCGGTCGTGCTCGCCGGCACCGCGGCGCTGCGCGCGGGCGCGGGCAAGTTGCAGATAGCGACCGGCGCGTCCAACGCCGCGCTCGTCGCGTCGAGCCTGCCCGAGGCGCGCGTCTTCGCGCTGCCCGAGACGCGCGCGGGGAGACTGTCGAGGTCAGCGTGCGCGCGGCTCGAAGAACATCTGGGTAAGGCGCAGTGCGTCTGCGTCGGGCCGGGGTTGATCGAGGACGAGTCGGTCGCGCGCTTCGTGGAGGCGACGCTGCGCTTGTGCCGCGACGTGCCCGTCGTGCTCGACGCGGGCGCGGTCGCGTGTCTGAACGCGGGGCGCGACCTGCTGCACGCGCTCGGCGGGCGCGCCGTCGTCACGCCGAACGCGGACGAGCTGGCGGAGATTTACGGCGAGGAGTTCGCGGCGCGCGGCGGTGCGCTCGCGGCGGCGCGGCGCGCGGCGGAGGAGTTCCGCGCGGTCGTCGTGCTCAAGGGGCGCGAGACGTTCGTCGCGTCGCCCGGCGGCGAGACTTTCGTCAACCGCGCGGGGAGCGTCGGGCTCGCCACGTCGGGCTCGGGCGACGTGCTCGCGGGGCTGGTCGCGGGGCTCGTCGCGCGCGGGACGCAGCCCGCGCGTGCGGCCGCGTGGGGCGTCTACCTGCACGCGCTGGCGGGTGAGCGCCTCGCGCGCAAGGTCGGGCCGCTCGGCTTCCTCGCGCGCGAACTGCCAGCCGAAATCCCAACGCTGATGGCGGAGCTTTCACGGGCGGACTGAACTGACAAGGCGAAGGTTTCCATTCGCAAAGGAGAGTAAAAGAATGAGCCGCGAAGAGTACGAAGACAACACCATCTACAAGGTGGTCGTGAACCACGAGGAGCAATACTCCATCTGGCCGGCCGACCGAGAGAACGCCCTCGGCTGGAACGACGCCGGCAAGTCGGGGACGAAAGAGGAGTGTCTCGAATACATCAAAGAGGTCTGGACGGACATGCGCCCCCGGAGTCTGCGCGAAGAGATGGAGCGGAAGGCGCAGGAAGGTGGCGGCGGAATCCGCGGCGACCTGTAGCACGCGCCGCGCCCCGTTCTGCGGGCCGCCGCGCTTTGCACTGGAATTGACGCATGCCTGAAGTTAACGCCGCGGAGCAGTTCTTCGCCGCGCTGGACGAGAGTCTGGACAGCGGCACCTTCATCAAGCTCACGCTCGCCAAATACCGAGGCTCCGACGCGGGCCTGAAGAACGTCTACGTCCGCCCCGCCGAGCTGAAGGGCGGCCGCCGGCTCTCCTTCCTCTACCGCTACAAGACGCGCGACGCGGTCAAGAACCACGCCTACGAAGAGGGCGCGCGGCTCCTGCGCGAGCTGCTCGGGGCCGAGTTTTCGAGCGCCCACCTTTTCACCTCGAAAGAAGACCTGCGGCTTGAGATTAGCCGCAGGGGCGAGGGGCGGCTCACCGCGCACACGCCGACGCTGTCGGCCGCGGCGCCCTCGGGGCACGAGCGGCGGAAGCGCCGCGCGATAGACACGGCGGGCAGCGTCTACCTGCACGCGCTCGGGGTGACGAACGAGCGCGGCGAGGTGCGCCCGGCGATGGGCGACAAGCTCCGGCAGATAAACAGATTCGTCGAGGTGGTCGCGGGGCTCTACGATGCTTCGCCGCTCGCGGGGAGGGAGGAGTTGTCGGTCTTGGACATGGGCTCGGGCAAGGGCTATCTGACGTTCGCGCTTTACGACTACCTCAACAACGTGCGCGGGGTGCGCGCCGCGGTCGTGGGCGTCGAGGCGCGCGCGGAGCTGGTCGAGTTCTGCAACGAGGTCGCGCGGCGCGCGGGCTTCGGCAGGCTCGAATTCAGGACGGGCTTCATACAGGACTTGGAGCCGCCGCCGACGGACGTGCTCATCGCGCTCCACGCGTGCGACACGGCGACCGACGACGCCATCCACAAGGGCGTCGGGGCCGGCGCCTCCGTCATCGTCACCGCGCCTTGCTGTCACAAGGAGGTCAGGCCGCAGATCGTCGTCCCCGAACAACTGCGCGGCGTGCTGCGCCACGGCCACCTGCTCGAACGCGAGGCCGAGTCGGTGACGGACTCGCTGCGCGCGCTGCTGTTGGAGTCGGCGGGCTACCGCGTCAAGGTCTTCGAGTTCGTCTCGACCGAGCACACGCGCAAGAACACGATGATCGCCGCCGTCCGCCGCGACGGCGCGCCTGACAACGCGGCCGCGCTCGCCGAGGTCCGCGCCCTCAAAGAGTTCTACGGCATCCGCGAACAGCGCCTGGAGCGCCTGCTCTGCGCGAGCCCCGGCCCCTTCGGCTGAGCGCGTCAGCGTTCAAAACCGGACTGCGGGGGCGGCGCCGCGTGCGTGCCGCCGGGGACGGCGGCGGGCTGCGGCCTGAAGATGGGCGGCGGCGGCGGCAGGTTGCCGACGTAGGAGACGTGGCGCGCGCGCTCGGTCTGCCGCCGGTCGATGTCCCGCACGACGAGGATGGCGAGCGCGGCCGCGATGACGCTGAGGATGTTGGCGACGAGGTCAACCCCGGCCACGGCGTTGAGCGACTCGGAAGTCATCTCCTTCCCCTGAAGCCGCCACGAGAGGTTGCTGGCGAAGTTCGACACGAGCCAGAAAATCCACCAGCCGAGCAGGAGCGACGGCGCCGACGACGGTGCCGAGAACGTGAGGTTGCCTTCGCCGCGGACGGCCGGGTCGCTCTTCTCCCAAACCTCCTTCACGGCCTTGTAAGGCACGACGAGGTTGACGAACGGCACGAAGAAGCTGCCCACAGCCCAGCCCGGCGAGTACTCGATTCGCTGCTTGACGTTGCCGAGCGCCGGGAGGTTCTTGCACACGCGGTGGAGCCACATCAGGAAGAACACCACCAGCACGATGAAGACCAGCAGAATCCCGAGCCCCGATAACATTTGCAGCAGGTCGTAGAGCGTGAGCGGCTCGTCCATCCCCTCCTCGGCGGCGAGGATCACGGGGTTAGTGAAGAAGAGCAGCAGGCTTGAGGCGGCGGAGAAGACCGCCAGCACGATGTAGGCGGCGAAGAGCGCGACCACGATCATCGCGCGCGTGTGTGCGGAGACGAAGGGCTCGCTGCCCCTCAGCCCGGGCGGGGCATGATTCTCTGAGGGTGTCATCATTCTCACTCCAAACCGTCGAAGCTCGCGGCCGTCAGTCGCCGGTCATCGTCTCGGGCTGGCGCGTGGTCAGCTCGCGCCAGGTGAGCGGCTGGGCGCCGTCGTCGAGTCTGACCATCGAGATGCAGCCCGGCACGGGGCAGACTAAGTAGCAGAGGTTGCAGCCGACGCACTCGTGCTCGTCCACGACGGGGTAGCGCCCGGCCTCCAACTGCACGAGCGGGATGCACTGGTGGGCGCCGTCCTCGCAGGCGATGTGGCAGAGGTTGCACTGGATGCACTTGGCGTGGTCGATGCGCGCGACGGTCTTGTAGTTGAGGTCGAGGTTGCCCCAGTCGGTGACGCGCGGCACGCTCGCGCCGATGAGTTCGTTGACTGTGCCAAAGCCCTTCTCGTCGAGGTAGTTCGACAGGCCGTCGATCAAGTCTTCGACGATGCGGTAGCCGTAGTGCATGACGGCCGTGCAGACCTGGACGTTCGTCGAGCCGAGCGCGAGGAACTCGGCCGCGTCGCGCCACGTCGAGATGCCGCCGATGCCGGAGATGGGCACGGTCACCTCGGGGTCGCGCGCCAGCTCCGAGACCATGTTGAGCGCGATGGGCTTGACGGCGGGGCCGCAGTAGCCGCCGTGCGCGGCCATGCCGTTGACGTTCGGGTGCGGGACGAGCGTGTCGAGGTTGACGCCCATCACCGAGTTGATGGTGTTGATGAGCGAGAGGGCGTCGGCGCCGCCGCGCACGGCCGCGCGCGCGGGCGGGTTGATGCTCGTCACGTTGGGCGTGAGCTTGACGATGACGGGGATGCTCGACGCCTCCTTCACCCACTCCGTCACCATGCAGGTGTAGTCGGGCACCTGCCCCATCGCCGCGCCCATGCCGCGCTCGCTCATCCCGTGCGGGCAGCCGAAGTTCAGCTCAAAGCCGTCGCAGCCCGTGTCCTCGGCGCGCTTGACGATGTCGTGCCAAGCCTCGCGCCTGGACTCGACCATCAGCGAGACGATGACGGCATGCTTCGGGTACTTGCGCTTGCACTCGCGTATCTCGCGCAAATTGACTTCGAGCGGGCGGTCGGTAATCAGCTCGATGTTGTTGAGCCCCATCATGCGCTGCGGCCCGTAATCGACCGCGGCGAGGCGCGAGCAGACGTTGCGGATGGGCTCGCCCAGAGTCTTCCAGACGGCCCCGCCCCAGCCCGCGTCGAACGCGCGCTCGACCATCGAGCCCATGTTCGTCGGAGGGGCCGACGCCAGCCAGAAGGGGTTGGGCGACTTGATGCCCGCGAAATCAACACTCAGGTCTGCCATTATCTTCTCTCGTCCTTGTCTGTTTAAGTCAGTGGCACTCGTCGTCCGTCAGGCGCCCGTAGAGGTAACATCTCGCGACGGCAATCCCCCCGGCGAGGAGGTAGCCGCTCAGTCTCTCGGGCGCGCAGACCACATCCACCTCGCCCCCGATGGTATCTAACTTGGCCCAGCAGAAGTCGAGCCCGGTCGCGGGGTTCGTGATGATGTTGGTCTCCAGCACCCAGCCCGAAACCTCCGCGCTCGCCGACTGCAACTCGCCCCCCTCGTCCCGCGGGTCGAACATGAGGGACGGGATGAAATGTTTGTAGTCCCAGCAGTAGCCCTCATCGTCCGCGGGATAAGCCTCGTCGTACTCCTCCTCGTTCTCAAACCCTGTCAGGCGGAACGCGAACCCCGTGAGTTGGACGGTGCTCAGGCGCGGCAGGCTCAGGCGTTCGTAGCGGTGGTAGTGAATCGTGTCGAAGATGAAGGGGTTCCGCCCGGCGACCCAGCCCTCCCCGGCGCTGGCGCCGCCGCGACAGAAGAACGCGCCCTCCGAGAGTTCAGTCTTCCGGCGCGACATCTTCTCAAGCAGCGCGACCTTCATACGCGCCTCGCCCGCGAAGCATGGGTAGTAGAGCATCTCGGGCTGGCCGTCTTTCACCCTCGTCCAAAGCTCCACCTTGTGTCCCACAGACCATTTCAAATAACTCATGCCGCCCGTCTCGATCAACTCGCCGTGCTTACACAACTGCTTGAAGATTTCCAGGTGGCGGACGGCATCGCGGTCATAAAATCCAACATCTGCGTTGTAAGCCATGAGCGTACTCCCTGTGAAGCGAGGAGTGACGCGGCCGTGGCCGCGTCAGCGAGTCTTAACATCCTGCGTCCCTATCTGCGAGTAAGACGCGCGCGAGCCGCGCGTCGGCGAGGTTTGTCCGCAGCCTGTAGAAGAGCGGGAAGAAGACGAGGGCGGCGAGCGCCATCAGTTCCGCGCGCACGAACGGCGAGAGCCCGCGGCGCTTGGGCGCAGAGAAATTGTACGCGCACTCCAGGGTCGGGGCGGGCGTCGGCGGGGCCTTCGGCCGCAAGGAGAGCGGCTCGCCCAGATAGAAGCCGAGTTCGTTCGTGCGCGGCAGGCCGTCGAACCTGAGGGTCACATCGTACGAATAATTTTCGCTCGGTTCCGCCGCCAGCATCTCGCGCAGGTCAATCTCCACGCGGTGCTCGCCGCGCGGGGGGACGGCGACGGGCGCGAGCCCCTTGTCTTGCTCGACGCGTCCCGACAGGCGCGCCATCCCATACGCATCCCCGCTGTCGAACGTGACCTTAAACGCGAGCCGCGAGCCGGAACTGAGGCGGAGGTTGCCGCCCTCGAAGGCCAGCCCGGGGAAGGTGCGCGGCGCGTTCGACACGTTGCGGTAGACGACGGAGAAGCGCATCGGCTCCCCGGGCTTGACCCAGTTTTTGTCGGAGCGGAGCACGACGGGCGAGCGCTCAAGCGCCGCCTCGACCGCTCGCCGTTTCGACGGCTCGATGAAGCGTCCCGGATAGTCGGCGCGCACGGCCTCGCCGTCGCGCTTGAGGAGCCAGACGCCCTCCTCGTTCGCGTTGTACTTGTGCTCGACGCGCGGGCAGGTGACGGCGCTCTCGTTCTGCCACTTGAGCAGGAGCGAGTCGCCCGGCGCGACTTCCCCCCAGATGACCTCGCGGACGACGATCTGCCCCTCGCCGTAGTCCGTCTCGTCGGCCGTGTGCTCCCTCACATCCCGCAGCGTGCCCACGATGATGAGGTCGCTCTCCTGCACCAACTCTTCGAGTGGGACGTAACCCCACTTGGCGCTGGCTGCGGCCGGGAGGCCGAAGAGCATGAGCAACAGTAAAACTTTTCTCATAAGCATCTCCGACTTCAATGTGCTTTCAGGTTCTGCGTCTCTTCGGGGAGCGGCACGCGCGCGCCCGCGAACTCGACGCGCTCGCCGGAGAGCGCGAGGTGGATGCCCTGCGCGGCGAGCTTGCCCATCTGCGAGGCGTCCACGGCCTCGCGCCCGCCGTTGACGCAGTCGCCGCCCGCGAAGAACTTCGGGTTGCCCGTGCGCATCGTCTCGGGCTCGACGACGACGCGGCCGGCCTTGTCCACCTCGACGCCGGGGATGCTTGAGAAGAACTCGCGCATCTTCTGCTGTCCCGTCGCCTTGATGACCGTGTCCACTTCGAGGACGAACTCCGAGCCCTCGACGACGTTGGCCGAGCGGCGTCCCGAAGCATCGGGCTCGCCCGGCTCCGTGCGGACGCAGCGCAGTCCCGCGACGCGCGCGCCGTCCGTGCCGGCGATCACCTCGACCGGCGCGGTGTGCCAAAGGAACTCGACGGCGTCCTGCTTGGCGAGCGTGTACTCGTACTCGTAGGCGGGCATCTCGGCCTGCCCGCGGCGGTAGACGAGGATGACGCGCTCGGCGCCCAGTCGTCGCGCCTGCGTCACCGCGTCGATGGCCGTGTTGCCCGCGCCGATGACGGCGACCGTGCGCCCCAGCGGCACCGTCTCCCAGCGCCGCGACTTGATGCGCTCGATGACGTAGAGCGCGTCGTAGACGCCCTCAAGCTCTTCGCCGGGGACGCCCAGCCGCCCGGTCTCGCCGAGGCCGACGCCGAGGAAGACGCCGTCGTGCTTCGACTCCAACTCTTCGACCGAGATGTCTTTCCCGACCTCTGTGTTGAGCCGGAACTTGACGCCGAGTCGTTCGACCTGCTCGGCCTCCTCGGTCGAGACGCGCTGCGTCATCTTGTACTCGGCCATGCCGTACGTGTCGAGGCCGCCCGGCAGCGCCTTGCGGTCGTAGACCGTCACGTCGTAGCCGAGCCGCGCCAGATACGTCGCGCACGAGAGCCCCGCGGGCCCGGAGCCGACGACGCCCACCGACTTGCCATTGGGCGTGCCGGCCTTGAGCACCTCGCGCCCCTTCGCAAAGGCGTAGTCGGTGGCGTAACGTTGCAGCCGGCCGATCTCGATGGGCCTTTGCATCAGCGTGTTCTCGACGCACGCGCCCTCGCACAGCACATCGACGGGGCAGACGCGCGCGCAGGTGGCGCCGATGGGGTTGGCATCGAATATGACACGCGCCGAGCCCAAAAGGTTCCCGCTCGCGATCTTCTTGATGAAGGCCGGCACGTCGATGTGCGTCGGGCAGGCGCGCGTGCACGGCGCATCGAAGCAGTAGACGCAGCGGTTGGCCTCGAACATCGCCTCGGCGTCGGTCAGCGGCGGCGCGATCTCGCGGAAGTTCTGCTCGATCTGCTCGGGCGTTAGGGGTGCTATTTTACCGGTAGACATACTTTCAGGGATGCCGTGCAGCATCAAATATCATCACGCGTCAGGATTAGCTCGATGGTTTCGACCAGGGGTGGGACTTTGTCGGTCACCGCCTCCCAGACCGTTTCGTAATCTACGCCGTGGTAGAAATGAATCAGGCGATCCCGCATGCCGGCAATCGCGCGCCACTCGACGCTCGGATACTGCTGTCGAATCGAGTCAGGGAGTTGCTTGACGGCTTCGCCCATGACTTCGATGCTCCTGACGAAGGCCCGCTTGAGAATCCCATCCTGCCGGAACGACTCTCAGTCAACGTCCTCACTTGCTTCAAGTAGGAATTTAGCCTCGTCAAGAATGTGCTCCAGCTAGTCACGGGTTGATGGTCGCATGCTCGGCCTCGTCAAGTATGTAATGTCCGAAGCGTGGATTGAGCGACTCTCGCGTCAGCAAATCGACTTTCCTCCCGAACAACTCTTCGAGGAAGTCGGCGAGTCCCATGAAATTGTCGAAGCTCTTTCGTCCCGGCTCGAATTCTACAAGGATGTCCACGTCACTCTCGTCGTTCGGCTCGCCACGGGCGAAGGAGCCGAACACGCTGATTCGCCCGACGCCGTAGCGGCGAAGCTGAGCGCCGTTCTGACGCAGCAAAGTAAAAACTTCGGCTTTCGACTTAACCGCCATTACCTTCTGCCTGAGAAGACCTTAGTCTGCGACGAGCGACTGGTAGGTGTCGGGCCTGCGGTCGCGGTAGAACTGCCAGGTGTTGCGGACTTCGCGAATCTTGTCCAGGTCTAAATCGGCGACGACGAGGGCGTCGCGGTCGCGCGGCGCCTCGGCGACGATCTGGCCGCGCGGGTCGCAGAAGTAGCTCTGGCCGTAGAACTCGCCGATGT
>JBEVJD010000442.1:0-15586 GCA_040510435.1 Pyrinomonadaceae bacterium | reverse complement strand
CGGCTCCGTCGTTAAGCTGGAAGTTGACGGCGAGCTGGTCGGGTGCCTGCCCGCCGAGTTCGAGCTGCTGCCGCGCGCCCTGCGGGTGAGGTGCCCGCCGCGCTAAACGGCGCTGCGGAAGGCCGCGTTGCCGAGGAAGTGTTCGCGGACGTAGGTGACCGTGTCGAGCAAAGTCTCCTGCGGGTCGCGCGGGTCGAAGCCGAGTTCGGCGCGCGCCTTCGACGCGTCGAGGTACCAGAAGTATTCGGCCATCTCGATCTCCGCCGGCTCGACGGGCGGCGCGAGCTTCCAGTGTTTGTAGAGCGAGCTGATGCCGCGCGCGCCCGCGAGCGTCAGCTTCGAGGGGAGCGAGAGGAAAGGCGCGGGCACCTTCGTGATGCGTTCGAGCCGGCCGAAGAATTTGTCGAACGTCCAGTTGGCCGCGCCGAGCAGGTAGCGTTCGCCGTGCGCGCCTTGCTCCATCGCCGCGCGGAAGGCGACGGCCGCGTCGCGCGCGTCCACGAAGCTCAGGCCGCCCTTCGGCACCGTCGGAATCTTCCGCGCGAGGAAGTCCAGCACCACCTTCGTCGAACTCAGGCGCTCGTCGCCGGGCCCGAGCAGCAGGCTCGGGTTCATCATGACGAGCCGCCGACCCTTCCCCGAAAAGTTCTCAAGCGCCACGCGCTCCTGGTAGACCTTGCTCGCGTAGTAGGGCCAGCGCGAGACGATGTCCAGAGGCGTCGGCCACTCCTCGTCCGGCAGCACGTCGCCCGCGTCCGTGACCGCCACCGTCCCGCTCGTCGAGGCCATCACGATTGACTTGACGCCCGCCTCGGCCGCCGCCTCGCACAGCACGCGCGTCCCGTCCACGTGCAGCTTGTACATCAGGTGCGCGTCCTCGCGCTCGCGCGAGACGCGACCCGCGAGGTGGTAGACCTCCGCCGCGCCCTCGCACGCGCGCCGCACGTCCTCGGGCGACGTAATCGACCCGACGACCGTCTCGACGCCCAACTCTTCGAGCCACGCCGGGGCCGAAGTCGAGAGCACGCGCAGCGTCCCCGCGCCCTCCTCGACCAGGAGCCTGACGAGGTGCGAGCCCAGGAACCCCGTCCCGCCCGTGACGAGCGTGACCGGCTTCGCCCTCTTCGCCAGTGTCGTTGTTGTCTTCGGCTCGTCGGCCTCGGCCTTCTTCGCCTTCGTTGCGGCCTTCTTAGTAGTTGTCTTCTTCGTCGTAGCCATAAAAGCGTTTCGGGTAACGGCGGCTGTTCAAGGGGCTTCGCTCCGTAGGAGCGGGATGTTTATAGCTTTAAGAACGGAAATATCGGATAAGCCCCGTCAGGGGCGGCATGTGAACATGTCGCTCCTACGGAGCTTGTTCGGATAATGCCGGCGTAACTATAAACATCCCGCTCCTACGGAGCGGACACGTTCAGGTGGCTTTACATGACACCTTTTCAATCGCCCGTCGTCGCCATCTCGTTCTCGGCGTGCGTCTCTTCGGGGGCGTGGCGGCGCTCGGCCTTCCAGCGGCGGCGCAGCGCCGTGGCGTCGAAGGCGTGGCGCGTACCGTCGCGCAGGTTCTCGATCTCGTGGCGGACGAGCGCGGCGACGAGACGGTACGCCTCGGCGCGGGGCATGCCCTTGGTCAGTTCGTCCAGCTCTTCGGGCGAGAGGAAGCGGCCGATGCGCGCGCCGACCTCGCGCCCCTTGAGGAAGGTCGAGCCCTTCGGGAACGCCTCGTACGTGCCCCACAGGTAGGCGGGCAGAATGCCTGTGCGCGTGTTGAGCGCGAGGTAGGCGAAGCCCGACTTGAACTCCGCCATCTGCCCCGTCATCGAGCGCGTGCCCTCGGGGAAGATGAGCGCCGTGTAGCCCCGCTCCAGGAACGAGCGCGCGTGGCGGAGCGACTGCCGCAGACTCCCCGAACGCTCGATGGGCACGATGTTCGTGAAGTTGTTCATGTAGGCGCGCTTGTACTTGTTGTCGAAGAAGTAGTCGGCCGCCGCGAGCGCCACCATGTCGCGGCCGTACTCGCCGAGCGCGTACTTGATGAGGCCGGTGTCGAGGTGCGACGTGTGGTTCGTCGCCGCGATGAAGTTGGTGTGCGTCGGGATGTTCGACTGCCCCTCGACGTGCGCCTTCAAAACGTTCTCGTAGAGGGCGCGCTGCACCACGTCGATGCCGCGGTTGCCGACGGTGCGGACGAGCGTGGGGACGTATATCTCCTTCTCCGACTCGCGCGCGTCCTCCTCGGCGCGCGCCTCGGCGGCGCGCTTGTTGGCGGCCGTCTCGCGCCGCTTGACGACCGAGTACAGCTCGCGCACGTCAACCACTTCGTTCAGGGTGTCGGGCGAGAGGAGCGCGCCGCCCGCCTGCTCGATGGCCGAGGCCAGCTCGACGAACATGAGGCTGTCGAAGCCGAGTTCGGCGAGGCGCGAATCCAGCGAGACCTGCGCCCGCGGGCGCGAGGAGACCTGCGCGACGAGGCCGAGGAGCCAGTCGGCGTCGTGGTGCTGCTCGCGCGGCGCGGTCTTCTCCGTGATCCCCGCGCGCTTCGACTCTTCGAGCGACTGGATGAGCTTGACGACCTCGCGCCGCTTGACCTTGCGCGTGGCCGTGCGCGGCAGCTCGCCTTCGGCGAAGTAGAGCGACTTGACGCGCTTGTAGAAGGGGAGCGTCGAGGAGACCTCGCGGAAGTGGTTCTCGACGCGGCGCTGCACCTCCTCGCGCTGGAGGCTGATGTCGTGGTCGTAGTCGGGGAAGACGAGCGCCGCCACCTTCTCACCGATGCCGTCGGGCAGGCCGACGACGCCGATCTCCTTGACGTAGGGCGAGTCCTGGTAAAGCTCCTCGATCTCGTCGGGGTAGACGTTCTTGCCGTTCGTGTCGACGATGATCTCCTTCGAGCGGCCGACGAGGTAGAGGTTGCCGTTCTCGTCGATGCGGCCGAGGTCGCCCGTGTGGAGCCAGCGCGAGACGATGGCCGACTGCGTCGCCTGCTCGTTCTGGTAGTAGCCGAGCATGACGTTGGGGCCGCGCGCGATGACCTCGCCGATGCCTGCGGCGTCCGGGTCGCTGATGCGCACCTCGACGCCGGGCAGGGGCTTGCCGACGCTTGAGGCGTTCAGGGCGTTCTGCGGGCGCGTCACGGTCAGCACCGGCGAAGCCTCCGTCAGCCCGTAGCCTTCGAGGATGGTGAAGCCCAGTCCGTGCATGTCGCGCTTGATCTTCTCGTTCAAGGCCGAGCCGCCGCTGATGAGGTAGCGGATATTGCCGCCGAGCCCCGTATGAATCGGGCGGAAGATGACGGAGCCGAGGTTCAGGGGCGTCTTGTCGCGCAGGCGGCTGTTGAACTTGATGAGCGCTTCGGCGGCGTTGCCGACCCACTCGCCGCGCTCGCGCAGGCGCGACATGATGCGGCGGTGGAGCAGCTCCCACAACGCCGGGACGCCGACCATGCCCGTGACGTGGCCGTTCTTGATGGCGCGCGCCAGCTCTTCGCCGTTCAAGTCCGCGAGGTACGTAATCTGCGTGCCGCGGCTGAACGGCGTGAGGAAGCCGGTCGAGAACTCGAACGTATGGTAGAGCGGGAGCACGGAGAGGATGCCGTCGCCCGTGTCCATCTCGAACACGGACGAGAGCATCGAGACCATGTTCGTCAAATTCTTGTGCGAGAGCATGACGCCCTTCGGCTGCCCCGTCGTGCCAGACGTGAAGATGAGCGACGCGACCGTGTTCGGCGAGACCTTCGCGGGCAGCAGCGCGATGCGCTCGTCCTCGCTCTGCTCGTCGGTCAGCTCGAAGACTTCGCTGTAGCGCCAGATTCGCGCGTCGAGCCCCGCCTCGACCAACTTCTCCCGAAGGTCTGGGTGCTCTTCGTCGGCCTTCTCGCCGAGCACGAGGCCGGTTGCGCCGCTCGCGCGCGTGAAGTTGACGAGCTCGTCCGTCTTGCTCTCGGGGTCAACGGGGACGCACGTCGCGCCGGCCTTCAGGACGCCGAAGTAGCTGATGCCCCACTCGGGCGCGTTGTGGCTGACGAGCAGCACGCGGTCGGCGGGCTTCACGCCCTGTGCGGCGAAGAAGGCGGCGGCGCGCGTCGCGAGTTCCTGTATGTCCGCGTAAGTGTACTGCTCGCGCTCGCCGTCGCGCTCGATGCGCATGGCGACGCGGGTCGAGTAGCGCTTGGTCGAAGTCTCGAAGAGTTCGAGCAGGTCGCGGTAGGTGTAGACGCGCTTCGGCTGCGCGCGCATGTCCTCTTCGAGCGTCGGGAAGACCCACTTCTTGAGGCCGGGGAAGTGGACGTTCATCCAGTAGTCGTACCAGTCGAACGTCTCGGGGTCCCAGCGCAGCAGTGGGCGCTCGTCCTCGCGCACCTCCGCGAAGAGCGAGCGCACGTTGTCGGCGCGGAAGATGTAGGCGTTCTCGATCATGAACGGGCGGAACATGTCGAACGCCTCTTTCGTCTCGCGCGTCACCTCTTCGACGCGCCCGACGGTGGCCTTCGCGCGGTCGACGATGTGCGTGAGCTTGCCGCCGCCCCAGCGCGGACGCACGCGGTCGAGCAGCGAGGACGCCTGCTTCGCCGCGGAGTTGACCATCGGCGTGGACATCGCGTTGAAGCGCGTGGGCGTGACCGGCTTCGTCTCCATCCGCGCCAACAGCTCGTTGAGGAGCCGGAAGCCCGACTCCTTCTCTGCGTAGTGCTTGCGCTTGTAGAGGCCGACGAGGCTCACGATGCGCTCCATCGTGTTCGGGTTCGCGTCGCCGGTGGCGGCCTGGTAGACGAGGCGCGGCGTGTCCGTCGCAATGGCCTCGGCCGCGGCGCCGAGCATCACGGCGGCGACCTGATCCACGGGCGTGATGTCGAGGACGAGCTTGTCGTTGACCGGTATCTGCTGCTGCCCCTTGAGCGCGATGAAGATGAGCGGCGCGGTCGTCGTGAAGCCCTCGTTCCAGCCGGGGAAGGGGAAGTCCTTCGCGGATTCGACGATGGAGGGGCGCACGATGGAGCGGACGATGCCGGCCTCGGCCGCGACGAGTTGTTCGCCGAGGCTCTTCGTGTAGGTGTAGATGTTGGGCCAGCCCCAGAAGACGGCGCGCTCGGTGCCCAGCTCCGTCAGGCGCTCGCGCGTCCACAACTTGCGCTCGCGGGCGACGGCGAGCCCCATCTGGTCGAGGTCGTCGGGGTCGCGCCCCTCTTCGTAGAGCCGCTTGCGCGCCAGCTCGCGGAAGCGCGCGACCTGAAGCGCGTCGCGCGCCTCCTCCCTGACGCGCTCGGCCAGTCGCGCGCAGTCGCGTATCTCCTGCTCGGCGTCGAACTCGACGCCCGGCAGCTCGTCCTTGCGCGGGAAGTAGCCGAGGACGGGGTCGCTCTCCCAGACGGGGCCGGAGCGGTTGCCCGCGACGAAGCAGGTCGAGATGTGGACGAGCGCCGGGCGCCTCATCCTTTTGGCGAACTGGATGACGTTCTTCGTGCCGACGACGTTGGTGCGCAGCGCGCTCTCCAGCGGTGGGTTGAAGGTGACGTTGCCCGCGCTGTTGATGAGCACGTCGATGTCACAGGCTACCGCCTCGGCCTCCTCCTCGGTGAAGCCGAGGTTGTCCTCGCTGATGTCGCCGTTGACGAGCCTCACCTTATCGCGGATGAAGTCCTCGAAGGCCGCGCCGTAGCGCTCGCGCACGGGGTCGAAGGGCGGCGCGGTGATGACGTTGTTCCAGAAGCGCGTCTCCGACTCCTCCTTCGAGCGCGCACGCACCGTCACGTAGACGCGCCCGATGCCGGGGAACCGGTCGAGCAGCATGGAGAGCGCCACCTTCCCGACGAACCCCGTCGCGCCGATGATGAAGACGTTCCGGCCGTTAAAAGTTTCTGTGGGAGAAAATTTCATCTTAAAGTCAGTCGGAGTCCTTAATTCACTTCTTCCCTACAGCGAACAGCTTCGCAAGGTCGAGCGTGAAGCCCGGCAACACCTCGCCGCCGTCAAACTTTTCGTCCTCGTCAAAGACGCGTGCCTCAGACGGAGAAGTGTAGGCGGTGGCGGTGTGCTTCTTCGGATTGAATACCCAGACGGCCCGCGCCCCTGCGCCGAAGTAAAGACCGACCTTCTCTTCCATCTCGCGGGGTGAATTGCCCGGGCTCATCACCTCGACGGCGAGGTCTGGGGCGGTGGGGCCAAACTTGTCGAGATTTTCAATTTTCGCCAGCCGTTCGTAGCTAATAAAAGCAACATCTGCCCCGAGCACACTGTCCGGGTCGCGCTCGACGATGAAGCCGGTTTCCGCGCCACACACAATCCCCAGATCATGTTCCTTGACGAAGTTTCTAATCTCGGCGCCGACCTCGGTGCAAAGGACGCCGTGAGTGATGCCTGTGGGTGACATTCTTCTTACCTCTCCGCGAATCAACTCAAGGAGACAGTCGTTCCCGTGTTCGTCGCGGTGGGGCATGACGAGCAGCTCGTCGGCGGTAATCAGGCGGGTCGTCGTGCTCATGGCTTAGAACCTCACGCCGGACATTCTAACTCATGTCGCAGATGGCAATCACAGGCTGATGGAGCATCGTGATCTGGGCGGAGCGGCCCATGTAGCTGCGCGCCATCGCGATGGCTTCGGTCAGGTTGTCGGCGCGCTCCCAGCCCATCGCGGCGGGGACGTGCGCGTTCTCGGCGCCGGCGGCGATGACGCGGCCGACGTGGGCGCGGCCGTTCTCGGCCCAGTACCACATGTAGAAGGGGTGCGCGCCGTGGTAGGCGTGGCCGCGGCGGTACATCTCGATGTAGCTCGGGTTGGTCGCGAACTCGCGCTCGTACTTCTCGCGCAGGACGTGCGAGTCGCGCGTCTCGGGGAGCAGGCGGTTGAAGAACTCGATGTAGCTCGGGTGCTGGACGTGGTCGAAGTCGTCGTAGCAGGGGTGGTGGAGGATGAGCACGCCGCCCTTCTTCAAGAGCGGTTTGCCGCGGTACATGTTGAAGTGGTAGCCGAGCGCCATCACCTGCACGAGCAGCGGGTTCAAAGACGAGTAGACGTTGTACGGCGAAATCTCGGGGATGGGGCAGATGAGGATGTCGCACTGGCCGTCCACGGGGACGACGTACTGCTGCATCGACTTGGCGATGATGCGCTCGTGGACGGGCTCGGTGCGGCCGGCCTCGACGGCGATCATCTCGTAGTCGGCGGTGAGCGAGTTGTACATCTTGCGCTTGGCCGCGAGCGGCATCTTCGACATCGTGAAGCGCATGGCCTCGTACTTCATGCGCTCGTAGGCGGAGAAGTCGTCCTCGTTCTTCGTCAGGAACGAGAGTTCGCCCTTGAACATCAGGTTGTTGACCGTCGTCTCGATGTGGAAGACGTTGAGGTGCTCGTCCACGAGCTGGCCGAGCCGGCTGATCTTGCGGTTCAGCTCCGAGGCGGCCGGGTCCATGTAGCTGTCGGAGTCGCGGATGGTCTGGGGCTCGTGGTGCGGACGCAGCGACTCGTAGTCGCAGAGGCCGACGGCGACCGACTTGTGCCCGCCGTTCATGGGGACGAAGTTGAAGTTGAGGTAGATGAGCAGGTCGCTCTCGGCGGCGCGGCGGTTCAAGGAGAGCTTCTCTTTGTGGCGCGTCTCGCCGATGACGACCATGCCGTCGGGGTCTTCGGCGTCGTGGTTGTAGAGGCGGTCGGGCCAGAAGGCGTCGAAGACCCTCTGGCCGCACATGCGCTTGATCTCCCACTCGGTCATGCGCCGGTGCAGGGAGATGGCGACGATGAGGTGCACGTCGTCCACGCCGTTGGCGTGCAGGAGGTCTAAGAGGATTTCGAGCGCCGTCTGCCGCACGTCGGGCGTGCGCATCGGCGGGAGCGGCATCGAGAGGTCGTCAATCGCAATCGTCACCTTCATGCCGGGCTGCAACTGCGCGTAGAGCGGTTCGCAGTCGTGCGGGTGATTCAGCGCGTAGCGGATGGCGGCCTCGCGGTTCGGCAGACCCCTGACGGGCGCGTTCGGGTAGATGACGCGCGTCCCGACGGGCAGGTCTTCCGGGATGAAGTCCATCCCCGACGAGATGATGCGCGGCGCGCTGTCGCGGTCGATGAAGACGACCGATTCGTGGACTTTTCTTCTGAGTTGTAGGGCCATTCTTTGTAAGTGATAAGTGATGAGTGAGAAGTGATGAGTAAGAGCCGGTCTCTTATCACGCATCACTTATCACTTATCACTTCAGATTCAGTATCGGCCAGTCGTGGTGCAGCGCCGTCTGGCGCAGGCGCATGTCCGGGTTGACGGCCGCGGGGTGGCCGACGATGGAGAGCATGGGCAGGTCGCTCATGCTGTCGCTGTAGGCGTAGGAGTCGCTCAGGTTGATGCCGTGTTTTTCGGCGTAGGTGCGAATCCACGAAGCCTTGGTGGCGGACGCGAGCACGGGGGGGAGCAGTCTCCCGGTGGCGACGCCGTTGACGAACTCAAGGCGGTTGGCGACGTAGTCGTCCACGCCGAGGTAGTCCATCAGGGGCGCGACCGAGAAGTCGAGCGCGCCGGTGACGACGACCTGCTTGAGCCCGAGGCTGCGCGACTTTTGAATCAAAGTCTTCGCGCCGGGGAAGACGGCCGGTTTGAGCACGTCCTCGAAGAGGTCGTGCGCGAAGAAGCGCAGGCGGTCTTCCGACTGTCCTTTGTAGCGACGGAAGAAGATGTCGTTGAAGACCATGCGGCTGTAGGCGTCGGCGGCGGCGAAGAGCGGGATGCTCACCAGGGTCGAGGCGCCCTTCTGGATCGAGCGCAGCAGTCCCTGCTGGTTGCGCGCGTAGAAGCCGAGCGTGTGCACGAGGTTCGTGCTCACCAAAGTCCCTTCGAGGTCGTAGAAAGCGGCGGCTGCCAAAAAGAGTCCTCCAACACGAAACGGGTCGGAATTCTGTTACGGCTCAAATGCTCCGGCTGAACTTTGTTGCAGGGCGGAAAGTTTACCCTATTTCGAACCGTTTTTGTAACCGCCGTGCGTTTTCAATGACTTAGAGGCGGAAGCCCGACCGTGAGGGAGGGCTCACGTCTTTCGGGGTTGTGTTGCTTGAAGGCCAGGAGCCCTTCCTCACGGTCGGGCTTCCGCCCCGCTCTCGGCTTGTGCTATTTTCCAGTCAACCTAATGTTCAGGGAAAACAAAGATGAGTAGTGAAGCACCGAAGGCTCACGCGGGGAAGGGTTCGCGTTTGCGCGAGTTGACGGAAGAGCTGCGCGCGCTCGAAGAGCGACTGCGCGCGGGCGGCGGCCCCGACAAGGTTCGGAAGCAGCACGAGCAGGGGAAGCTCACGGCGCGCGAGCGCGTCGAACTGCTGCTCGACCGCGGGTCTTACGCGCAGGAGGTAGGGCTGCTCGTCGCCTACGACCAGTACGACGGCGGGGCGCCGGCCGCGGGGGTCGTGACGACGGTCGGGCGCGTCGGCGGGCGCGAGGTCGTCGTCATCGCCAACGACGCGACGGTGAAGGCGGGCTCTTGGTGGCCCGAGACGATCAGGAAAATCCTCCGGGCGCAGGAGGTGGCGATGCGTTCGCGCGTGCCCATCGTCTACCTCGTGGACTCGGCGGGCGTGAATCTGCCGTATCAGGGCGGCGTCTTCCCCGGGCAGTACGGCGCGGCGCGCATCTTCTATTACAACTCGATCATGCGTCGTTACCTGCGCGTGCCGCAGGTGGCCGCGGTGATGGGGCCGTGCGTAGCGGGCGGCGCGTACCTGCCGGCGCTCTCCGACATCATCATCATGGTCGAGGGCACGTCGTTCATGGGGCTCGGCGGCGCGAACCTCGTTAAAGGAGCGACGGGGCAGACCATCGACAACGAGACGCTCGGCGGCGCGCGCACGCACAACGAAATCTCCGGCGTCGCGCACTACCGCGTCGAGTCGGACGAGGCGTGCATCAACAAGATTCGCGAAGTCATCTCGGAGCTGCCCGTCCCCGAGCAGCCGCCGGTCTCGATCATAGAATCGGAAGACCCGGCGCGCCCGCTCACAGACCTCTACGAGATTCTGCCGGAAGACCACCGCCACCCTTACGACACGCGCGAGGTGCTGAACTGCATCCTCGACGGCGGCCGCCTCGACGAGTTCCAGGCCGACTACGCGCGCGAGATGGTCACGGGGCACGCGCGCGTCTGCGGCATACAGGTCGGCGTCATCGCCAACAGCCGCGGGCTTATTAAAGAAAAAGGGAAGCCGCCGAAGTTCGGAGGCATCGTCTACACGGAGTCGGCCGAGAAGGTCGCCTACTTCATCGAGACCTGCAACCGACATCGCACGCCGCTCCTCTTCGTGCAGGACGTGTCGGGCTTCATGGTCGGGGCCGAGGCCGAGCACAGCGGCATCATCCGCGCGGGCGCGCGCTTCGTCGAGGCGATGGCGACGGCGACGGTGCCGAAGATCGTGCTCACGATCAACCACGCCTCGGGCGCCGGCTACTACGCGATGGCGGGGCAGGGGTTCGACCCCGACTTCATCTTCAGTTGGCCGACCGGTCGCATGGGCGTGATGGAGGGCGACTCGGCCGTGCAGGCCATCTACGGCACGCAGCTCGACAAGCTGAAGCGCGCCAGTGCCGAGCCCGACGAGAAGCTAAAGGCCGAGATGGCGCGCGTGCGCGAGGACTACGAACAACAGCTCGACGCGAAGTACGCGGCCGCGCGCGGCTATGTCGATGCGGTCATCACGCCCGAGGAGACGCGCGACGCGCTGGAACTGGCGCTCGGCGTGAGCCTCAACTTCTCGGGGCCGCACCTCGGTCCGTTCGTGCTGCCGCCGACGCTCGCGTGAGGTCGGCGAAGTTCGTGCGCGCCGTCCACGCGCGTGAAAAAAAATCCGTGCAAGGCACACTTCGTTGTGCGAAACTGGGGCACCGAAGCAAGTCGAATCCACAAAGTCTTCCACACTTTCGCCGACGCACGCCGGGACTCGGCGCGCGCAGGATTAGACAGGAGGCAACCATCCGTGAGCAACATGCGAAGCCTTAGATTCCTGCTCGTCCTTCTCTTCGCGGCCTTCTCCAGCGCCGCGCTCGTGCTGGCCGACGCCGGTGCGCTCGGGCAGAACGCCAACAGCAGTACGACCGAAGAGCCGGCGCAGGACGCCAACATGAACGCCAACATGAGCGCCCCGCGCCGCGGCCGGGGCCGCCGCGGCGGCAGGCGCAACCCGCCCCAGGCCGAACAGGACATCGCCGTCATCGCGCCCGTCGCCGCGCAGGACGACGACTCCCGCGGCGACCTGAGCGGCGAGCGGGTTGACCTGTCCGGCACCTACTCCGGCCGCGTCACGACGGCCGGCGGACACGAGATGTCGGGCGACGCCGAGCTGACCATCAGCGGCAACACTTTCACGCTGACGGGCGAGGGCATGACGCACAACGGCCGCTTCTACGCCGTGCTCACGCGCGGGGCCACCAGCGCGGCGCTCTACTTCAACGACATTCAAGACCCGACGACGAGCACGCCCTTGGTCTTCAACGTGCGCGCGCGCAAGAGCGGCGACCGCCTGACGCTCACGCCCGCCCCCAACACTAGGAACAAACTGACGTTCACGCCGGCCCGCGGCCGCCGCTGACGGAAGTAAGTCAGGCGTGAACCGTAAACCGTAAACCGTGACAAGAGGAGGGCGGGTGTCTTCCTCTTGTCACGGTTTACGGTTTACGGTTCACGCCTGATAAACTGCCTGCGTATTCTTCCAACCGTAACTTTATGAGCAGACGTAGAGAGACGATCCGCATCGCCTGCGGGCAGGGCTTCTGGGGCGACTTGCTCGACGCGCCGGTGCGTCAGGTGCGGGAGGGGCCGGTCGATTATCTCATGCTCGACTACCTCGCCGAGGTCACGATGTCGATCATGCAGAAGCAGCGCGCGCGCGACCCCGCGGCCGGCTACGCGCGCGACTTCGTGCCGCTCATGCGCGAGATTCTGCCCGACTGCGTCGAGCGCGACATACGCGTCACGGCCAACGCGGGCGGCGTCAACCCCTCGGGCTGCGCCGGGGCCGTGCGCGACGTGGCGCGCGAGCTGGGACTCGCGGGCCGCCTGAAGATCGGCATCGTGTCCGGCGACGACATCATGGGGCGCTTGGACGAGCTGCTTGAGCGCGGCGTCGAGCTGCGCAACATGGACACGGGCGCGCCGCTCTCCGACGTGCGCGACCGCGTCCAGAGCGCCAACGCCTACCTCGGCGCGTGGCCGATTGTCGAGGCCCTGAACCGCGGCGCGCGCGTCGTCATCACGGGGCGCGCGACCGACACCGGGCTCACGCTCGCGCCGCTGATTCACGAGTTCGGCTGGGGCGAGACCGACTGGGACAGGCTCTCCGCGGGCACGGTCGCCGGGCACATCATCGAGTGCGGCGCGCAGGTCTCGGGCGGCAACTGCCAGTACGAGTGGCAGGCGATCCCAGACCTCGCGGGCGTCGGCTTCCCCATCGTCGAGGCGGCACCCGACGGCACGTTCGTCGTCACCAAGCACGAGGGCACGGGCGGCCGCGTCAACGTGCCCTCGGTCAAGGAGCAGTTGGTCTACGAGATGGGCGACCCGCGCGCGTACATCACGCCCGACTGCGTCGCCGACTTCACGACCATCCGGCTCGAAGACGCCGGCCGCGACCGCGTGCGCGTGCAGGGGGTGAAGGGGAACCCGGCGACCGAGTTCCTGAAAGTCTCCATCAGCTACTCGGCGGGCTTCAAGGCCGTCGGCACGCTCGTCTACGCGTGGCCGGACGCGTACGCGAAGGCGCGCGCGGCCGACCAGGTTCTGCGCGCGCGCCTTGAAAGATTGGGGCTCAAGTTCGAGCAGATACTGACCGAGTTCGTCGGCGCCAACGCCACGCACGGGCCGCTCGCGGGCGAGCCCTCCCCGGACGCGCCCGAGATACAACTGCGCGTCGGCGTGCGCGGCGAAGACCGCAAGGCGGTCGAGCGCTTCACGAAGGAGCTCGCGCCGCTCATCCTGACGGGCCCGCCCGCCGTCACGGGCTTCGCCGGTGGCCGTCCCAAAGTCGAAGAGGTCGTCGCCTACTGGCCCGCGCTCATTCCGAAGACGGAGATAGAATCCCGAGTCGAGGTGACCGAGGTGTGACGGGGGGAAGGGGAGATAGGGAGACGGGGAGACAGAGATGATTTAAGCATGCGATATGGGACACATCGGCAGCTATAAGGAGCTTCGTGTATATCAGGCGGCAATGGAGGCCGCTATGCGAATCTTCGAGCTGACGAAAAGATTTCCCCCCGAGGAAAAGTATTCGATGGTCGATCAGATGAGACGCTCTTCGCGCTCAGTCTGCGCCAATATCGCTGAAGCGTGGCGGAAAAGGCGTTACAAAGCCCACTTCATTAGTAAGCTAAGCGACGCCGAGGGAGAGGCCGAGGAGACGCGAGTCTGGTTAGAGTTTGCTGGCCGGTGCAAGTATATGCAAGAGGATGAAGTTAAAGAACTTGACACAAACTATGACCTCATTCTAGGTCAACTCGTGCGGATGATTACCAACGCGGATCAATGGACGATTTAATCAAGCCTCTACCAGAGATAACCGACGAGAGAGGGACGAATAATCCCTCCCCGTCTCCCCGTCTCTCCGTCCCCCCGTCTTTAGATTTAGAGTGGAGGCGCGAGCGCTCCGAGCAGGTCGCGGATTGCCGCGTCTTCAAGGTCAGGCGCGACCACTCGGCCGACCCGCGCGGCCGGGGGGAGCATGATTTTTACGTCATCGAGGCCCCGGACTGGATCAACGTCATCCCTCTGACGAAGACGGGCGAGATCGTGCTCATCGAGCTTTACCGACACGGCTCCGAAAAAATCTCTCTGGAGATTCCCGGCGGGATGGTTGACCCGGGCGAGGAGCCGCACGAGACGGCGGCGCGCGAGTTGTTCGAGGAGACTGGGTACGAGGCCGCCGAGGTCGTCTTCCTCGGCAAGACGCGGCCGAACCCTGCGATTCAGGACAACTGGATTCACACGTTCGTCGCGCGCGGCGTCGAGTACAGACAGGAGCCCTCGAACGCGGGGACGGAGTTGACGCGCGTGCGGCTCGTCCCGCTCGAACGGATACCGGCGCTCATCAGGGAGGGGGCGATAGACCACTCGCTCGTCGTGGTAGGATTCCACTGGCTCGCGCTGTCGGGGCTCGCCGGGGGGTGAAGGGGATGGGCGACGACGAATACTCCGTGCTCATCATCGACCTGTTCCGGCACGAGCCGGAGGCAGACTACGTCATCAACGGCTTCCCGAACTTCGAACTGGCGAAGGAGTTCGCGCGGCGCTGGGTCAGGGACTCGGTCGAGGAGCAGCGCAAGCCCGGCCAGTCGGGGGAAGACCTGCGCCGCATGTGGCACACCTTCGGCGAGGACGCCTCCGTCTTAGACGGCGAGCCGCATTACGCGGGCTCGCACGAGCTGGACTACTTCGTCGAGCACCCGGCGACGCCCGAGGAGCGCGACTGGCAGGCGATAAAAAAACTCGCGGGCCTCAGTTGAGGCCGGAGGGCGTTGGACACAGCGGCTCTCGCAACGTCGATATGAGAATCAAACTTCTGCACATCGCGCACGCGCGCTCGGGCGACAAGGGCGACACGGCGAACGTCGGCCTCATCGCGCTGCGCGAAGAGTTCTACGCCCTGCTCGCGCGCGAGGTCACGGCCGAGCGCGTCAAGGAGCACTTCCGCGGCATGGTGAAGGGCGGCGTCGAGCGCTTCGAGCTGCCGAACCTCGGCGCGCTCAACTTCCTCCTGCACGAGTCGCTGGGCGGCGGCGGCACGCTCTCGCTGATGACCGACGCGCAGGGCAAGACCTTCTCGACGGCGCTACTGCGGATGGAGATCGACGTGCCCGACGAGGAGGCGCGCTCGCTCGGCATCACTTGAGACAATGTCGCCCGAAGACCCGAAGCTCGCGCTTCAGGTGCGAGTCAGTAAGATGCTCGGCTGCGGGTTTGCCTTCTCGCTGGTCGTGTCGGGCGGGGTCGGTTCTCTGGTCGCGTTCATCATCGGCCTGCGTGCGCGGAGCATCATCAAGCAGTCGGGCGGCGAACTCTCGGGCATGAGGATGGCCTGGTGGTGCATCATCGTCGGCGGGCTCGGGGCCGTGATGCTGCCTTTACTGGTCTGGCGATATATCCGGGTGGTGAGTAGATGACTGAAGAGACGACGGGCGCAGAACCAACCATCGGCCACGGCTACGCGCAGGTCGGCGACGTGCGCCTGCACTACGCCGAGTGCGGCGAGGGCGAGCGGCTCGTCGTGCTGCTCCACGGCTTCCCCGAGTGCTGGTATTCGTGGCGCCACCAGTTGAGGGCGCTCGGCCGGCGCTTCCGCGTCGTCGCGCCGGACATGCGCGGCTACAACCTGAGCGATAAGCCGGGGCGCGTCGAGGACTACCAGATGAAACGTCTGGTGGACGACGTGACCGGCCTCATACGCCACTTCGGCGCGCGCGAGGCGGCCGTCGTCGGCCACGACTGGGGCGGTGCGGTGGCCTGGGCCGTCGCGCAGTACTATCCAGACTACGTGTGGAAGGTCGCCTCGCTCCAGACGCCGCCGCCCGCCGTCTGGGGTCGCAACGTGACGCTCCGCCAACTGATGCGGAGCTGGTACATGTTCTTCTTCCAGATACCCGCGC
>JBEVJD010000441.1:0-7038 GCA_040510435.1 Pyrinomonadaceae bacterium | reverse complement strand
AGTCGGAGCGGAACTCTTCCGGGTCCCAGACGCGCTCCAGAAGCCCGCGCATCTGTTCGGGGCTGACGATGGCGAGGATGTGCACGCGCTTGCCGCCGTGCTCGACGGTCGTCACGGAGCGCTGCACGATGTCCTGCCGGTTGCTTAGGAACCATTCGAGGCTGGCGCGGAAGGACTGGAACGGCTCGATCCAGTCCTCTTCAAGACGCTCGACGGCGTAGAGCGGGATGAGCCCGACGAGCGAGCGGACGCGGAACTTCTGATAGGTGCCGTCGGCGTGCATGAGCACGTCGTAGAAGAACTTGTCGCGCTCGCTCCACATCTCGACCACGCCGCCGATGCCCACCTGCTTCTGCTTCATCGCCGCGCCGATGTAGGCGTAGTGCTGGAAGAACTTCGTCGCCAAAGCCTCGTAGACGCGGTTCTCCTTCGCCAGCTCAAGCGCGATGCGCATGAGGTTGAGACAGAACATCCCCATCCAGCCCGTCGCGTCCGACTGTTCGAGGTGCGCGCCGTCGGGCAGCGGGTGGCTGCGGTCTATGAGGGTGATGTTGTCGAGGCCGAGGAAGCCGCCCTCGAAGACGTTGTTGCCCTGCGCGTCCACCTTGTTCACCCACCACGCGAAGTTGATGAGGAGCTTGTGGAAGCACTTTTCGAGGAAGTCGCGGTCGGCCTCCCCCGAGCGCAGGCGATCCATGTTGTAGACGCGCCAGACGGCCCACGCGTGGACGGGCGGGTTGAGGTCTGAGAACTCCCACTCGTAGGCGGGCAACTGCCCGTTCGGGTGCTGGAACTGCTCGAAGAGGAGCATCCAGAGTTGCTCCTTCGCGAACTCCGCGTCCACGAGCGCGAGCGGGACGCAGTGGAAAGCCAAGTCCCACGCGGCGAACCAGGGGTACTCCCACTTGTCGGGCATCGAGATGACGCGCATGGAGTTGAGGTGCTTCCAGTGCACGTTGCGAATTCCTTTGCGCGAACCGGGCGGCGGCCACGCGGGGTTGTCGCCGTCGAGCCAGACGTTCACGTCGTAGATGTAAATCTGCTTCGTCCAGAGCATCCCGGCCAACGCCTGCCGCTGCACGCGCCGCTCGTCCTCAGTCGCCTTCGGCGGGTGCAGCTCCTCGTAAAACTCGTCTGCCTCCCGACGACGTACAGCAACAATCTCGTCAACGTCGCGCAGCGGCTCCGTCAGCAGCTCGTCCGTCAGCCGCAGCCGCACCACGACCGACCCGCCGGCCGGGACGTTCATGTCGGGATAGTGAAAACATGCCTTCGAACCATTCGGCTCCGGGTTGACCGCCGACTGTTCGCCGTTGACCACATAGCGATGGAACGCGTCTTTGACGTAAGGCCGTCGGCTCTGCGCGTTCGGCCCCCAGATGCGCGGGTTGTTCGTCTCGTTGAAGGTGAAGAGGGGGCGCCCGCCGCCATCTGCGTAGAGGTAGCGCGCGCCGAGCCTGTATTCGAAGGGGAGGCCGGGCAGCCCGGCGGTGTCGTCGTCCGTCGCCTTGAGGCTCGCGAAGTCCGTGCCGGCGGGGCCGAGCGTGATGGAAGGCTCGGGCCGGACTTCCGGGTGCCACGACCAGGTGTTGCGGAACCAGAGGTGCGGCAGAAGGTGGAGCGGCGCGTCAACAGGGCCGCGGTTGAAGGCTTCGATTCTGATGACGATGTCTTCGTGGCCGGCCTTCGCGTACTCGACGAACACGTCGAAGTAGCGGTCTTCGTCGAAGACGCCCGTGTCCAGCAGTTCGAACTCCGGCGCTTTGGGGCCGCGCGAGCGGTTCTCCTGAATCAGTCGCTCGTACGGGTACGCCGCCTGTGGGTACTTGTAGAGGAACTTCATGTAGGAGTGCGTCGGCGTCGAGTCGAGGTAGAAGTAGTACTCCTTCACGTCCTCGCCGTGGTTCGCCTCCGAGCCGACGCAGCCGAACATGCGCTCCTTGAGGATGGGGTCGCGCCCGTTCCACAGCGCGAGCGAGAAGCAGAGCACCTGATAGCGGTCGCAGATGCCGGCGATGCCGTCCTCGCCCCAGCGGTAGGTGCGCGAACGCGCGTGGTCGTGCGGGAAGTAGCCCCAGGCGTTGCCGTCCGCGCTGTAGTCTTCGCGCACGGTGCCCCAGGCGCGCTCCGAGACGTACGGCCCCCACTTGCGCCAGGGTCGCACGGGCGCGTCCGTCTTCTCCTGAAGTCTTTCCTGTTCGATGTTTGGCATCAGGTGACTATGAAATCGAGGCGTGCTCGTGACGTTAATATTTTTCACCACAGAGACACAGAGACACAGCTTGTAGACTTATGCCTTTAAAGCTGTGTCTCTGTGTCTCTGTGGTTAACCTAAGCAACTCTATGCTCAAGCCGACGAAGAAACTGCTTCAAACACCTTCCAGGCTGGAAGCCGCCTCGCGGTCTACGTACCATTCGAGTGTGCCGTCGGCGGGTCGTATGAGTTGTGAAGGGAGCCGCGCGGGGTCGCGCTCGCCCTTCAGGACTTCGCGCAGGCGCGCGGCCTTGCCCGCGCCGGTGACCATGAAGGTGACGTGACGCGCGGCGTTGATGACCGGCGCGGTGAGCGTGACGCGCCACGCGCCGAGCTTCTCGACCCAGTTCGGCGCGACCCACAGGCGCGTCTCTCCGAGGACGGTCGTGCCGGGGAAGAGCGAGGCAGTGTGGCCGTCGTCGCCCATGCCGAGCAGGACGTGGTCGAGCCGCGGCCACTCCTCGTCGCCGAAGAGTTCGCGCATCTCCGACTCGTAGGCGCTCGCGTTGGCGTCCGCCGCGCCGACGCCGTCGATGCGGTGGACGTTCTCGGGCGGGATGGGGACGCGCGCGAGCAGCGCCTCGGACGCCATGCGGTAGTTGCTGTCGTGGTGGTCGGGCGGAACCATCCGCTCGTCGCCGAAGAAGACGTGGACGTTGGGCCAGTCGATTCGTTCCCTGAAGTCTTCGCCCGCCAGCAGCTCGTAGACCCTGCGCGGGGTGGAGCCGCCGGAGAGCGCGATGGCGAAACGTCCTCGGGCTTCGATTGACTCGCGTGCGAGTTCGGCGATGCGAGCGGCGGCCGCGCGCGCGACCGACTCCGCGTCGTCGAAGACATAGACGTTCAGCTCTGCGTCGGCCGAACCCAAGGCGCTCACGTCCCTCCCATCAGCGCGCAGCGCGCGGCGCCGTAGAGCGCGGTCTTGTCGTCGAGGATGACGCGGACGGGGATCGAGTTGACGAGCCCCGTCATGCGCCCCTTGTCGCTGTACGTGCGCATGAAGGTACCGTCGGTCAGCTTCGGCATGATCTTCGGCGCGATGCCGCCGCCGATGAAGAGGCCGCCGACGGACTTGAGCAGGAGAGCGAGGTTGCCGGCCATCGCCCCGTAGACCTCCACGAAGATTTCGAGCGTCGTCTGGGCCAGTTCGCTCTTGCTCGCGAGCGCGGCGCGCGAGATGGCGGCGCTGGGGTCGCCCGTCCTGATCTCTTCGGCCAGCCACGCGGGCTCTTCGCCGTGGCCGCGGTCGCGCAGGAACGAGTAGATGTTGAAGAGCCCCATCCCCGAGAGCACGCGCTCGTAGGAGACGCGCCCGCCGATCTTCTCTTGCAGGTAGTTCATCAACTCGTACTCGCGCTCGTTGCGCGGCGCGAAGTCCATGTGGCCGCCCTCGGAGGGCATCGGTTGGAACGAGGCGCCGTCGAAATAGATCGCCGCCATGCCGAGCCCCGTCCCGGCGGCGATGAGCGCGCGGTGGCCGGGTCGCTCGCCCTCGCCCTCGTTGAGCGTGTAGAGCTGTTCGGGGCCCAACTCGCCGATGCCGTAGGCCGTCGCTTCGAGGTCGTTGATGAGGCGGACGGAGGGGACGCCGATGGCCTCGGCCAGTTTGAAGTCGTAGACCTCCCAGGTCAGGTTCGTCGCGTCCACGTGGCCGCGCACGACGGGGCCGGCGACGCCGAAGCAGGCGTGCGTGATGCGAGCCTGCGGGTGCTGCCGGACGAACTCCGTGAGGATGTCTTCGAGCGAGCCGTAGCGCGCGCTCGGGAAGCTGTTCTGCGCCAGAGGGCTCCCGACCCCGCCCGCGCCCGCCTCGAAGAGCGCGACGTTCGTCTTCGTCCCGCCGATGTCACCCGCGATTATCATCTGTTTCCGTGAAGCCCTCCCGCTTGAATTGGCGCCCGCGCCTTACGCCCCGAGCGCCGCGAGCAGACGCGCGGCCGCGCCGACCGCGCTCTCGTATACCTCGTCCCTCGAAAGGATGTCGAGTTCGCAACTCAGGCGCTCGCCCTCGGTGCGCGCCTCGTAGCCCAGCACGCGCCCGCACGTGTGGCCCGCGCCGCCGAGCCGCGCGCCCGTCCGCAGCCTCCGCTCTTCGTGCAGCAGCTCGACGAAGAACTCGTCGCCCGGGACGGTCGAGATCGTGAGCGAGGTGAGCAAGCTGTCGCGCCCCGCCACGTCGTCCGTGCCCGCGAGCACGGCCTCAATCTCCCTTTCGCCCTCGCGCAGGAGAAACCGCGCGCGGCTCCCTTCAAACGTCGAGCCCTCGGCTGAGACTTCCCAGCCGAGGCGCGAGACGAGCCAGCCGAGCGCCAGCAGCGCCTTCGGCGCGACCTGCTCGTGCGAGCGGTCGGGCGGGTCATACTCGATGACAATTCTTTCGATCTGCGCGAGCGCGCCGCGGTAATCGGCCACGTCCCAGAAGCCCGCGACGAGCGCGCGCCACGAAGTCAAACGACCCCAGTTCAAGTCGCTCAGGCGCAGCCGCCCGCCTTCGAGCAGGCGCGCCAGATGCCGTAGGTCTTCGTGCGGCCGGTCGAACGAGGCCGAGTCGATGACGACGCGGTCGGCCATGCCCGCGAGGCGCGTGAAGAGCTTGTCGTCGTAATGCGGGATGTCTTTCCACCAGAGGAAGACCGGCACGTCCGGGACGAGCAGCGGCGCGACCGCCGAAGAGGCCGTGTCCACGGCCGAGCCGGCGGCCTCAATCGTTATCTGCTCGCCGCAGATGCGCTTCGCCCCACGCGAGGAGAGTTGGCAGCGCGTCGAGACGAAGGCTTCGAGACTCGGCTCCGCCGCCCCGCGCTCCGCCGCGAGCACGATGGCGCGGCAGGGGTGTCGCTCGACGACCTCGCCCAGCAACTCGTCCACCTCCGCACGCTCATCCGACCCTTCGGCGTAGACCACGAGATTCAGCACGCACGCGCGCACGACGCCCGCCGACTGTGCCCCGCCCTCCGGCGCGGACATCTCCGCCCACATCGCGTTCAGCTCGCGTTCGAGCCTCGCAGCGTCAATGCCCTTCGCCAAAGATACCTGAGTTGTGCTGGCCTGTGTCTCCATAAAACAGTGATGAGTGCTAAGTGATGAGTGATGAGATAAGCGTTGTATTTCCTTATCGCTTATCACTCATCTCTGCTCACCGCCTTTAAGGGCGGCGCCAGCGGCGGCCCCGTTGTTCGAGCAGCTTGAATGACTCTTCCGGCCCCCACGAGCCGGCCTCGTAGTTCGGGAAGTCGGCCTCGCTCCCGCGCGCCCCCCACTCTTCGAGGATGGGCATGACGAGTTCCCAGCCGCGCTCGGTCATGTCCTTGCGCGCGTAGAGGGTCGAGTCGCCGAGGATACAGTCGAGTATCAGACGCTCGTAAGCCTCGGCGAGCTGGACGCCGAAACTGGCGCCGTAGCGGAAGTCCATGTTTACGTCGCGGATGCGCGTGACCTGCCCCGGCACCTTCGCCGCGACGCGGAGCGTGATGCCCTCGTCGGGCTGGATGCGTATGACGAGCTGGTTGGGCGCGACCGCCTCCATCGCGCTGCCGAAGAGCGCGTGCGGCGCCTCGCGGAACTGGATGGCGATCTCGGTGACGCGTTTGGCGAGCCGCTTGCCCGAGCGTATGTAGAAGGGCACGCCCGACCAGCGCCAGTTGTCGAACCACATCGTCACCATCGCATAGGTCTCGGTGACGGACTCGGGCGCGACGCCCTTCTCCTCGCGGTAGCCGGGCACGGCCGCGCCGCCGATACTCCCCGCGCCGTATTGCCCGCGCACGCACTCCGCGAGTACGCGCTCGGGCGTGAACTCGCGCGCGGAGTGCATGGCCTTGATCTTCTCGTCGCGCACGTCCTCGGCCGAGAGCGAGGCTGGCGGCTCCATCGCCACGAGCGAGAGCACCTGAAAGACGTGATTCTGAATCATGTCGCGCACGACGCCCGACTTCTCGTAGTAGCCGCCGCGCCCCTCGACGCCCACAGTCTCGGCGTTGGTGATCTGGACGTGGTCGACGTACTGGCGATTCCAGAGCGGCTCGAAGATGCCGTTGGCGAAGCGGAAGACGAGCAGGTTCTGGACGGTCTCTTTGCCCAGGTAGTGGTCGATGCGGTAGACCTGCGACTCTTCGAGGTGGCGGAGAATCTGCTCGTTCAGCTCGCGCGCGCTCTCCAGACTCGTCCCGAACGGCTTCTCGATGATGACGCGCGCCCAGCCGCTGTCCTGCTTCGTGAGCCCGGCCTCGCCGAGTTGTTTGACGGCCTCGGCGTAGAACTCGGGCGCGACCGAGAGGTAGAAGAGGCGGTTGCCCCCCGTGCCGCGCTCGCGGCCGATGACTTCAAGTCTCTCCGCCAGCTCGCGGTAGGATTCGGGCCGGTCGATGTTCGAAGGCAGGTAGTGGAGCCCCGCGGCGAAGGAGCGCCAGACCTCTTCGTCAACCGTCTTCGACTCGGAGAACTCCGCGACGGCCTCCTTCATCTTCTCGCGGTACTCGTCGTCGGTCATCGGCGTGCGCCCGAGGCCGATGACGGCGAACTCGGCCGGCAGCAGACGCTCCTGCACGAGCCGATAGAGCGCGGGGATGAGCTTCCGCTTGGCGAGGTCGCCGGAGGCGCCGAAGATGACGACCGCGCACGGTTCGGCCGCGCGCCCCAGCCGCATCCCGGCGCGCAGGGGGTTCTCAACAACAGGCGCTGTGGTCATATGAATATCAGTAGGCAGTAGGCAGACGGCAGTAGGCAGGTGAGGGCCCCGTTATCAGCAACCGGGGTTTCGGCGCAGTCGAATTGTACCACCGTGC
>JBEVJD010000440.1:0-19014 GCA_040510435.1 Pyrinomonadaceae bacterium | reverse complement strand
GCGTCTCGACATGACCCCTCCCCGCTTATCTTTCAAAGTAGTAGCCCCGCGCCGTGACGTACGCGCCGCCCGAAGAGGGCGCGGGAGTCATCGCGTACTGAAAAGCCTGAGACGAGTTGAGCGGCAGCAGCATTTCCTCACGCTCCCCGTTCTCGATAATCCCGAGCCCGCCTCCCGTACCGAGCGTCGTTATGCTGTCCTCGCTATTCCCGAAGTAGCCGTTGGCGTTCGGCGTTGTGTTCTGCACGTAGGCGAGGAGGAGGCGCGAGGTAGCGGCCACGAGTGAGGAGGCTGAGACGGTCGTGCGCGTCGTCGCCGCGCCCGCGGAGAGGAGTTGGAAGGGCGCGGCGAAGATTTGCGCCCGGTAGAGGACGAGACCTGTCGCCGGGTTGTGCGTGAAGTTGAAGACGTTCCCCGACGCGTCCGTGCGGATGCTCCCGAGGTAGCGCCGCGACGTGTCGCTTAACTTCGTCCAGGCCGAGCCGAAGTAGTTGACCGGCCCCGACGTGCTGACCTCAACGTCCACAGTACCCGCGTTGTCGTAGAGGTAGAGGTGAAACCAGTTGCTCGCCGTCAGTGACAGCCCGGTCTTGTCCTTGCTCGCCGCGAGCGTCACCAAGCCCCGGCCCGGGATGTAGGCCGCGCCCTGCCCCACCCGCACGCCCGTCGCCGAGAGCCATTCGACTTTCAGCCCCGAGATGAAATCAACGGGGACGCCCGCGGCCGGGTATGCACTCTCCCCGTCGTGGCGCACGGAGGCGGCGGCCCCGGAGACGACCACGGCCCCGGCCGGGTTCCCCGCGTTGGCTCCCGTGCTCTTGACGTTGACCGCCGAGAATGTGCCCGTGCAGGTGTTGACGAAGACAATGTCCGCGTTCGCGCCCGTCGCGTGCGGGATGCGCAAGGCGACCGCGGCCGACGGCACGCCCGTCAGCTTGATAACGCGGTGCTTCGCCTGCGTCGGACTGAGGTCAACGTTACCCGAGAGCCCTTGCAGCGAGACGGACGTGTAGCCGCCGATGGCGCGGTCGAGGCTCTGAAGTCTCAACTTGAGGAAAGCCTCTAGCAACTGCTCGCGGTCTTTCGGCTCCGGCTCCTGTAAGAACAGTGTGTAGGTGTCTGACATGACCTTCTCCTAGATGGCACCCTCCCACGGGAGGCCGTACCCGATTTCACGCACGCCCGAGTGCTGGTAGATGCTGACCTGAACGGGGTCTTTCAGCCCGCCGTAGTAACGAGTCTGCTGGTCGGCGGTGAAGGCCGTCGAAGGCATCGGCCGCGTCGTGAGCATGACCTGCTCGACCGAGGTGGTAAAACCGCTCTGCATGAAACGCAGGTCAGCCCACACCCGCAGCGGGAAGGAGGGCGCGACCGGCGTCTCGCACATGAAGAAGAGGGTGCCGAACGCGTAGCGGTAGAACCGCACGACCGAGCCCGTCACCTGGATGCGCACGCGCTCGGACTCGGCCGCGGTGTCGAGCGTGAAGATGTTAGCGCCCGCGACCAGGACGGAAAGCGCATAGTAGTCCGGCGCGCCGGGCACGTACGTCAGGCTGACGCGATAATCCACAACACCCACCGCATCTGACGCCTGCCAGTTCCGCCCCTCATTAATGAGTCCGATCCCCGCGCTGGCGCTAACGGCGCCGGGCCGAAGGGTGGCCTCGACGTAGTTCCCGGTTTTAAGGATGCGCTGAAGTGAACGCGCTTGTGCGAAGCCGCTGACGCCGATCACGGCGTCGTCGCCCGACCCCGAGAGCGTGTTGCCGGTGACGTTGATGTACTTGTCAGTCCCGGCCCCGGACAGGAGCTTCGCCGTAGACTTGAAGAGCGCCGGCACTTCCGCCACCTCGCCGAAGGTCTCCGAGTGGACGACCGCGCTCCGGTCGTCGGACAGGTAGTTGATGAGGTATTCGTCGCCAGTGTTCTCCGCGTTGACGCGCGGCCACGGCGCGACGTAGATAGACCCTTCGGAGTCGCGCGGCGCGCGGCGCGTCTCCTCGTCCAGCTCGACGTGCGAGACGGCGAGGGTCTTGGCGGAGATGCCCTGATAGGTGAGCGTCAAGACGCCCGCGGCCTCGGCGTCTACGAGCGCCTGCCCCGCGGTCTGCCCGACGAAGTCGAACGTCTGGGCGATGTCGGCGGGGCGCATCGGGAAGGAGGCGACCGCGTTGTCGAAGAGGACGAAGTAGTCGCCGGCCTGGTGGTTGGCCGAGTTGGTCTCCGTCCCGTAGAGACCCGAGACTATCCCTGTCACCTTGTACTGCGCGACGAAGGGCGCGGAAGGGGTCTGCACTTCGACTGAGAGGAATTGGATGACCTCCCAGCGGCTCCCGTGCCCGTAGAGCGCGAGGTTGACGCGCTCGGCTCTAAGCCCCGTTGGAGTTTACGTGCCGGCGGCTCTCGCGCCCGACCTCGCCGTTTGGCCGGCCGCCGCCGGGCTCCCGGGCTCCGCGTTGTTGACTTTCGAACCAATCGGCATATGATGTCCGCCGTCAAGCCTATGCCCGTCATCTACACCATCGACAGACCGGCGCGAGTCGTCTACCTGAGCACCGTCGGCGCCCCCTCTTTCGACGAGTGGCGGGACACGCTGCTCCGCGTCTTCTCCGACCCGGCCTTCGAGACGGGCTTCAACTTCATCAGCGACCGCCGACAGGCGACGGCGCCTGACCGCGAGTTCGCCGAGCGCGAGGTCGTCTTCCTGCGCGAGCACGAGCACGAGATCGGCCGCTGCCGCTGGGCGGCGGTCGTCCCCGACCCGGCCACAGACGAGGTGGCGCGCACGGTGACAAGCCGCGCGGGCATGTCAGAGGTCGAGGTCGGCTTCTTCTACGATCTGGCGGCGGCGCGGCGCTGGGTCTTCAGGCGCGACTGAAACGACTTTCATACGCAGGAACGTCGGGCGGGATTTATAGCGACCTGGATTTGACTGCGACTATTTGTCACACCGTTTAGAGGCGGGCTGTGCCCGCCGGCTCTGCTTGGGCCGGCGGGCACTGCCCGCTTCTAAACGGTCTCACTCAAACTGCAAACCGCTATAAACCGCCGCAGACGCAGAGGCACGGCTTGAAGCAATTAGTCTTCAAGCCGTGCCTCTGCATCTGCGGCAGTTTAAATCGAAGCCGTGTCAGTCGCTCGCGGCCTGAAGGCGCGTGTGCGCGCCCGCGGTGGGCAGAGTGATGCGGAAGGTCGTGCCGCGCCCGGGCGCGCTCTCGACGGCGATGTGGCCGGAGTGCTCCTGCACGATGCCGTAGGAGACGGCGAGGCCGAGCCCCGTGCCGCGCCCGACGCCCTTCGTCGTGAAGAACGGGTCGTAGATGCGCGCGACGTTCTCGGGCGCGATGCCGATGCCGTTGTCCTCGACCGCGACGACGAGCACGTCGCGGTCGTCCGAGGCCCCGGCGCGCAGCGTGATGCGCCCGCCGTCGGGGATGGCGTCGCGCGCGTTCAGGATGAGGTTGGTGAAGACCTGCTGGAGCTTGCCCGCGTTGCCGTAGACGCGCGGGAGGTCAACCGAATAGTCGCGCGCGAGTTCGACGCGGCTCTGGCGCAACTGCGGCTCAAGCAGTTGCAGCGTGTCGTCGAGCACGCGCGCGAGGTTCACTTCGGCGAAGTCCGTCGCGCCGCCCGTGCGCGAGAAGTTGAGCAGGTTGTTGACGATGCCCGTGGCGCGGTCGGTCTGCCGCCGAATCTTCTGGAGGAGCGCGTGCTTCGGGTCGGTGTCGGCGAGCATCCCCAGCAACATCTGCGTGTAGGACGAGACGCCCGTCAGAGGCGTGTTGATCTCGTGCGCGACGCCCGCGGCGAGCAGGCCGATGCTTGAGAGCTTTTCGCGCTGCTGCAACTGCTCTTCGAGCCGGACGCGCCCCGTCACGTCTTCGAGGACGACGAGCACGCCGCCGTGCGCGGCCTCGTCGGCGCGCTTCAGGGGCGCGAGCGCGATGTTGAGAATCAGCGTGCGGCCCGTCAGCGTCGCCGTGTGCAGCTTGTAGATGTTGCGCAGCTCGGCGAGGTTCCAGCCCTGCTCGCCGAGCGCGAGCCTGAGGGTCTCGGCGAAGTCCTCGGCGAAGAGGTGTTCGACGCGGTGCCCGGTCGCCTCGTCGCGGCGCAGCCCCAGCATCTCTTCGAGCGCAGAGTTGCAGGCCGTCACCCTGCCGTCGCCGTCCACCGTCAGGATGCCGACGTTGATGGACTCGACGATGGACTCGTTGAACTCCTTGAGGAGCGCGAGCTCTTCGGCCCGCTCCTTCTGCTCCTGGTAGAGCAGACTGTTCTCGATGGCGACGGCGACGTAGCCCGAGACGGTGCGCAGAATTTCGAGGTCTTCCGAAGAGAGCAGCGCGCCGCCCGTCGAGCGCCCCAACCCGATGACCGCCACCATCCGCCCGCGGACGACGCACGGCACGTAGTAGTGGAGGGTGCGGCGCACGAAGCCGTTCGTCTCGGGCGGCATGTCTATGCCGTCGGCGCGCACGATGCCGTCGTCGGCCGCGCGCGTGCGAATCATCTCGCGGAAGTCGGGCGGGACGAGGATGTCCGCAGAGAGCCCCGCGGCGCGCACGACGCGGTAGTGGCCGCCCCCGCGCGCGTTCTCGATGAAGATGGCGACGCGCTCGACGCCGAGGACTTGTTGCAGCCGCCCGACCAGCGCGTCGAGCAGCGGTTCGAGCGAGGTCGTCGCCGAGAGCGTGCGGCCGAAGTCGAGCAGGCCAGCGCGCAGGTCGTAGCGCTCGCCGTAGAAGAAGCGGTCGGTGCGCTCCTGAAGGAAGTTCTTCAGCGGCGCGGCCGTCATCACGATCACGGCCATCGCCGCGACCGAGATGATGACCCGCATCGTGACGACGCCCGGCGTGATGACCTCGCCGCCGAAGGCGTAGAGCCCCGCGACGTAGACGACCGACCCGATCATCAGCGCGATGGTCAAAGTCGTCAGGGCGTAGACGGCCGTGCGCCGCACGACCATGTCCACGTCCATCAGGCGGTAGCGCACCACCGAATTGCCGAACGTGAGCGGGATGAGCACGAGCGGCAGTACGGCCGCGTCCGTCATCCACTTGCGCGTCGTCTCGCTCAGGAACCCTTCGCCGACGCCGAACAGGTAGCCGGCCGCGTAGAGCAGCGCGAACGGCGTCACCGCCAGCGCCGAGCCCCACACGACCCACTTCAACTGCTGGCGGACGATGGCCGACTCGTTCTTCACGAAGCGGCGCACGAGGACGAACGAGCCCGCCACGAGCGACGCCGTCAGGAAGGCCGTCTCCGCCCACGCCATGCGCGCGGGGAAGTCTTCGGGCAGCGCCTCGTAGGCCGCGAACATGAGCGAGAAGAGCGCCGAGCCCGGCCAGCGCGTGTGCAGCGCGGGCGCGAAGTCGAAGAAGGCCGCCAGCGCGATGAGCACCGCCGCCGGCGCGTAGAGCAGGTAGACGAGCCGCGGCCTCTTCTCAGAGAGCTGATAGCGGACGGGGTAGACCGCGCAGAAGTGCAGCAGCACCGGCGCGAAGAGCGCGAAGGCCGCGTTGTCTAAAAATTCGATGCCGAGGTCGAAGTCTTCCAGGCCCCCGTGGGGCTTGTAGAAGTGGAAGACGAAGGCGACGAGGCAGAGCGTCGCGAAGTGGAGCGCGAAGGGCGCCCGCCCGCCCTGCTTGAAGAAGACGAAGAGCCCGACCAGGAGGTAGACGACGCCGATGAGGTTGACGTAGAGGTCGCGCGAGGTCAGCGTCCGCTGCGGCGTCAGGTTGTCGAGGTAGACCCAGTAGAAGCGCGTGTCCTCGGGATTCGAGGGGCGCTCGACGAGGTAGCCGACGCGCCCGCCGACGCCCGCCGCTTCGAGGTAGAGCTGCACGTCGTAGGTCGTCGTGACCTCGTCGCGCTGCTCGCTGTCGCCGACGACGACGCCCTTCAGTCGGTCGCCGGGCATCACGCCGAAGACGCCCTTGCGCCCCGCGGGCGAGTCCCGCTTGACGGAGCGCGCGACGACGCCCTCGTCCGTCTTCACCCAGTCGATGCCGTCGGTCGGCGGCGGGGTGTGCGTGAGCCGCTGCGCGAAGTTGATCGTGCCGGCCGCGACGAGCACCGCCGCCACGATCAGCAGCGCCCAGCCCTTCGTCGTCAGCACGGAATCCTTCATCGTCTCACACGCGACATTTTTGTTCGAACTTGAGGAACGCGCCCGGCACGGGGTTTTCGAGTCCCGGCGGGCTTCGAGCCCTGATAAATCAAAAGTTTTGAAGCAAGCTGTATTCCAGCTTAAACCCCACCCGCCTTGCTCCCTCTGTCTTACTTACGCCCCGTCGGCGCGCCCCGCCAATCCCTGTGCTGCCGCAATTTTAACCGCCCCGCGGACTGCGGCGACTAAAACGCACAACTTAGACACACCCCACCGCCGATTCAGAATTTCGTATCGCCTCCGAAAATTCGGATAAACCGTTGATACACAAAAGCCCCGCGCCTTTTTACGTGTGACCGTGGGCGCGGGGACTCTGTTCTTGACCGGCGTCCGCGGCGGGTCGCCGGCGGGGCTTTAGAACCTGACCGAAATCCCTCCGCGCAAGCTACGGCGGAGCGCGCCGAGCGAGAGCTGCGTCTCGCCGTCGTCGGCGCCGGTCGTCACGTCGAGGATGTTGCGCGCGTCCACGGTCGCCTGCGCGCGGACGGGCAGGCCGAAGTTCGGCAGCTCCTTCGTGACGAGGATGCTCAGCGACGGGTCGTAGACGGCGAGCCGCCCGGCGAACGGGTCGATGGCGAAGACCGCGGCGCGCGGCGAGAAGCGCAGCACGGTGCGGACGTTCATCCCGTCGAGCAGGCTCGCGTCGAGCTGCGCGGCGGCGGTCTGGAAGAAGGCGTTCTGGAAGAGCTGGTCGGGGCTCGCAAGTCCTTCGGGCGAGAGCTGCTGGCCGCGCCCGAAGGCGTAGCCGGCCGAAGCCTTCAGGCGGCTGCTCATGCGCCGCGTGTAGACGACGCGCAGTCCCCTGGCCCCGCCCTGCTGGTTCGCGATGTCCAAGAGCGCCGCGCCGCCCTCGCTCGTCAAGCCTTCGAACGGGGTGCTCAGGAGGCCGACGCCGCGGCCGGTGATGGTGTCGAAGAAGGCCGTGGCCTCGACCGTGGAGTTCTCGTCGAGTATGCGCTCGACGCCGAACTCAAGGCGGTGGCTGCGCTCAAGCACGGCCTGACCGTCGATGACGGCGACGGCCTGCCCCGTGTTCTCCTTGAAGACGATCTCGCCGTCCTCGAACTCGACGCCGTCGGCGCGCGTGCCCGAGTCGGTGCCGGGCGCGAGCGAGGCGTGCAGGCGCGTCCGCGCGTTGGCGTCGAAGGCGATGCCGAGCCGCGGCGAAAAAGCCCCTTCGCCGCCGACGAAGCGCGAATAGTCGAGCCCGAGTACGACGACCACGCCGTCGCGCACGACCCACTCGTCCACGGCGCGCACGGAAATCTGTTCGAGCTTCTCGCCGCGCGGCGCGTTGAAGCCGAGCTTGGCGCCGACCGGCTCGTCGTCGCGCGCGGGGAGCGCGGGCAGGCGCGCGCCGCCGAAGGTTGCGCTAATCAGGTGGCGCGAGCCGGCGCGCACGCGCGCGGTCGCCTCAAGGCGCTCGAACTCTCCGGCCTGTCCGGTGAAGATGAGTTGAACCTGACGGTTGACCGGCGTCGCCACGGCGAAGTTGAGCCCCGCGTAAGTGCCGGCGCCGGGTACGCCCGACGAGCCGAAGTAGGTCTCGACGTACCCCTGCGTGCGCGTCCGCCCGTCTCGCTTCTCCTCGTCGGGCTCGTCCGAAAGGGCCAACTCCTCTTCCGCGGCCTTGACGCGCTCGGCCTCTTCCATCTCTTCGAGCACGCGGCGGACGGTCTCGTCCTCGGCGTCGCCCGCGTTAAAGACGGAGCGGCGCGCGTGTGCGGCGCGGATGCGGAACTTGGGGTCGTTGCGGTCGGCGCGGCGCTCAGGCGTGGTGTTGCCGGAGCCCGCGGGCTGGAGGTTGAAGCGGTAGACGAGTTCGGTGGCGGGCGAGACCTCGACGGACGAGAAGGTGGCCGGCGTGAAGCCGTCGGCCAGCGCGCGAATCAGGTAACGGCCGGGCGTGACGCGCGCGGCGAAGCTGCCGTCGGCGGCGCTCTTCGTCTCCTTGACGACCTCGTTGAAGCCGTCGCGCAGAATCTTGACGAGCGCGCCCGCGACGGGGTTGCCCGCGCGGTCGAGGACGGCGCCGCTAATCGTACCCAGACTGCTGCGGCGCTCCCCACCCGAGGGCTCGGCCCCCCGTGCCTGCTGCGTCCCCCCGCCGGCCGCCACGACCGACAGCGTCGCGAGCAGCACGGGGAAGATGCGCCAGTTGAATTTTCTCATCGCAGCAAAACCTCCGGGACTGCCCGGCCGGGACTTCACTTCAAATCCTTCCCGAGCTGACCCCTAGCTTTGACTGTGTCCAGGGCGGCGTCCGGGCGAGGGTTGGGAGCTGTCTGGGTGCGCGGCTCCAATCCCGGCGTCACGACGAGCGACACTTTTTAAGGCGTAACCCTTCTGTGTGTCCGACCCGTAAAAGGCGGAGTCAGCATTTTCCGCCAACTTCGAGGGGGGTGTCAAGCAGGTCGGCCCCTAAATTCCAGAGTCTGCGCGCCGTGAGATGCGCGCGCGCCGGGGGTTGGTTTGCCCGCCCCCGGCGCGCGTGCTACGATGCCCGCTCAAAACGTCAAAGGCTCAACCGTAAAGAGTCCCGGCCGAGGGGTTTCCTTAAAGCTTTCCGAAGTAATGACCGAACAAGTTCAGTTGACCAGACTTCCCAACGGGCTGACCGTGCTCACGGAGCGGATGCCCGGTCTGCGCTCGGCCACCGTCGGCATCTGGGTGCGGCGCGGTTCGCGCCACGAGCCCGCCGACTGGAACGGCGTCTGCCACTTCATCGAGCACGCCGTCTTCAAAGGGACGGGTCGCCGCACCGCGCTCGACATCGCGGTCGAATCTGACCGCCTCGGCGGTCACTTCGACGCCTACACGACGCACGAAATGACCGGCTTCGCGCTGAAGGTCGTGGACACGTCGGTGCCTTTGGCCTTCGACCTGCTCGCCGACATGCTCGCCCGCCCCCGCTTCGACGAGGAGGAGTTGCGGCGCGAGCAGAAGGTCATCATCGAAGAGATGAAGATGGTCGAGGACACGCCCGACGAGTTCCTCGCCGAAATCTTCAACGCCGCCTACTTCCCCGAGCACCCGCTGGGCCGCCCCATCGAGGGGACGGAAGAGACCGTCTCGACCTTCGGCCACGAGCGCACCGCCGCGTTCCACGCCGCGGCCTACGCCCCGCCGAACCTCGTCGTCGCCGCCGCCGGCAACGTCGAGCACGAACAACTGGTCGAGCTGGCCGCCCGCGCCTTTGAGAACGGGAACGCGGGAGACGGCGAAGTCAAAGCCGTCGCCGAAGTCTCGCCGAGCCCGGCCGCGCCGATTCTGATTCAGCGCAAGAAGGAGCTTGAGCAGGCGCACCTCATCATCGCCGCGCCCTTCCCCTCGGCGCGCCACGAAGACCGTTACGCCGCGAGCCTGCTGAGTTCCGTCATCGGCGGCGGCACCAGCTCGCGCCTCTGGCAGAGGGTGCGCGAGGAGCGCGGCCTCGCCTACTCGGTCGGCGCCGCGGGCAGCCACTTCACCGACGCGGGCATCTTCCAGATTTACGCGGGCACCTCGCCCGAGCAGTTGGACGAGGTGCTAGACATCTCCCTCGAAGAGTTGCGCCGAGCCCTGCGCGAGTCGGTGGGCGAGGACGAGCTGCAACTCGTCAAAGACCAGGCCGTCTCGTCCATCCTGCTCGGGTTGGAATCGACGAGCGCGCGCGCCGGGACGCTCGCGCGCCAGGAGATCGTCCACGGCCGCCGCATCCCGACCGAGCAGGTCATCGCGCGCATCGAGGCCGTCACGCCCGAAGACCTGCTCCGCATCGCCACCGAGCACTTCAAGACCGACCGGCTCGCCCTCGGCGCCCTCGGCGACCTCAACGGCTTCAAGGTAGACCGCGCCCGGCTCGAAGTCTGAAAGCCCCGGAGGGGCTTCATGTTTATAGCCCGGTCGTTTTATCAACCCCGAGCCTCGTCAGGGGCGGCATGTGACATGTCGCGCCTCCGGAGCTTGCGCGACGTATACCCACCTGAGCTATAAACATCCCGCTCCTGACGGAGCAGCGACTTCTTAAACGGGCTCTAAGAACCTATCCTGACTCGTCGCTCGCCATGAAGACGAAGGCCACGCTGAAAGCAATGCTCCTCCTCTGCGCGCTGGCGGCGCTCGCCGCGGCGCAAGGGCCGGACGACCGCCGGGGCGCGCCGGGGGTCGAGGTGTCCGGGTTCGACTGGAAGTACGAGGGCTACGCGCCGGTCGAGGCGGTGCGGAGCAGCAAGTCGGGCGTCGAGCTGAAGGTCAAGCGCGGCACCGACTACGTCTTCAAGTACGAGTCGCGCCTCGCGGTCAAAAACTCCGGCGAGCGGGCTCTCAAGTCAATCGAGTGGGCGCACGTCTTCTACGACCCCGCGACGGGGAAAGAGCTGAAGCGCTACCGCCTCCAGGTCAAGCAACGCGTCGCGGCGGGCGAGGTGCTGACGCTGAACCGGGCGGTCTTCATCAAACCCGACGAGAGCACGCGCCACCTCACCACTGGCAAGCAAAGAGTTCAGATCACGCGCGTCGAGTTCGAGGGCGGCGGCGACTGGAAGGCCGACGAGCCGGACGGGCGTAAACCTTAAGCCGGGGGACGCGTTTGAAAGTCTTCAACTGCCCGCAGTGCGCCGCGACGCTCGAATTCGAGCGGCTGGACAAGTCCTGGGTCAGGTGCCAATTCTGCAACTCGATGGTGGTCGTGCCCGCCGAGCTGCTCCCGCCGCCGCCCCAACCGCCGCCCCAGCCGCGGACGACCTTCGGCGACGGCGCGCAGCCGCAGACGACCGCACTGGTCGTCGCCGTCATCACCCTCCTCGTCCTCGCGGGCGGCATCGGGCTGTTCGTCGCAACGAGACGCTCGTCGAACTCGAACCGCGCCACACTCGTCCCGCCGCTCTTCCCCTCGCGCACCACGCCGACGCCCACGCCCACGCCGAACCCCGACGGCTACACCGTCGCCTACACCTTCGGCGGCGAGGGCACGGGCCCCGGCCTCTTCAAAGACGAGTTGGGCGTCACCGTGGACGGCCAGGGGCGCGTCTACGTCTCCGACGACACGCGGCGCGTGCAGCGGTTCGATTCGTCGGGGCAGTTCCTCAACACGTGGAACATCCCGACAGAGACGAAGTGGTACAAGAAGCTCCGCGGCGGCCCGCTGAAGATCATCGTCAACGAGCGCGACGAAATCTACGCGGTGCTGGCCGGCGTCATCCTCAAGCTTGCGGGCGAGACGGGCGAGGTCTTGGGCGCCGCCCACGGCTCGGACTACATACACGACGCGGCGCTCGCGCCGGGGCACGGCCTGCTCGTCGTCTCGCAGAAGGGCGAGGACGACGAGCTCGTCCTCATCGGCGGCGACAAGCGCGCGGCCTGGCGCACGCACCGCTTCGTCAGCTCGCAGCTCGACAAGAAGCTCGAAGTCGAGGCGCTGCGCGTCGCCGCCGGGCCGGGCGGCGAGATGTACTCGCTCTACTGCATCGGCGGCGTCGCGGGCGAGCACTGGTACGACGACGAGGACATCGCCGTTTTCCGCTTCTCGCCCGAGGGCAAGTACCTCGCGCGCTTCGGCGGGCAGGGGCGCGAGCCGGGGCAGTACGGCCCGCCGTCGGCGATTGCCGCCGACACGCGGGGGCGCGTCTACGTCTGCGAGTCGTTCGACAAGATTCACGTCTACGAGGCGGACGGCCGCCACCTGCGCACGCTCAAGGCCCCGCACGCCGTGAACGCCCTCACCTTCGACGCGCAGAACAACCTCTACGTCGCCGGCAGCCACAAGGTCTCGAAGCTCATCCTGAACAAGTAGGCGGTCGGCGGTCGGCTTTCGGCCCGAAGCGTTTGCCATCCGGCGCGGCGCATTCAATAATCGAGTCAGGACTTGAGAGGTTGAGAAGCGGCTCTCTCTCATCCGGCTGAAAGCTGCAAGCTGACTGCCGGCTGCTGACAACTCCCGATGCGATTGACTGTTTTAGGAAGCGGCTCGACGGGGAACGCCGTGCTCATCTGCGCGGGGCGGACGCGCGTGCTGGTGGACGCGGGGCTCTCGGCGAAGGAGACCGTCCGGCGGCTCGCGCTCGTCGGCGAGGACGCGACGCGGCTCGACGGCGTCGTCATCACGCACGAGCACTCCGACCACGCGGGCGGCCTGCGCGTGCTCCTGAAGTCCATGTCGTGCCCGGTCTACATCTCGGGCGCGACGCGCGACGCCTACATCCGCGAGAAGTCGCGCAACAACGACGAGCCGAAGAGGCGGGCCGAGGCCCTGCGCGACCGCACGGTCGAAATCTCTTCGAGCCAGGACTTCCAGATCGGTGAGATAGACTTCCACCCCTTCACCGTCCCGCACGACGCGGCCGACAACTTCGGCTTCGTCGCCACGCACGACGGCGTGCGCGTCGCGACGCTGATGGACTTCGGCTGCTTCACGACGCTCGTCTCGGAGCAGTTGAAGGGCTGCGCGGCCATCGTCATCGAGTCGAACCACAGCCGCGACATGCTCAAGGCGTGCGACGTGTACCCGTGGGAATTGAAGCAGCGGATACTGTCGCGCACCGGCCACCTCTCGAACGAGGACGTGGCCGTCTGGCTGCGCGACGGCTTCGACGGCGCGGCGGCGCACGTCGTGCTCGCGCACCTCTCGCAGCGCGCCAACAACCCCGACCTCGCCAAGTTCACCGCCGAATCGGCGCTGCGCGAGCGCGGCGGCCTCTTCCAACCCGCGACCCAAATCACCCTCTCGCACCACAAGGAACCGACGCCGTGGATCGAGCTGTGAGGGAAGCAGTAGACAGGAGACAGTAGTCAGTAGTCAGTAGGTCCTGCTCGGCGGAGGTTGATGATGACGACCGTAGGGTTCGAACGACGAAGGGTTTTCTACTGTCTACTGTCTACTGTCTACTGTCTACTTCTTTTTCCCTCCTGCGCCGTGGACGAGCGGCGAGACATCCCGGCCGGGGCGCGCGCGACCGTCGAGCGCGTGACCGAGGACATCGCCGCCGGGCGCGACGAGAAGGTCTACCAGGAGGCCGCGCCCGAGTGGCGCGCGCAGGTCTCGGCCGAGGAGAACGCGCGCATCCTCGGGCGCGTGCGCGAGCGCCTCGGGCGCGTCGAGAGCCGCGCGCTGCACAGGGGCAAAGAGCAGCAGAGCGCCTCGCCGCCGCTCTCCGGCCACTCGCTCGAACTCTTCTACTCGACCCGCTTCGAGCGCGGCGGCGCCACCGAGCGCTTCACGCTGCTGGAGCGCGGCGGCGAGTGGCTGCTCGCCGGCTACACGGTCAGCTCGGACACTTTGAAATAGTGATGAGTGATGAGTGATGAGTGATAAGAGAAGACAAAGCCCGTGTCTTTCCTCTCATCACTCATCACTCATCACTCATCACTCCATCACATATGATTGAACGCTACACACTGCCCGAGATGGGCGCGCTCTGGTCGGAGCAGAACAAGTTCCGGAAGTGGCTGGACGTGGAGATCGCCGTCTGCGAGGTGCACGCGGAGATGGGGACGATTCCGCGCGAGGCCGTCGAGGAGATCAAGCGAAAGGCCGCCTTCACCGTCGAGCGCATCCGCGAGATCGAGAAGACGACCGACCACGACGTGATCGCCTTCACCACCGCGCTCGCCGAGAACATCGGGGAGGCCGCGCGCTTCGTCCACTACGGGCTCACCTCCTCGGATGTGGTGGACACGGCCAACGCGCTGCTGCTGCGCGACGCCTGCGACCTGCTCTTAAGTAAGACCGACGCGCTGCTCGAAATCCTCAAGCGCCGCGCCTTCGAGTTTGAGGAGACGCCGCAGGTCGGGCGCACGCACGGCGTCCACGCCGAGCCGACCTCGTTCGGGCTCACCTTCGCGCTCTGGTACGACGAGACGCGGCGCAACCGCGTGAGGTTGGAGAGGGCGCGGGAGGCCGTCGCGGTCGGCAAGATCAGCGGCGCCGTCGGCGCCTTCGCGCACCTCGACCCCGAGGTGGAGGAGCGGGTCTGCGCGCGCCTCGAACTCCGGCCCGCGCCCGTCTCGACGCAGGTCGTCCAGCGCGACGTGTACGCCGAGTACCTGACGACGCTCGCCATCTGCGCCGCCTCAATCGAGAAGTTCGCGCTCCAAGTCCGCCACTGGCAGCGCACCGAGGTGCGCGAGGCGGAGGAGCGCTTCAAGAAGGGTCAGAAGGGCTCCTCGGCGATGCCGCACAAGCGCAACCCCATCCTGTCCGAGCGCCTGTGCGGGATGGCGCGGGTCGTGCGCGGCTACGCGCTGGTGGGCCTGGAGAACGTCGCGCTCTGGCACGAGCGCGACATCTCGCACTCTTCGGCCGAGCGCGTCGTCCTGCCCGACGCGTCAATCGCGCTCGACTACATGCTCCACAAGTGCGCCTCGCTCCTCGACACGCTCGTCGTCTACCCCGAGCGCATGCTCGTGAACCTGAACGCGACGCGCGGGCTCGTCTACAGCGGCCAACTGCTGCTGGCGCTCACGCGCGCGGGCGTCTCGCGCGAAGAGGCTTACGAGTGGGTGCAGCGCAACGCGATGAAGACCTGGGACGAGGGCGGCGAGTTCCGCGAACACGTCCTCGCCGACCCCGACATCGCCGCACGCCTCAAGGCCGAAGAGGTCACGCGGGTGCTCTCGCCCGAGCCCTACATGCGTAACGTCGGGGCCGTCTTCGCGCGTGTCTTCGGCGAAATATAGGGATTGCGCTTGGGTGCGACCACGACAGAACCGCGAGCGGTAGCGAGCGGGTCGGTCTGACGCCGTGAAGCATCTGTGTTGTCGCCCACACCCGCTCGCTACCGCTCGCGGTTCTGTTTGTGCCACCCGCGCCGCAGGCCGCATCCAAGATGCAAACTGCTATAAATCAGTCAACAGGGAAGAAGCCTTGACGGACGACGGGGTGAGATTCGTTTCGGCCGCGTCGGTGTCGCTCGCAGCGTACGCCGCGGCGATTAACGCTTCCTTCGAGGGCTACCCCGTCCAGATCGCTTTCGACGCGTCGATGCTGGCGCGCCGCGTCCGTGTAGAGCAGCACGACCTCGAAAGCTCACTCGTCGCGCTCGACGGCGACGAGACCATCGGCATGGCGGGGCTCGCCATCCGCGGGGGGCGCGGCTGGGTTTCGGGGTTCGGCGTGGTGCCGGCGTGGCGACGGCGCGGGCTCGGGCGTCGCCTCATGTCGGCTCTGTTGGAGCGCGCGCGCGGGTGTGGGCTCCGGCAACTCTCGCTCGAAGTGCTGTCGGTCAACGACGCGGCGCGGCGCCTCTACGAGGGCGCGGGGATGCACGTCACGCGCGACCTGCTCATCCTCGAACGCCCGGCCGACTACGCGCCGCGCGCCGCGCGCGAGCCGAAGGAGGCGCCGGCCGTCGAACTGCTCGAACACTACTGGCGCCTGCACGCGGAGCCGCCCGCGTGGCAGCGCGAGTTGTCGTGCCTGCTGGCCGCAGACCTGCGCGGCTTCTGCGTGGGCGGCCGCCGCCGGCCGAGCGCCTACGCCCTCCTCGGCCACAACCGCGTGGACGGCAGCACCTTCGTCTCCGACCTCGCGGCCGCCGACGCCGACGCCGCCAAAAAGATGTGCGCCGTGCTCGGCCGCGTGGCCGGCCCCCTGAGGGTCATCAACGAGCCGGAGCGCAGCCCCTACGCCGCGTCGCTCCTCGAACACGGCTTCAGGGAGACCATGCGGCAGCACGAGATGACGATGGAGCTTTGAGCCTCGCGCCGGCCGAGCGCTTGAACCCCGGGCGAGTCTCGTTTAAGTTTGCGCTTCGCACTCTGAACATTCGGGGGAGACCGTGAAAGCAAAAGTCTACGTCACACTCAAGCAGGGCGTGCTCGACCCGCAGGGCAAGGCCATCCAACACTCGGTCGGACTGCTCGGCTACGACGGCGTCGCCGACGTGCGCCAGGGCAAGTACTTCGAGATCGCGCTCGACCCGACGCTCGACATCTCGCGGGCGCGCGAGACGGCCGAGCGCATGGCGCGCGACGTGCTCTCGAACCCGGTCATCGAGGACTACCGCGTGGAGGTCGAGTAATGAAATTCGGCGTCATCGTCTTCCCCGGCTCGAACTGCGACCACGACGCTTACCACGTCATCTCGAAGCACGTCGGGCAGCCCGTCGATTTCGTCTGGCACCGCGAGACAGACCTCTCGACCTACGACGCGGTCATCATCCCGGGCGGCTTCTCCTACGGCGACTACCTGCGCGCGGGCGCGCTCGCCTCGTTCTCGCCCGTGATGGCCTCGGTCAAGGAGTTCGCCGCGCGCGGCGGGTTCGTCTTAGGCATCTGCAACGGGTTTCAAATCCTGTGCGAGTCGGGGCTGCTGCCCGGCGCGCTCATCCGCAACCGCGAGCTGCACTTCATCTGCCAGCACGTCAACGTGCGCGTCGAGACGACCGAGACGCCCTTCACGCACGAACTGCGCGGCGGACAAGTCCTGAGCCTCCCCGTCGCGCACGCCGAGGGCAACTACGTCTGCGACGACGCGACGTACGAAGAGTTGCTACGCGAAGACCGCGTCGTCTTCCGCTACTGCGACCCGGCGGGCCAACTCGGCGAGGGCTCGAACCTCAACGGCTCGCGCGACCACATCGCGGGCATCTGCTCGCGCGAGCGCAACGTGCTCGGCCTGATGCCGCACCCCGAGCGCGCGTGCGAAGACATGCTCGGCTCCTCGGACGGCAGCGGCGTCTTTCGCTCGCTCGCCGCGACGCTGGCCGCGAAGTGAAGGCGAGAGTCGGAAGGCGGAAGGCGAAAGTAAGCGCGGAACTTCACGAGCCAGAGCCCGACCCCGGCGCCCCCCCCGTCCTCACCTGGGAGGAGGTCAACCGCACGCACCGCGTCCGCAACGGCGTCTACCACAAGGGTGAGCGGCTCGTCTCCCTGCTCACCGACTTTGGCCGCATCAACCCCTGCTACCCGGACGCGCTCTCCGAAGACGGCGACTCAATCGTCTACACCGGCGAGGGCCGCCGCGGCGACCAGCACCTCTCGCCCGGCAACCGCGCGCTGCTCGCCGCCGTCGAGTCCGGCCACGCCGTCCCCCTCTTCAACAAGCTCGGCACGGGGCGCTGGCAACACGCCGGCCACTGGCGCGTCGCCTCCGCCGAACACCGCTTCGACGCACAAGAGCAACGCATGCTCTGGCGCTTCACGCTTAAGAGAAGTAGGTAGTAAGCAGTAGGCAGTTAGAAGCCCCGAAGGGGCGTGATGTTTATAGCCCCGGCGTTCTAATTGAGCCCGAGCCCCGTCAGGGGCGACATCCACATGCCGCTCCTCTGGAGCTTGGAAGATTAATAATTAGCCATGAGCTATAAACATCCCGCCCCTCCGGGGCTTCTCAATCAGCCTTTCAACTACCTACTGCCATCTGCCTATGCCTACTGCCTACTTTCTCCCCGCTTTGAACTTTACCCACGGTTTCGTTAAGCTGTCAGCGCTCCCCGGTCACTTCCCAAACAAGGAGTTCAGGCAAGAATATGAAGAAGCTCTCTGCGGTCGCACTCCTCCTCGCGCTCTCGTTCGCGTTCGTCGCGCAGTCCGCGCGCGCCACCCGGCCCGCGCCCGAGACGCCCCTGACGGTCAACATCGGCGCCGTCGTCCCCGACTTCAAGCTGCCCGACGCCGACGGCAGGGAGCACTCGCTCGCCTCGCTGAAGGGCAAGTCGGGCACCGTCATCCTCTTCATCGCGACGCAATGCCCGGTCTCGAACGCCTACAACGAGCGCATGCAGAAGCTCTCGGAAGAGTACCGCGCCAAGGGCGTCAACGTCGTCGGCATCAACTCGAACGCGAAAGAGCTGGCCCCCGACGTTAAGCAGCACGCGGCCGACAAGGGGCTCACCTTCACCATCCTGAAGGACGGCGGCAACGTCGTCGCCGACCGCTTCGACGCGCAGGTCACGCCCGAGGCTTACTTCCTCGACGCCGCCGGCAAGCTCGTCTACCGCGGGCGCATCGACCACTCGCGCAACGGCGACGCCATCACCTCCAGCGAGCTGCGCGAGGCCATCGACGCGACCCTCGCCGGCAAGCCCGTCGAGAAGTCCGAGGTCAAGGCGTTCGGCTGCTCCATCAAGCGCGTCAGCTAGAAGGCGGGTCTTAAGAAGTGATGTTGTTGAAAGAACTGCTGCCGGCCGTCTTCGCGGCCGCGACCCTCTTGTGCGCCGCCGCCGCCGGCCCGCAGAGCCCGCCGAAAAGTCCGGCCCAACGGCCGGGCGCGGGCGGAGCGAAGCCGCCGGCCGCCGCCGCCGCGCGCCCGAAGATAACCGAGATTGACGAGAACGCCCTGAAGACTCTGCTCGGCGCGGGGGCGGGGCGCACGCGCCCTCTGCTCGTCAACTTCTGGGCCACCTGGTGCGTGCCCTGCCGCGACGAGTTTCCCGACCTCGTCAAGATTCGTCAGCAGTACGCCGCCGAACAGCTCGACTTCATCCTCGTCTCGCTCGACGACCCCTCGGACATTGACAAGGCCGTGCCCGAGTTTCTCTCCGAGGTGCGCGCCAACGCCTTCCCCTCCTACCTCCTGAACGCCGCCGACTCCAACATCGCCATCAACCTCGTAGACCAGACGTGGAGCGGCGAGCTGCCCGCGACCTTCCTCTACGACCGCTCCGGCCAAGTCGCCTTCAAACACAAGGGGCGCATCAAGCCCGCCGAGCTGCGCGCCGCGCTCGACCTCGTGTTGAAGGATAAGCCGCAGGAAGCGGGCGCACGGAAATAAGCACAGTACCGCGAGCGGTAGCGAGCGGTTCCGTTTTCCGCGTTTGTAGAAAACGGCGCGAGCCTTTATCCTGTGCTGTCCTAAAGGTCAGCCGAACAAGGTCGCCGCCGTGTCCCGTCATGAACCCTGAGATCATTACCCCGGAAGTCGTCGCCGC
>JBEVJD010000439.1:0-11934 GCA_040510435.1 Pyrinomonadaceae bacterium | reverse complement strand
TCATCGGCGTAGATTTGGGCGTCGTTAAACTGGCAACGACTTCGGACGGCGAACACTTCTCCGGCGAAGCGGTCGAGCGGGTGCGCCGGCGTTACCACACGCGCCGCCAAACTTTGCAGCACGCCGCTTCCCGACGGAAGGCGAAGGGTAAGCGCCCGAAGGCCATCCGTCGCGCTCTCCTTCGAACGAAGGGCCGTGAGGCCGACTTCAGGCGACACACCAACCACGTCATCAGCAAATGACTCGTGGCTCTCGCTACAGACACCGCCCGCGGCATCGCCCTGCAAGATTTGACGGGCATCCGCGGGCGCGCGCGGTTCAGGCGAAGTCAGCGGGCCCGGATGGCGGGATGGTCTTTCGCACAACTCCGCGCCTTCATCTCATACAAGGCGCGACTGGACTTCCGCCGGATGCTCGCCGGGTTGGGCTTCTATTTCGAGCTCGGATACGCGTGGAGCCTCAGCCTCTACCCGACGGACTAACCCGCGAGGACGGTGAGTGATGGCAAAGGCCCCCACGTTCTTCGACCGCCTAAACCTTCGCGACGAGCTGCGCGGGGTCGAAAGCGTCGAAGAGCGCCGGGCCGTCATCTCCAGGCACGTCCTCGCCGCTGTGCGACACTTCCATACCAACCACGCCGAATTCCCCCTCGACTACGACACGCCGCGCGCGCGGGTTGTGGGCCGGAGTCGAGGAGACCGCCCGTTCAGGGCTTGCTGTTCGGCTCCGGCGAGCCCGCACCCCGAGGCTAAAAAAATGCGGCGGGCGGGAGAAATTCACCCCGGCGCGCGCCGAAACGCACGCCAGACAACCGAAGCTCCTTGAAACCTGGGCGCGTCCGCGGAGGGAAGTAGTCCGCCGGCCCACTCAGGCCATTCCGGAGCGCCCTCAGCGCGAAAACCCGGCCTCCGTGTCACCGATCTGAATTGGAAGGTTGTGTTGCGGGAAATACGTTGAGACGAGAAGAGGTCGCTTAGTGAATTCCGTCAGGCGGCGACACCGATCAGAATGTGACCGGCGGATGGTGAAGTTACAGCAGAAGGTCTCAGCCTGCTACCAGACGCAGGTCGGCGCGAGGAACTTTTGCCGGGTGCCGAGCTATCTCGCCACCATCCGATACGCAGGTCGAAGATTATCGTTTATTGCAAAGTGAAAACGGGAGACCTGACTGGCACCGGGCTTCCTTTACTCCTGGATGAAATGTAGAGTACCCGCTGAAATTTCTTCCCGACATAGAAACTCTCTGCCAGATCAAAAAATGTTATAGATTGCTTGGGACGTAAAATGATCGGCCTCGACATGCTATCGTTAAGTTCATGGGCCTCAGTTTGAACACTTTCACCATCCGGCCTTACCCAGAGACTTCGCTCATCATCAAACCTTGCTAATAGGCCGTCTGGAAAGAATCCTTTCGTAGATTTTAGCCCATAGACATAGATGTTATGGTTGTTACTGTTAGTTATTTGGAAAGTCACCCGTCTGTTAGCGAATGGATTATGACTCTCTCCTTCAATCCGACGTTGGTCAAGCACAGAGATTTTTTGTCCGCTTGCTTGCTGAGCACTTCCAACAGTCATGATTGCACAACTAAGAACGATATACAGAAACCTGGTCATCTCCTCCTCCTTTTAGGCGCAGGCTGTGGCGGGTAAGGAACCCCGGCCTTCTTAGCCGTATCCGTACGAATCGCCTCCATCCATTGTTTATTATCAATCATATCCGGAGTAAATTTAAGCAGAATTCTCAAGCCCTCGGCGAACGCGGGAGGCTCGGCGGCACCGCGCAACTTGTGATGCCTTTCATGCCCAATAATGGAGGCCCCAAAATTGCTCACATCCTTTGGGGTGATGTCACCGAAAACCGGATGACGCCCGCCTCCGGCGATGCTATAGGCCCTGCCGTTATCTGCGTAAATGTATATTTCGCCTTTAACCGTAACCGCCTGTACACCTGCGCCTAATGCAGGTGAAATTAATGCCTGGATCTGTTCGGATGTAGATTGGCTCTTCTGAGGTAATTGTTGGTTCATAGTATTATAGAGGTTGGTCATGTCTTCTTTGGGTGAAGTCATAATAGAAAGATCGGAGAGTTTTACATCTTTAAGCTCTCCTACTGCCTGTCCCGCAGCCAACCATGCCCCGATTATCTCGTTAGCCTTCAACTCTGTTTGCAACAGCGCTAGTTGTTTCTCTAATGCTTGTTTTGCGTCACCACTGAGGTCGCCCTTTAGCTTGGATTGGACTGAAGCGATATCTTGATTGATCGCATCCACACTTCTGCCCAAGCGAATAACATCCATCCCCGATGGATCGACATAGCTGAAGGGGTTATTTTTTGCATAAGCATAAAGATTGATGCCTTGCGGCTCAAGCAATCGCTCTTGAGTTAATTGAATCGGATCCACGCTCGTGTATCGGCCGGTGGCGGCGCTGTAGTAACGCGCCTGAGCGTAGGTGAGGCCGGTTTCACCGTCATGTTCATATCCCGTGAATTTCTGCCGTATGTTATCTGTCTGACCATACCCTTGCTCTGTCTCCCTGCCTCCTGTCCCGGAACCGATCTCTTCCCCGAATGGGAAGTAGTCGTGTCGTGAGCCATCCGCCTCGTCATCGGAGTGGGCGTTGCCCTGCGCGTCGGTCACGACCCTTGTGCTGCCAAGCTGATCCTGCGTCAAGTAGCGCGTTCCCTTCGCCTGGACGTGGGTCGAGTATTCGGCCACCACCCTCCCCATCACGTCGTAGACGAAGACCGTCACCTCGCCGTTGTAGGTCGCCTTCTTCACCCTCCGCCCGTCGCCGTCGTTACTGTACGACGTGCCGCCGTCGTCGTAACTACCGCCCGCCGTCTTCATCTTGTTCTCGGCGTCGTAGGCGTAGTATGGGATCGGCGAGGACTGCCCCTGCACACACTGATGGTCTGGATCGCACAGCAGGTTGCCGGCGGGGTCGTATGAGTAGTCCGCCGAACTAATCCGGTTAGTGACTGCGCTTACCGCCGGGTTGTTGACAGTATTCAGGGTTGCCGGGTAGGTCGTGCCGGCGGCCAGCGTGCGGTTCCCGAATCGGTCGTAGGTATAGACCTGTTTCCAATTCGACGTGGAATCGGTCTTCTCCTCGGCAGTTTTCAGCCGGTTCAGCTCATCATATTCATACGTCTGCACGAAAGGTACGGTCACACCCGGGACGGTGATCGTCTGGGTCCGGAGGTTGCCGTTGTTCTTCGTCGCGTCGAGTGCGCCATTCACCGGCACGCCGTACGTGTAATCGAGCTTGAGGGTGCTGGAGTCAACGGTCGTCGTCCCCAAGCCGATTTGCGTTGTCTGGAGCCGGGAGTTGAAAGAGGTGTGCTCCCATAACCCGTTGCCGAGCCTGACGGCCGAGGCCGCGCCCCCTGCCGTGTACTGGATGCGGTGGTCAGAGCTTTGGGTCAAAGCTCCCCCCGCGTAGTAGAGCCCCGTCGCCGGGTTCTTCACCCCGGCCACCCTGCCCGCCGCGTCGTACTCAGTCTTGACCACCCTGCCCGAAGGGTACTGCTCGGAGACGAGATTCCCCGCCAGATCGTACTTGTATGCGGGCATCGTGTAAGGGGTGTAAGTGCCGTCGGCGTTAGGCATCACCTGCTCGGTGCCGGTGACCCGCCCCAGCGCGTCGTAGCCCGTGTAGTTGTAAGCGGACACACTACTCCTGACCTGCGTCAGCCGGCCCCTCGCGTTGCCCACCTGACGGATTACGTTCTGGTGATCTGTGTACTCCTTGTCGTAGGAGTAGGTGACGGTCGGCGTGCCGTCGTTATAAGTGCGGGTCTTCACGCGGTGGAAGCCGTCATACTCGTACGTCACGGCGTAGTGTGTCGTACCGTCAGGCAGCAGGCGCGGGTCCACCTTCTTCTTCAAATTCCCCGCCTCGTCGTATTCGTAACTGACCTTGCCGCCCTCCGGGTTGGTCGCCGACGAGAGTCGTGACAGACTGCCGTAAGTGAACGTGCGCGTCTGGCCGCCGACGTACTGGTACACACCGTTCTGGAGCTGCAACTGCCCGCCCTGCCTGACCAGCGTCAGGTTGCCGAGCACGTCGTAGGCGTAGGCGGTCGGCTGCGTCGGGCTGTCGTGGCCGCCGAGCGTATTATTCGAATCCGAGGGCTCGTCCACTCGCCTGAGCCTTCCCAGCGCATCCTTTTTGCCGCGCCGCACCTTCCCGGCCTGATCCGTGACGGTCATAAATTCGCCGTCGTACACGGTCGTCACTTTCCCAGTGCAGCCCACCGAGGCGAGACACTCGTCATCGACCTCCGGCCTGTCCGCCCCCGCGAAGGTGACGACCTCTGTGACGCGCCCCGCCGTGTCCTTGGTCATGCGCGTCCAACCGTCGGTGGGGGCCGCGGTCGCGCGCATCGGGTTCGAGGTGAAGATGTACCTTCCCCCCTCCTCGTAGACGGCGTAGATCGAGACAGTGTACGTGCTCCCGTCCTCGCTCTGCTCCGTGAGCACAGTCCGGCCCAGTTGGTCGCTCGTCGTGCGGTTCTTGAGCAGCCCGTCGCCCTCTGCCCGCAAGTCCGACTCGACAGTCACACGCCGCAGGCTGTCCTCGTAGGTGGTGAAGACCTTTCGGCGCTGGAGCACCCCATCCACCGTCACGGCCGGGCCGGCCACCCACCCCGGACGCCCGAAGGGATCGACGCCGCCCAGCAACTGATTCGTGTAGTCGATGGTCGTGGTCTGTAAGTTCGCGTCTGTCGTCGAAGTCGTCAGCCCAGTCCACTTGTCGTAGCTCGTCAGGGTCGTCTGCGCCCCCGTGTCGTTGAGCGGGTCTACAACGGTCTTCGTCGGCAGCGCGTGGGTGTCGTCCTCGTAGGAGAAGCTCGTCTCATTGCCGTTGGCGTCCCTGCTCGTCGAGACGTTACCGTACGTCGGGTCGTAGGTCGTTTTCGTCGTCACCCAGCGGTCGTTCGCCGTGTTCGCATCGCCCTGATCGTCGAAGCTGCTCACCTCCGTGACGTGCCCCTTGATGGGAGCGGCTTCGTACCCCTCCTGCCCGTCGTAACTGAACCGCGTGATACTCGGCCCCGTCGTCGTCTCCATCGGCGCGTCGATTATGGACGGGGTGCCGACCGTCAGAGTCCGCTTAGCGTAGACGCTTGCCGACGTGGCGTCGGCCGGGCTGTGGTGGTAGGTCGTGGTCGTGGTGCGGAGCAACGCCGCGTCCCCGGGGACAGCGTTCGGGATGCCGAGCGCGTCCCTGCCGGAAGCCGGGATGGGGTCGAACCAGTCGTACTCCTTGACCTCGGTCACGTTGCCGTTGTAGTCGTGCCGGTACCTTCTCGCCGACATCTTGAGCGCGTTGCCATTCCCGTCCGTCAGCGTCGTGTACTCCTCCGTGATCACTGGGTTGAAGTTGACGCGGTTGGAGGTGGACGACCCGGCCGGGCGGGTGTTAGCCCCCGCGAACGGCATTAGCGCCCAGCGGCGCTCGACGGTCACGTCGGCGCTCTTCGAGCGGTAGACGAGGCCGGCGAGTTCGCCCGTCTGCGTTGCGAAAGCCCCCCGGATCGGGTCGTGCTGGTAGGCCGTCTCGGTCGCGTACGTCCCATCGGGATTGGTCACCGTGCCATGTGACTGACTCGGGCTGACGTCGTAGGTCCAAATGTCCGCCGTCCCGTCGTGGGTGATCTTCTTGGAGGTAATCATCTCCGTCGCAAGCGTGTCCGCACTAAAGTAATGGTGCGTCGAGGAGAGCGAGTAGGAGTAGTCGATGGTCGCCCCCGTCGGGGTCGCCACCCGGTTGAGCGCGCCCAGGCCACGCGACGAGGTCGTCGTGTAGCTCTGTGGGCCCATCCCGCACCCCACCCTCCTCAGCGTGGTGAAAGACTCGGTCGAGTCGGGGTCGGAGTTGTAGCCGAAGCTATAACGCTTGGCCGCCACGCCCGGCTCGGTCGCCGGGTAGACGATCTCCCGGAGCACATGGAAGCTCTCGTCGAGCACCTTATCGACCTGACAGGTGCCGCCGGACGCGTCCTGAGCTTCCGTCTTATAGAGCTGCCCCCGGACGCGGGTCGTGCCGAAGTTGAGGTTGATGTTCGCCCACGCGCCTCCGACCGTCCGGTACGAGACCTGCATCTGCCCCTGCCCGCCGTTGGCCGCCTGATCGTACGGTGAGACCTTGATCTCCCTCTCCGTATTCCGCTCGTCCTGATAGTGCACGACCCCGGAAGTGTCCGTGAAGATTTTGACGCCGTTGCCGTCCGCGTCCCTGATTAGCTGCGTGCCGGAGGTGTCGGCCTCCTGCACGACCTGCGTGCCGCCCGGCATGAAGAGCACCCACCGCCTGGCCGACCCCTGCGGGTAGATGATTGCCGAGAGGTAGGAGCCGTCGGAGGAGTAGTAGCGCATCGCCGCGCCGGTCGTGTCCGGCGTGTCGCGGTAGTAGTTGCGCAGGTAGTCGCGCCCCCCGGTCATGTAGTTGCCGTAGTAGTTGATCGAGTCGGTCGGCCTCAACTCGTGCTCGGCGCCGTCGGGCGTGACGAGGACGGCCTTGTACCACCGATACTGGAGGGCGGCCCAGTCGTCGGCCGTGGTCATGCTCTGGTTGGGCGGAATCTGATAGCCGTAGTCCTGGGACGCGTCACGGATGACGATCCGGTACTTCCCTGTGATGCGCCAGCCGCCGAGGGTGCCCGCCCCCGGCACACCCTGCGCGTCGATGATGAAGAGGCTGCTTAGTTGCGGAATATCTTCGACGTAGGTGGCGAAGCCAGAGACGCCCGAGACGCGCTTTTCTTCCCTGCGGACATCCCACAGCTTGCTGTTGTAGACGGCGTTGAGGGTGAGCCCGAGCTTGCCGCCCGGCAGCGGGGGCAGCGAGGCGAGCGGGACCGAGAGGCTGACGTTGCCGTTGGTGAGGCTGACGCTGTCGATGCCGGAGACGGAGTAAGAAGCGCCGGGCATGACGCCGCGGTCGGGGCGGGCGCCTGTGCTCTGTGCCGCCGCGTGTGCGCCGAGCAGCGCCGCGAGCGCCGCCACGAGGATGGCCCTGAAGAGCATCTGCGACGCCGGCTTCATAACAGTTGATTGCTTCATCATTCCCTCTTGCGCTCGGCTGTTTAGCCCGCTTCTCTCATTGCCCGCCGGAAAAATTCCGGCGCGATGTAGGAGCACCGGCGGCCCTGGCCCCTCAGGCGCTTACTCGACGACGATGCGGCAAGTCCAGGTCGGGTGATTCACTTCCGTCAACCTACGGCAACGCCTCGATGTTGATGAGGAAGCTGAAGCCGCCCGTCTGTTGCAGCCCCAGCAGGAACTGCACGTCCGCCGTCGCCCCGGGCGCCAGCGGCTGCGGCAGGCTCATCTCCATCGCCGAGTTGTAGCCCCCGCCGTTGGGCTGATTCGGCGGCTGCACCAGCGTCGTCCCCTTCACCGTCCGCCACACACCCTGCACCTGCACCTGCACGTCGCCCGAGGTCCTCATCCGCACGTCGGCCACCCCCACCGGCGCGGGCCACGTCGTCAGGGTCACCACGCGGAAACGGATACGTGTCACGTTGCCGCCCGTGTTGTTATAGACGGTGCGGCGGATCGCGAGCGTGCCGAAGGTCGAGTTGTTCGCCAAGTCGGACGTGAAGTCGCGCACCCGGTTCGGCGGGGCTGAGCTGCCCTGCGACGTGTCGAGGTTGGTCATGCCGAGCGTGCTGTTGCGCTGGATGGGCGACGAGAGGTTCTCGGGGCCCGGCGCGCCGAGGCTCGCCTGGAGACTCCCGTAAAACCCGCCGTTGGTGGCGACGAGCGAGAAGTCAGAGACGTTGTTGCCCGTGTCCTGCGGCGTCCCGCCCGAGGCCGAAGTCATCTTCCGGTAGAGGGTATAGTCCCCGTTCTGCGTGCCGACCTGTGAAAGCCCAGTTCCCTCGCGGTAGAGGTCGGGGATAGTGCCGGCCGCCCCGCTGAAACCGGCCGCGTCGAGGCGGTTCGCCGCGGTGAAGTTCGCCGGGTTCGCGGTCTTGAAGAGCGCGACACCCGAATCGTCCTCGATGTCTGAGGTGTAAGTGATGTCGCCCGTCGCGGTCGTGCCGTTGCCGGCCGGGTGGCCCGACAGGCTGTAGCCGCCTGAGGGGCTGGCGTTAACACCGAGGTAGTGGCCGCGCGCAGGGATGACGGTGCCGTTCGGGACGGTGAAGACCGGCGCGGCCGAGGCGCCGGAGGCCGTCCGTGCGGCCAGCGTCCAGCCGCCGGAGTTGTCGGTGGTGCAGACCGTGAGGGGGGAGGCCGAGTTGTTGTAGAGCTCGACGAACTCGTCTTTGGCGCCGGCCGCGCCCCGGAGCCGGAACTCGCTGACGATCAATGCGCTGGGCGCCGGGCAGGAGGTGGACTCGCAGATCGGAACGGCATTGGCATTAGCCACGTTCGAGTAAGGCGAAGAGGCCGATCCGTTGACGGCTTTGACGCGGTACTCCATCACGGTTTGGGAGAGCACCAGCTCGTACATGGTTACGTCCGGGCCGACCGTCGCGATAGCCGTCCAGGGGCTCCAGACGCCGGTCTTCATGTACCGCTCCTCGATGACGAACCCGGTCTCATCAACCGACCCGTCGTTCCAGGTCAGATACCCCCAGACGGTGCCTTTACCACCACAACTCACAGTGGATTGGGTCTGTATGAACTTCAAACCACTGGGGGAATTCCCCCCGGCAGGCTCCTCGGTGGCGACCAGTCTGCCGCCCGCATGGATATATTCCTTGGAGGGGCTCGTCTGGGAGAAACTGACCGGCACAGGAGGAGCCGGCAAGGTCGGCGCGGGCGAGCCGGCGCCAGGCGGCGCGGCGGGGTGAGGTGCTCCGATGCGCCCCAACCCGGCCAGTGTGAGCCCCGACGCCGTCAGGCAGAGGACAACAACCACGAGGATGGCCTTTCCCAAAGTCCCGCGTCCGGTGCTCTCGGGCGTCGCGTGGCGCGTGGCGCGTCTCTTCGGCAGGGCACCTCTTCCCGAAGGGTGAGTCCCGCCTCCCGCTTCGGCAGCCGCGGCCTCTTCACTAGCTCTGCTCTTCTTAGACTTCTTCGACATGTGTGTCCCCGCGCGGGCGGTCGGATGCCGTCCCTGACGCACAGATCTTCCGACGACGCGCAGGCGAACGACGGCCGATCAACGGTGTCATGACCAGATTATTTTGTGGAAGATGAGGACGGCATCAAGGTGCCACCCGAGTCATTCCTGTGAGCCCGCGCATCCTAAATGTAAGGGGGTGAATTTGTCAAACACGGAGTGATGAAGCCTCTTCAGGGCAATCTGCCTGTAGACGGGCTGTGTTGCAGCAATCGCTCCTGAGCTATAATCCGCCCTTCAGTTAATCGATCACTCTTAGGGAATCATCCTCGTCAAGCATAACGGTTCCCCTTTCAAGTGGCGCCACTTCGAGCCGACAATAATTCTTTTGTGCGTCCTAGGGAAAGATGCTCGAACACCTTCCGCGCTTCAAAAAAATCTTTGCAACGCATCCATTTCATGTACCCTCAACGGGGCCGGCGGGCGGGTGATGCGCGGCGTTAGGCGTCTGTGTTTGTGCGATACCACCGCTATGAGTAAAAGAGCAGACCCAATCAATGAGACGGACAAGCTCGTCAGTAGACTTTCAAAGCGTCCGCTGTGGGCCGCCGCAGGGACATTGTTTATGGCCTCCTTGTATTTTATGGGGACTGTCTTTTGGGACTTGAACGAACAGAATGCCAACATAGCTAAATTCAATTCACTCGCACATACGTACCAGATGGATGGAAGAAAGGCCGCAACAATCACCGCGACATTGAATCTTGTTTGGGGCGCGGCGGTAGAGGCGGCCAGCCACTTTTCCTCGAACATAGAAGCCAGCAATAACACCCATTCAATAACAGACGACGTGCTGGGAGAAGGGCTTGGACTGATCCATGAATGCCGCAACGGCATCAATACAGAGATTTCCGTACTCTCAACATTGCACTTTGACGATCAGGGATTTACTCAATATGTGGAGGGATTTCAGAAAGACCTGGAGGCGCTAGATCAGATGCTGGCGACGAAGGAGTTGATTTATAACCTCTTAGGAGAAAAGAAACATGCTGAAGCAGAAACCGAGTTGAAAAAACTGAAAACAGACCCTGCTTATTTACGAGAGCGTCAGTTCCAGACCGCGTTACTTAGAGTAAGGGCCTTTCAGAATATAGCTGAACGTAAACGCGAGGAGTACGCAGCTGAGCTTGATCTTCAAAAGGCGCGGATTGACTCCTTCAGAGTCAAAGTCTACTTGTTACTTCCCGTGGCTGGCTACGCTGGCGCATTCGCAGTGATCGCCATCAAAAGGTGGAAAAGAGCTGTCGCAAAAAAGACCACCTGACAGCAACTTTGAAGCGCAACACTGACTAAGAGTCGTTGAAGCATTCGAGCGGCGTCCTGAAGCCGAGGCGTTTGCGCGGGCATCGGTTGAGCTTGCGGGCTATCGCATTACATTGGTGCTGAGTGAGCCCGGCCATGTTCTGACCCCTTAGGCGGATACTGTCGCAAGAGCCCGTTGGCGTTCTCGTTGCTGCCACGCTCCCACGAGTGATACGGGCGCGCGAAGTAGAACACAACGCCCGTGCGCCGCTCTATCCGTTCGTAGCCGTTGAACTCTGTCCCGTTGTCGGTCGTCACCGTCTCGAATCTCCCGCCGTACCGACCGATGAGGCGCAACACCCGCTGGCTCAGCGACTCAACCGTCCGGTCGGCCAACTTACCGATGAGCATCAGCCCGCTCTTGCGCTCGACGAGCGTGACGACGCAGTCCCCGTCCCCTGTGCCCATCACGGTGTCGGCCTCCCGGTGCCCGACCCGCTCCCGCGCCTCGACCTCTGCCGGGCGCACCGAGATCAGGCACTTCCCCGCGAGTCTGCCGCGGCTATCATAAGAGCCGTAGCGCTTGCGCCTCTTCTTACGGGCTCCTCTCAGGTGAGTGTAGAGTACCCCACCCTGCTGCTTATCGCGCCGGATGTGACGGTAGAGGGTCTCGTGGCTGATGAGGAGCTGACCGCTCCCGAGCAGGTCTCAGGATACCTGCTCGGGGCTCCACTGCCTGCCGAGCAACTCGTCTATCCGCGCGAAGTCTTCGGCGGTGAAGCGTTGGTTGCGGCGGGAGCGGGAGCGGCGACCGTTCGTTCTCTCCTGGGCGGTGAAGGCGCGATAATGCCCGTCGGCTATCGTGCTGTTGCGGCGCACCTCGCGGCAGACCGTGCTGCGGTGGTCGATGCATAGATGGTGCTTGCGCCAGGTGCGCCGCTGCTCCTTGCCGTGGAGTCTCACCTTCCACTCGCCCTCGCCGTAGAGCTTAAGCCCCGTCGAGTCCACCGCTAGATGCAGCGGCCCTTTCGATAATCGCGGCAGCTTCACGTCGGGAGTCGCCGCCCGGCGCGACAGGGTCGAGTAATGCGGCGCGGGCGAGTCGGCGCCGAGCAGCCGCAGCAGGGCGAGCACGGCCTCGTCTCGCGCGGCTTCACCGCGGAGGACTTCTCTAGGTTCGGGGCACTCCCCGCGAAGGCCGCCGAACGCGCTGCCCGCGCCCGCGAACTACGGGTGTTCGTGCGCGCCGCCTTCCCCGAATACGCCGAGCGCACCGGCTACGCCGGCGTCATCGGCATCCCCGGATTCTGGCAGGAGCCTACCGGCGCCGTGCAACTCTGGATGCAGCGGGACGAGCCGGCCCCCTCGCTCGTCATCCCCTACCGCGACCTCGAAGGGATGAGCCACGCCTGCTAGTTCCGCAGGAGCGCGCGGCGGCCGGGCGCTGATCGGTTTCGACGCCGACCACCGGCAGAACAAGAACGTCTGCTACCAGCTCGCCCGGCTCATCGCCGCGCGGGAGCAGGACGCGGACATTCACGGCCTGGAGACGGAGACGAGGGTCGTCGTGTGGGAGACGGCGGAAGGCAGGAGAGACAAGGGCATC
>JBEVJD010000438.1:0-4620 GCA_040510435.1 Pyrinomonadaceae bacterium | reverse complement strand
GCGCTCGTCATTGACCCCGTGCTCGTCTACTCGTCGTACCTCGGCGGCGCGGACGCAGACCAGGGCGCGGCCATCGCGGTTGACTCCGCGGGCAGCGCCTACGTCGCGGGCACGACCGCCTCGACGGACTTCCCCGGCGTCGGCTCTTTGCAGGCGTCGAAGGGCGACTTCAGCGACGCGTTCGTCCTCAAGTTGAGCCCGGACGGGAGGTCGCTCGTCTACGCAACGTACCTCGGCGGCAACGGTGACGAGTTCGGCGCCGCCGTCGCGGTGGACGCGGCGGGCCACGCATACGTGGCCGGGTTCACGGCCTCGGGCGGCTTCCCCGTCACGGCGGGCTCGTTCCAGACCAGCAAGGACGCGTTGAGCGACGCCTTCCTGGCGAAGCTCAACCCGGCGGGGACGGGGCTCGTCTACTCGACTTACATCGGCGGCAACGGGAGCGAGCAGGTGAACTCCGTCGCGGTGGACGCGGCGGGCGCGGCTTACGTGGCGGGTCGCACCGACTCGTTCAACTTCTCGGGCCTCCCTGTCGCCAACCGCGCGGGCAACCCCGCTTACAGGAGCACCGACGGCGGCGCGAACTGGGGCGCGAGCAGCACGGGTCTGACGGCGAGCATCGTCTACGATTTCGCGGTCGCGCCGAGGGCGCCGAACGTCGTCTACGCGGCCTCCAACCTCGGCGTCTACAGCAGCACGGACGGCGGCGCGAGCTGGCAGCTCGCGGGGCAGGCGCGCACCTCGACCGCGCCGTTCTTCGCGAGGACGGTCGTCGTCGATCCTTCCAACTCATCAGTCGTCTACGCGGGTACGAACAGCGGCTTCGGCGTCTACAAGAGCACCGATGGCGGCTCCCTCTTCGAAGGGAAGAACAGCGGCCTCCTCATCCCCGTCGTCAACTCGCTCGCCATCAACCCTGCCGCGCCCGCCACGCTCTTCGCCGGCACCTCTTTCGGCATCTTCAGGACGACGAACGGCGGCGACAGTTGGGCGGAGGTGCGCGGCGGCCTCACCGGCTCGTCGCCGAACGTCAACAGGATTGTTGTAGACCCTTCGAACCCGCAGACCGTCTACGCGGCCACGACGACCCGCGGCGTGCTCAAATCAACGGACGGCGGCACGAACTGGGCACCGTTCAACAACGGTCTGTCAACCTTCGGCTCCAGCCCGCAAGTCCGCGCGCTCGCGTTAGACCCTGCAAACAACTCGACGCTCTACGTCGGCGTGTCAGGGTTCGGCACCGGCATCTTCAAGAGCACGGACGGCGGCGTGAACTGGACGAGCAGCAGCACGGGGCTGACGGTCACCGTCAACGGCCAGTCCGGCACGCCCGCCGTCACCGCGGTGCTGGTTGACCCGGCCGCGCCTTCGGTCGTCTATGCCGGGACAACCGGCTTCGGCATCTTCAAGAGCACGGACGGGGGCGCGAACTGGGCGCCGACGAACGCGGGGCTGGCGAACAGGAACATCCTCGCGCTGGCCTCGCGCCCGGGCAGCCCCGCGGCCATTCTCGCGGGCGCGGTCGTCGGTGGCGACCCGTTCCTCATGAAGTTCAACCCGGCGGGGTCTGCGCCCGAGTACCTGCGTTTGCTCGGCGGCTCTGAGTTCGACGAGGCGCGCGGCGTCGCTATTGGCCCGAACGGGAGCGCCTTTGTCACGGGCATGACCGCGTCGGCGGACTTCCCCGTCATGAACGCGCAACAGCCGGCGCTGGCCGGCTCGACCGCGAACGATGCTTTCGTCGTCAAACTGGACTCGGGCGGCAACACCGTCTACTCGACCTACCTCGGCGGCACCTTCTCAGAGCAGGGGGTGGGCATCGCCGCCGGCCCGGACGGCAGCGCCTACGTCACGGGCGGCACCTTCTCGCAAGACTTCCCCGTGGCTAACGCCCTCAAGTCCACCTTCGGGCCGAACGACTTTCAGGACGCCTTCGTGACCAGGCTCTCACCCGACGGGCAGACGCTCGTCTACTCGACCTACCTCGGCGGCACGAACAGCGACCAGGCGTTCGGGATTGCCGTCGATGCTTCGGGGCGCGCCCATGTTGTCGGCCAGACCTCGTCGCAGGACTTCCCGCTGGCCGGCGCGTCGAACCAGTTCGCGGGCTTCTCCGACGCCTTCGTCACCGTCTTCAACCCGAGCGGTTCGGCGCTGCTCTTCTCGACCTACTTCGGCGGCACGGAGGGCGAGCAGGGCAGCGGCGTGGCGCTCGATGGCGCGGGCGGCATCTACGTGGTCGGCGGCACCTCTTCGACTAACCTGCCGCTCTCCAACGCGGCGCGCGGGACGTACGGCGGCGGGAGGTCGGACGCCTTCGTCGCCAAGTTCGGCGTGGAGGCCGACCTCTCTGTCTCGGTCGCCGACTCGCGCGACCCCGCGATGGTCGGCAACTCATTCAGCTACACGCTGACGGTCAACAACGCCGGGCCCTCGCCCGCGACCGGCGTGGCCCTGACCTACACGCTGCCCGCGGCGCTGACGTTCGTCTCCGCCGCGCCGGCGCAAGGCTCTTGCGCCGCGAACGGTCAGGTCTTGACGTGCGCGCTGGGCGACCTGCCCGTGTCGGGCGGCGCGACCGTGGTCGTCAACGTCAACCCGAACGCGACCGGCAACGTCAGCAGCACGACCTCCGTGACGGCCGGCGAGCCCGACCACACGCAGTCGAACAACAGCGACTCGGAGACGACGAGAATCTCCGCCTCCCCCTCGATACGGGGCCGCTTGACGGCGCCGGGCGGGGCGGGACTGTCGGGCATCACCGTGACGCTCAGCGGTGCCCAGTCGGCGTCGAGGCAGACCGACGCCGACGGCTTCTATCTCTTTGAAGACCTCGCGGCGGGCGGCACGTACGTCGTCACGCCCTCAAAGGAGGGCGTCTCGTTCGAGCCGGTCTCGCGCACCTTCGACAACCTCGGCGCCGACCAGACGGCCGACTTCACCGGCACGACCTGCACGTGGACGCTCTCGCCGCCGACGCAGAGCTTCGGGGCGGCGGGCGGCGGCGGGTCGGTCACCGTCAACACGCTGCGCGGCTGCCCCTGGACGGCCGCGAGCAACTCCGACTGGATCGTCGTCAACACCGGCCACGCGAGCACAGAGACGGGGACGGTCACCTTCACGGTTACGCCGACGAACGAGCCGCGCGCGGGCCGGCTCACCATCGCTGGCCGGAACTTTTCCGTCTATCAGGAGTTCAACTCCTGCGCCGCGACCTCGTTCACGGAGGCCAGATACAACCTCCAGGCCAGCGGCCCGACGCTCGTCGAGGCCGGCGACCTCAACGGCGACGCCAACACAGACCTCGTCGTCGCAACGAACGCCATCTCGGGTTTCGACATTCAGGCGTCGGTGATGCTCAACGACGGCGCGGGCGGTTTCACCTCGGGCAACTTCAACACGGGGTTCGGCGGCCCGCAGGGGATAGCCCTCGGCGACTTCAACAGTGACGCGCGCCCCGACATAGTCGTGTGGAGCTGGGTCACGCCGTTCGTCAGAATCCTTTACAACAACGGTGCGGGCGGCTTCGGCCAGTCGGCGGCCAACATCCAGGTCGGCTCGAACGTCGCGGCGCGCACGCGCGGCGTCCTCGTGGCCGACGTGAACCGCGACGGCAAGAACGACCTCGTCGTCTCCACGCCCGAAACCCACAACATACGCGTCCTGCTCGGCGACGGCGCGGGCGGCTTCGCGGCCGCGCCGCCGGTGCCGACCGGCACGGGCAACGCACAGTACGAGATGCTCGAACTCGCCGACGTGAACGGCGACGCAAAGCACGACCTGATTCTGGGCAACGAGTTTCAGCCGCGGAAGATTGCCGTCAGGCTCGGCGACGGCGCGGGCGGCTTCGGCGCGGACATCGTCTCGCCGATTTCGGTCTACCCGACCAACCTCCTGACCGGCGACTTCGACGGCGACGGGCGGCTCGACATCGTTTACGCAGGCCCCGTCTGCGACTCGTTTGGCTCCAACTGCACCGCCAACATCATCGTCCTCGCGGGCGACGGCGCCGGCCGCTTCACGCAGAAGAGCCTGAGCGCCAGTACCAACGCCTTCAGCCTCGCGGTCGCCGACTTCAACCGCGACGGCAAGCTCGACGTGGTGCAGATGCAGACGAACGGCGTTCCGCTGGTGCGACAGGGCGACGGGCTGGGCGGCTTCGTGGGCCCGGCGGCGCCTCCGGCCGGCGAAGGGCAGACGGCGCAGGCGCCCTCCACGGGTACGGGAGGGTTCGCCACCGCCGACTTCGACAAGGACGGGCGCCCCGACCTCGCCGTCGCCGCCTACAGCTTCGGCGCGTCCGTCTACACGAACCGCTGCGCCTCCGCGGCGAACATCTCCGGGCGCGTGACCGACCAGGTCGGCCTGGGCGGCGTGACCGTCACGCTCTCGGGGGCGAGGGCGGCGACGACGCAGACCGACGCGGGCGGCAACTACTTCTTCGGAGGGCTCACGCCCGGCGAGGACTACGTCGTCACGCCGTCGAAGGAGAACTACCGCTTCAGCCCGGCGAGCACGGCCGTCAACGACCTGCCGGCGACGGGGCAGGCGGCCGACTTCGTGGCGACGCCGATGACCGTCCGGCTCGCGTCCCTGCCTGCTTTCGTGGACGAGGGCTTT
>JBEVJD010000437.1:0-30637 GCA_040510435.1 Pyrinomonadaceae bacterium | reverse complement strand
TGTGACTGGTGTTCAGACGTGTGCTCTTCCGATCTGGTCGCAGTGCCGTGATACGCCTGTTTGGCGTCACTGCGACCCGCTCGCTACCGCTCGCGGTTCTGTTTGTAGCCGCACCCGGCTGCGAGGCCGCTCTACACGCCCAGCGCGGAGCCCGGGTCGGCGAAGTAACTCCCCAGCCGCTCGAAGAAACGACCGACGTGCAGGCCGTCCATCAGCGCGTGGTGCACCTCGACGGAGACGGGCATCAGCGCGCGCCCGCCCACGTCGCGGTATCTGCCGAACGTGACCTTGGGGATGCCGCTCTGCTTCTTCGAGTGGCGCGCGTGCGAGATGCTCGTGAACGAGACCCAGGGAATAACCGAGTGGTAGATGAGGTCGTCGCGGTCTTCGCGCGCGTCGAGCGGCGGCGGCTCGACGCGCGCGGCATCGACCGCCGCTTTCGCGCGCGAGTGAAAGTTCCCGAAGTCCTCTTCGAAGTCGAAGTAGACGAACGTGAAGCTCTCGTCGTCGAGCAGCACGATGGCGCCCGCGTTCACGCGCTCGTGCACGAACACGCGGTCGCCGCGCAGGCGGTAGCGGAACGGTTCCAACTCGTTGGCCGTCTTCGTCGAAAGGTAATGGTATGTGACGAAGAGGGAGAGCCCGCGCGCGCGCACGAATTCGAGCAGGGGCGTGGCGTCCACGTCGGCGCAGACGTTGATGAACGGGTCATCGTACTCCTTGAAGAGCCGGAAGAGGTGGCGGCGGCTCCACGTTTCGGTGTCAAGGTACTCGGGCATGCGGGGTATTCAAACATCTGCGCACACCTTCCGCAATGGGAGGGTTTTGGGTTTTAGGTGCTGGGTGTTGGGTGTTGGGTTCCGGGTTGTTCTTACTAACACCTAACACCCAGCACCTAAAACCCCTCCGCGGCAGGTCAGGCGTGCGGACGGGACGCGCGCGGGATGAAGTCGTCGCGCAGCCAGTCGCGTATCTCGTCGCGCACGCGGCGGAAGACGGCCAACGTCGTCTCGGGGTCGGCGGCGCCGGGGTGCGGCGGGTCTTCGAAGCTTTGGTGGATGCGCTCGGCTCCGCCGGGGAAGACGGGGCACGTCTCCCGCGCGTTGTCGCAGACGGTGATGATGTAGTCGAAGTCCTGCCCCACGAACTCTTCGGCGGACTTCGAGCGTTGGCCGGAGATATCTATGCCGACCTCGCGCATCGCCTCGACGGCCTCGGGGCGCACGCTGCTCGGGCTCACCCCGGCGCTCTCGACCTCGAAGCGTTCGCCGCCGTCTTGACGCAAAAGACCCTCGGCCATCTGGCTCCGGGCGGAGTTGCCCGTGCAGAGAATGAGCACTCGACTTCTCTCAGACATCCGACTTCTCCTCGTCTTCTGTGGGCGGCACGAACTTCCCGACCGCGTGCAGCACCCTGACGGTCGTGCCCGCGCCCCACTGCCTCCGCCCCACCTCGTTGACGGCCGCCTCCGAGCAGGGCTCCTCGTCAATCGCCAAGAGCACCTTCATGACGTTCTCCTTCGACAGCCCCGTGCGGGACGACGACCTCCCCGGCCGCCTCGGGCAGGGAAGGAATCAGCCAGCGGAACAGAAGGGTCGCGGCCCCCGCCCCCAGGAGCTGCGCGACGACGAAGCCGGGCACGTCCGTCGGACGGATGCCTGCGAAGGTGTCCGAGGCCGAGCGCGCGAGAGTGACGGCGGGGCTCACGAACGAGGTGGAGCTGGTGAACCAGTAGGCGGCGGTGATGTAGGCCGCCACGGCGAACGGCACGACCGCCTTCTGCCTCAGGCGCACGCAGCCCCAGATGACCGAGAGCAGTCCGAACGTGGCGACGAACTCGCTGAAGAGCAGCGCCCCGCCCGCCCTCGCCTTCCGCGACGCGAAGAAGACCGGCAGCTCGAACATCACGTTGGCCGCGGCCACGCCCGCGAACGCGCCCGCCGCCTGCGCGAGCACGTAGCCGGGCACGTCGCCCCAACGGAGCCCGCCCTGCGACGCGTCGGCCAGCGTGACGGCCGGGTTGAAGTGCGCGCCCGAGATGGGGCCGAACGTCAGAATCAGCGCGACCATGATCGCGCCGGTGGCGAGCGTGTTGGCGAGCAGCGCGACGGCGACGTTCCCGCCCGCGAGCCGCTCGCCCATGATGCCCGACCCGACCACCGTCGCCAGCAGCAGGCACGTGCCGACCGCCTCCGCCGTCAGCCGCCTCGCCTGACTCAAGCCCGGTCTCAATCTAAACGCCCTCCGCCGGCCCCGCGCGGCTCCGTTTCGCCTACGACCCGGGCGGGGCGTCGGCGGGGCGTCCCGCCCGGGTGGAGCAGCCGACGAAGCGGTAGCCGACGCCGACGACCGTCTCGATGGAGTCGCCGCACGCGCCGAGCTTAGAACGTAGGCGGCGGATGTGCACGTCGAGCGTGCGCGTGTCGCCGTAGTACTGCTGCCCCCACACGTCGTCGAGGAGCTGGTTGCGCGTCGCCACCTTGCCGGGCCTGCGCGCGAGCGCGGAGAGCAGCGCGAACTCCTTGCGCGTGAGCCTGACCTCCGCGCCCTCGCAGGAGACGTGCATGTCTTCGAAGTGAACCTCCAGCTTCTCGTCCTCGTAGTGTGCGGCCGACGACTCGTCGGCGCGGCGCAAGACGGCGCGGACGCGCGCCACCAGCTCGCGCACGGAGAAGGGCTTGGTGACGTAGTCGTCGGCGCCGAGGTCGAGCCCCTGGACGCGCTCGGCCTCCGACCCGCGGGCGGTGAGCATGATGATGGGCGTCTTGCGCGTGGCCGGCTCGCGGCGCAGCCGCCGGCACAGCTCCGTCCCGGACATCCCGGGCAGCATCAGGTCGAGCAGGACGAGCGCGGGCGGGTTGTTCTTGTCGAGCGCCAACTCCAACCCCCTCTCCCCCGTCTCGGCCACGACCGCGCGTAAGCCCTCGCGCTCAAGGTTGTACCGCAACCCCTCGGCGATGTCCGGCTCGTCCTCGACTATCAGCACTGGCTTGTTCATAAGCGATGAGTGATGAGTGACGAGTGATGAGTGATGAGTGATGAGAAACGGCTTCTGTCTCCTCTTATCACTTATCACTCATCATTTATCACGCCCTAACGTGTTTGATGACGGCGGCCTCGGTCATGTAGACGGTCAGCTCGCAGATGTCCGTGACGTAGTCGGCGATGCGTTCGAGGTGCTTGGCGACGAAGAGCAGGCGCGCGGCGCGCGGCGTGGCGGCGGGCTCATCGACCATCAGGTCGATCAGGTCGCGGAAGAGCCGCTCGTACATCACGTCGATCTCGTCGTCCTGCCCGATGACGCGGCGGGCGGTCGCGGCGTCGCCCTGCGTGAAGGAGTCGAGCGCGGCGCGCAGCATCGAGGCGGCGACCTCGGCCATGCGCGAGAGGTCGGGGTAGTTCCTGAGCCGCGGCTCGTCGTTGAGGTCGAGCGCCACGCGCGCGATGTTGCAGGCGTGGTCGGCGAGGCGCTCCAGGATGGGCGTGATCTTGGCGACCGAGATGACGAAGCGCAGGTCGCGCGCCGCGGGCTGCCGCAGCGCCAGCACGTCGATGCAGAGGCGGTCGATCTCGACTTCGAGCCGGTCGATGCGGTCGTCGCCCTCCAGCACCTCGCGCGCCGCCGCGCTGTCGCGCTCCGTGAGCGCGTACATCGCGCGCCCGAGCGCCGCCTCGGCCTCGCCGCCGAGCACGAGCACCCGGTCGCGCAGCACGTCCAGTTCAGTGTCGAGCCGCCTGTGGTAATCCATCTTCGATACTCCTCCCCTTGTCGCCGACAGCCATTATCACCCGAAACGCCCCGTGATGTAGTCCTCGGTCAGCTTCTCGTCGGGGTTCGTAAATATTTTCTCAGTGTCGTTGACCTCGACGAGCTTCCCCAGCCAGAAGAAGGCCGTGCGGTCGGAGACGCGCGCCGCCTGCTGCATGTTGTGCGTCACGATGACGATGGTGTACTGGCGCTTCAGCTCGACGATTAACTCTTCTATCTTCTGCGTCGCGATGGGGTCGAGCGCGGAGGCCGGCTCGTCCATCAGCACGACCTCCGGCTTAACGGCCAGCGCCCGCGCGATGCACAGGCGCTGCTGCTGCCCGCCCGATAATCCTAACGCGGAAGACTTCAGACGGTCTTTCACCTCCGACCAGAGCGCCGCGTCATGAAGCGCCTGCTCGACGCGCCCCGCCAGCTCCGACTTCGAATTCGTCATACGGTTGATGCGCAGGCCGTAGGCGACGTTGTCGAAGATGGACTTCGGGAACGGGTTCGACTTCTGGAAGACCATTCCGACTTTGCGCCGCAGTTCGACCACGTCCACCCCCGGCGCGTAGATGTCCTGCCCGTCGATGAGCACTTGCCCCGCGGCGCGCGTCCCCGGGATGGTGTCGTTCATCCGGTTGAGCGTGCGCAGGAACGTGGACTTGCCGCAGCCCGAAGGCCCGATGAAGGCCATCACGACGCGCTCGGGGATGCGGATAGAGATGGAGTGCAGCGCCTGCGCGCGGCCGTAGAAGAAGTCGAGGCCGCTGACGCTGATCTTCGCGGGCGCGCTCTCGGCCAGCGGCGACTGCTGCCGCTGCTGCTCGCCGCCCGCCTGCGGGGCCATGACTGGGATCGGTGCGGTGGTCATTGTTCGTGAATCGTGAATCGTGAACCGTCAACCGTGACAAGTGAAAGCTGTCTTTATCTCGTCACGGTTGACGGTTGACGGTTCACGGCCTTTCAAAACTTTTTCCTCGTCAGGAAGCGCACGGAGACGTTGATGACGAGGATGAGCGTCATCAGGACGAGCGTGGCGGCCCACGCCTGCGCGTGCCACTCGTCGTAGGGGCTGACGGCGTAGTTGAAAATCTGCACGGTCAGGCTGGCGATGGGCTGGTCGAGGTAGATGTTGAAGAAGCGGCTGCCGAAGGCCGTGAACAAAAGCGGCGCCGTCTCGCCCGAGACGCGCGCGACCGCCAGCATCGCGCCCGTCGCAATCCCGGACGCGGCGGCGGGGAGCACCACGCCCGTCGTCACACGCCACTGCGGCGCGCCCAGGGCCAGAGCACCCTCGCGCAGCGACGACGGGACGAGCCGCAGCATCTCCTCGGTCGTGCGCGTCACGATGGGGATCATGATGATGCCGAGCGCGACGCCGCCCGCGAGCGCCGAGAACTGCTTCATCGGCAGCACGATCAGCGTGTAGACGAAGACCCCCGTGACGATGGAAGGGATGCCCGTCAGCGTGTCCGCGACGAAGCGCACTATGCCGGCGAACCAGCCCCGGCCGAACTCCGAGAGGTAGACGCCCGCGGCGATGCCGAGCGGCAGGCCGATGACGGACGCGAGCGCGAGCAGGACGAGCGTGCCGAGGATGGCGTTGCCGATGCCGCCGCCCTCGCCCACGGGCTTCGGCGTGTCGATGAGAAACTGGAGGCTGAGCGAAGAGACGCCCTGCCACGCGATGTAGCCGAGGATGAGCAGCAGGAGTGCCACGCCGATGAAGGCGCACGCGGCCGTCAGCGTGGACATCAACGCGTTGACGACGCGCCGCCCGGCCCCGCCCCTGCCCATCGTCGGTTTCATTGTTCGGCCGCTCATCTCAAACCCTTCTAAGCCCGCGCCACGCCGCTCGTCCCGCGCGTCACGCTCCAGACGAGCAGGCGCGCCGCGCCGTTGATGACGAAGGTGACGAGGAAGAGGACGAGCCCCAGCTCGACCAGCGCGCTCAGGTAGAGGTCGCCCGTCGCCTCCGTGAACTCGTTGGCGATGACGGAGGCGATGGTGTAGCTCGGCTCGAAGAGGGAGAGGGAGATTTCCGGGCGGTTGCCGATGACCATCGTCACGGCCATCGTCTCGCCGACCGCGCGACCCAAACCGAGGATGATGGCGCCCGCGATGCCGGGGGCGCCGTTGGCGAGCACGATGCGCGTCGTCTCCCACTTCGTCGCGCCGAGTGCGAGCGCCGCCTCGCGCTGCGAGACGGGGACGGCCGCCAGCACGTCGCGCACGACGGCCGTGATGATGGGCGTCACCATGATGGCGAGGATGACGCCCCCGGTGAAGAGCCCGATGCCCGTGACCGTCCCCTGGAAGAACGGGAGCCAGCCGAGCCAGCGTTGCAGGGGCGGCTCGACGTACTCGCGCAGGAAGGGCGCGAGCACGAAGATGCCCCAGAGCCCGTAGACGACCGAAGGAATCGCGGCCAGCAGCTCGACGAGGAAGGCCAGCGGGCGCGCGAGGTGGCGCGGCGCCTGCTCGACGAGGAAGACGGCGATGCCGAGCGAGATGGGCACGGCCAGAAGCAGCGCGAGCAGAGACGAGACGACCGTCCCGTAGACGAAGGGCAGCGCGCCGAACTCGCCCTGAATCGGGTCCCAGTCGCGCCCCGTCAGGAACGAGAGCCCGAACTCCTCAATCGAGAGCCGCGCGCTCGACCCGATCTCGACGAACATCAACCCGACGATGACCAGCAGCAGCAGCGCGCAGCAGAAGAGCACCGCGCGGAAGACGGCGTCGCCGAAGTTGCCCGTCGGCGAGAGCGCGCGCCGCCAGTCCCACGCGCGGAAGAACGCGCCGTGCTCGCTCGCGGGTTCCGGTGTTGTCGGCGTAGGCATAAAGCAGTAGTCAGTAGACAGTAGACAGTAGACAGTAGGAGAAACGTCGTGTTTGAACCGTTCGGTTGTCGGCGTCGGCGGCCGCGGTGCGGGGCGCCATTGGCTACTGAATACTGTTTACCGTCTAGTTCAGCGAAGTGGCTTTCCGGCCGAGGTGATCGAGTTGATTTTGGCCTCGGCGCGTTTGACGATGTCGGGGGGGAGCGGGGCGTATAGCAAATCCTTCGCGAAGCGCTCGCCGTCGTGGATGCCCCACCAGAGGAAGTCCACGAGCGCCTTGCCCTTGGCGGCGTCCTTCTGGTCTTTGTAGGCGAGGATGTACGTGTAGCTCGAAATCGGGTAGGCCGTCGCGCCGCCCGCGTTGGTGAGCGAGACGCGCAGGTCTTCGGGCGTGGTGGGGAGGGATTCCGCCGCCGCGGCCGTCACGGCGTCGAGCGAAGGCTCGACGAAGTTACCCGAGGCGTTCTTGATTAAAGCCACGGGCAGCTTGTTCTGCACGGCGTAGGCCAGCTCGACGTAGCCGATGGTGTTCGGCGTCTGCTTGACCTGACCCGTCACGCCCTCGTTGCCCTTGCCGCCCAAGCCCACAGGCCAGTTGGGCGAGGTGCCCGTGCCGACTTTCTCCTTCCACTCGGGGCTCACCTTCGAGAGGTAGTCGGTGAAGACCGCGGAGGTGCCGCTGCCGTCCGAGCGGTGGACGACCGTGATGTCGGCCGCGGGCAGCGCGGCGCCGGGGTTGTCGGCCTTGATGCGCGCGTCGTCCCAGCGCTTGATCTTGCCGAGGAAGATGTCCGCAATCACGTCCGGCGAGAAGCGCAGCGGCTGCGCGACGCCTTGCAGGTTGTACGTGAGGACGACCGCGCCGAGCACCGTCGGGATGTGCAGCAACTCGCCCGGCGCGCTCTTCAAATCCTCGTCCTTCATCGGCGCGTCGGAGGCGCCGAAGTCAACGGTCTGCTCCCTGATCTGCTTGATGCCGCCGCCCGAGCCGATGGACTGGTAGTCGATGCGTACGTCCGGGTGCAACTTGCCGTACTCGCTCAGCCACTTCTGGTAGAGCGGATTCGGGAAGGTCGCGCCCGCGCCCTGGAGTCTGACGGCGCCGCCCGCCGGGCCCCCGCCGGGCCCAGTCCCGCCGCCGCCCGCGCCGCTGCAAGCGAAGGCGAAGGCGAGGCAGAAGGTCGTCAAGAGCGCGAGCGCCGCGCGCCGCAGGTTGGCCGTGTGAATCAAGGGGTTTTCGGCTCCTCTTTCATGGAATCAGTAGGCAGTAAGGCAGATGGCAGTAGGCAGCCGCTCCGCGTTTTAAACGTTCGATGATTAATTCGGAAGTCTCGACAGCGGCTCTCTCAACTGCCATCTGCCTACTGCCGTCTGCCTACCGTTTTTCAAAGGTGAAGGATGCACGAGCGGTGTTACATCCGTCTGAACTGGGTGCTAAATCGAAGTTAATACTGCGGGCGCTCGGTTTCAGGCCGAGCGGCGCGCGGCCACTTCCGCCGCGGGCACGAGGCGGTAGCCGACGTTGACCATCGTCTCGATCTGGATGCGGAAGGGGGCGAGCTTGCTGCGGAGGCGGTAGACGTGGACGTGCAGGCTCTCCGCGTTGTAAGGCTTGCTGTCGCCCCAGGCGTGCCGCCAAAGCTCCTCGGCCCTGACGACCCGGCCCGTGTTGCGCGCGAGGCGCGAGAGCAGCAGGAACTCCGCGCGGCGGAACCTGAGCGCCTCGCCTTCGCAGGAGACGTAGTAGTTGTCGTGCTCGACGCGCAGGTGCCCGTCGTCGTAAACATCTTGGATGAGCTCAATTGCCGACATAAGCTTCAGCAGTGTTAAGAGGCCGTATGTGAAGTCCCGTAGGGACTTCATGTTTATAGCTCAGGGTAGTTATCAACTTCCGAGCCCCGTCAGGGGCGGCATGTATATGTCGCCCCTGACGGGGCTCGGAAGAAGAGGGGGCAGCGGGGCTATAAACATCCCGCTCCTACGGAGCGGCGGCTTCTCGAACAGACTCTCACAGTTTAGAACCTCAGTTTGGCCCTGAACTGCATAACGCGCGGGCCGCCGACCGTCGAGGTGATGCGCGCGAAGTCCGGGCTGCCCAGCTCGAAGTCGGGCGCGGCAAAGTTCGCGCGGTTGAAGACGTTGAAAACGTCCCAGCCGAGTTCGAGCGAGGTCGTCTCGGTCAGCTTCGTGTTCTTGACGAGGCCGAGGTCGAAGCGGCTCTGCGAGGGCGCGCGCAGGACGTTGCGCCCTAAGGAACCGTTCTGACCCAGCGCCGAGCAGAGCACGCCCGCGTTGAAGGCGTCCTCCGTGATGTCGCCGCCCTGTTGGCGCAGGTCGTCGAGCGTCGCGCCCGCGCAGAGCGACGGGCGGCCGAAGCCGAGCCGGTAGAGGCCGCCCGAGCCGCGCACGAGGTCTGCGTACTGCGGCGCGGTCTGCAACTCGGGCTCGGGCGCGAAGATGCTGAACGGGCTCCCGGTCTGCGCCTGGTAGAAGCCGGACAACTGCCAGCCGGAGAGGAAGCGGCTGTGAGAGCCGAAGGTCGGAATCTGGTAGACGAAGTTGACGCTGAAGCGGTGCGTGCGGTCGAAGTCCGAGACGGCGCGGTTTGATTCGAGGTTGCGCACGTCGCCCTGCACGACGAAGCCTGTGTTGGGCACGTCGGGCTTGCCCGAGCCGGCGGTGCTGCCCGGGTCGCTCGAACTCGTGTCGATAGACTTCGACCACGTGTAGGCGGCGCCGAACTGGAAGCCGCGCGAGAGGCGTTTGGTCAGGCTGAACTGCGCGCCGTGGTAGACGGAGTCGCCGTTCGAGCGCAGCACGAGCGCCTCGGGGACGTTGAAGCCGAGGACGGGCACGCGCGCCTCGAAGTTGATGAGTTGCCCGCCGCCGAGCGTCGAGCCCGCGCAGGTGAGCGGGTTGGCGAGGTTCAGGTCGAGCGGCGCGCCCGACACGCCGCCGAGCACACCGTTCGCGCAGGTGGCCGCGCCGCCCGCGCGGTACGGGTTGGCGAAGCCGAAGGCGCGGCCCAGTCCGCGCTCGCGCGCCGTCGCGCCCGCGCCCAGCGCACCGTTGGGCGCGCCCGCGGCGACGTACGCCTGATTGAAGCGCTCGTAGATGTGGTCGGGCGTCGAGGGGTCGTTCAGGTCGAAGCCCTGGTTGAAGGCGAGCGCCTGGAGCAGGTTCTCGCCCTTCGTGCCGACGTAGCGCGCCTCGAACAGAAGGTCTTTCGTTACCTCGAACTGGAAGCCGACGTTCCACTGGTGGACGAAGGGCGTCTTGAGGTCGCGGTCAACGGCGCGGAACTCGAAGGTCTCGGCGATGTTGCCGAGGTTGGCGCCGACGGTCGCGTTGCCGCGCGCGTCACGCGAGACGCCCGTCGCGTCGCGGATGACGTAGGTGCCGCCCGCGCCCGCGCCGCGGACGATGCGGAACGGCAGCCAGTTGTTGAGGCCGAGGTCGGTCGGCTGCGCCGAGAAGGCGGTGGCGAGGGGCACGTTGCCCGACGGCACGGTGATCTCGATCTCGCGCAGGAACGGGTAGTTGCTGAAGATTGTGTTGATGAAGGCCGCCGACGGCCGGTCGTAGAAGAGCCCGTAGCCGCCGCGCACCACGAAGCGGTTCGACTCGAAAGGCGAGTAGGCCAGCCCCACGCGCGGCGCGAAGTTGTTCAAGTCCTGCCCGCGCATCGTGTGCTTGTTGTCGGCGCGCGCCGTCGCCGCAATCGCCGCGTCAACGTTGCCGAGACCGGTCGCGCGCACGTTCGAGGGGACGAGGAATCCGGGCGTCGGGCTGTCGCAAGTCGAGAGCGCGCCGCCCGCTTGAGTGAAGCAGGGCTCGAAGGCTTCGAAGTCGAAGTTGCCGATGCGGCCGTCCTTCTCGGTCGGCCACATGAACAGCTCGTAGCGGAGGCCGAGGTTGAGCGTCAGGCCGCGCGCGAGCTTCCAGTCGGAGGCCGCGTAGGCGCCCACGTCCGTGAAGCGGAACGACTTCTCGGTGACGCCGAACTGCGTGTCGGCCTCGGTAGCGTTGCCCGTCAGGATTTGCGTGATGCTGTCGAACTTCTCGAACTCGGTGGCCTGCTCCTCGGGGAGGCTCGAATCGTAACGGTGGCGCTTGAAGTCGCCGCCGAAGCGGAAGGTGTTGGCGCCGCGAATCCAGGTCACGTTGTCGGTGAAGCTGTAGGTCTGTTGCAGGCGCTTGTTGAACGAGTCGTTCGGGCCGCCGAAGGAGAACTGCGAGAGGTTCGTGCCCGGGCGCCCGATGAAGTGGCCGAGCCGGCGCGTCCCCGGCGTGTTGTCGAAGAGGAGCGCGGGGTTGCCGATGCCGACCGCCTCGGAGGTCAGGCCGTCAACGAGGAACGGGTCGTCGAGCGAGCGCGTGTTGTTGAGGTAGAAGAAGCCGAAGCGCGCCTCGTTGATGAGCGTCGGGCCGAAGACGTGCTGGTCGGAGACGGCGAGCGTGCGGTTGCGGTCGGCGCGCCGCAGCGTGAACGGCGAGGCGAGCGACGAGGGGTCGGGGAACGAATCGAGGGCGGGGAAGTTCGAGAAGAAGAAGGTGCCGCTCAAGGAGTTGTGCTGGCTCAGACGGCCGTCGAGGCGCGCGGTGAACTGGTGCTGCGCGAACTCCGAAGGGACGACGTTGAGTTGCTGAACGAGCGGGTTGTTCTCGCGGATGGTGCGTGAGGTGCCCGCGCCCGCGCCGACGATGAAGGCGCGCGCGCCCGCGCGGTCAACGCCGATAACGCGCCCGCCCGCGCGCGGCGCGGGGATGACGTAGTCGCCCGTGACGGGGTTGCGCAGGTTGAAGAGGTTGAGGGCGACGGGCGAGATGTCCGAGGGCAGCAGGCAGTTCGAGCCCGCGCAGCCGTTCTCGGCGTTGAAGGCGGCGGCGAGGGCGTCGGCCGTCCGGTCGCCCGTGATGCGGCGCAGCGCGAGCGGGAGCACGGTGGTGCTGCGCGCCGTCGGGACGAAGCCCGAGGCGGCGGAGGTCATCTGGTAGCCGCCGAAGAAGAACCAGCGGTCGCTGACGACCGGGCCGCCGAGGGTGAACCCGCCCTCGTTGCGGCGCGCCTTGGGCTTGTCGATGCCCTCCTTGTTGAAGAAGAAGTCGTTGGCGTTGAAGCGCTCGTTCTGGACGTAGTAGTAGGCCGAGCCGTTGAAGTCGTTCGTGCCGGCCTTCGTCACCAACTGGAAGTTGCCGCCGCCCGAGCGGCCGGTCGAAGCGTCGTAGAGCGAGGTCTGGAGCTTGACCTCCTGCAAGGTCTCGGGCGCGGGCGCGATGTTGTCGTTGAGCGAGCCCTCGTTGGTCGTGATGTTGGTCGCGTCCACGCCGTTGAAGAAGAGGCTCGTCGAGGTGGTGCGCGTGCCGTTGACCGAAGGCGACTGGTTGCCGTTGCTGTTGGTGAGCACGGGCGAGAGTTCGGTGTTGACGCCCGCCTCGGCCGAGAGCAGTTGCGTGAAGCTGCGCGTCGAGGTCGGGATGGCGACGAGCTGTTCGGCCGAGAGCTGGCGCGCGACGGCCGACGTGTCGGGCGTGGCGAGCGCCGCGCCCGTGTCGGTGACGTTCACGACCTCGCCCGTTATCTCGCCGACTTCGAGCGCGGCGTCGAGCGTGCGTGGGACGGCCGCCTCGACCGAGACGTTCTGAAACTGCGTCCGCTTGAAGCCCCGCGCCTCGATGAGAACTTCGTAGGCGCCGACGGGCAGCGCCGGAATCGTCCAGCGCCCGTCGGTGTCGGCCGCGGCGTTGCGCGCCAGGCCGGTCGAAGGGTTTCTGACCGTGACGGCGGCCGCGGGGACGGCGGCGCCGTTCGGGTCGTGCACGACGCCGGTCAAACTCCCCGTGGGGCCGGACTGTGCCGAGGCCGCGGGGGAAAGTAACAGGCCGACTCCGAGCAAAAGCACGAGGCGGAGAGCGCGGCGAGTCGTCGGGTGGTTGAAAGTCATCAAAAGCCTCCTGTGGAGCTGGGAACTGATTGCGAGGGATGAATGCATGATGGCGTCGCCGGCAGGCGGAGCCCGCCGCGCCTTCCGGCGTCAAAGGGTCGCTTCGCTTGCTGACGTTTGAAAGTCTGGCGGTGCAAGGGCGGATACTATGCGGGGCGAGTTAAATCAGGGTGAAGGGTGGATTAAATGATTGTTAACTCTCGCCGCGCGTCGGCGGGCGCCGGTTGTGAACGCGCGGCGGACGAAAAGCCCGGGTGGTAACACTGCGGTAACATTGCGGTAACACGCGGCGTGTATTATCGAAGCCTTCAAGACAAGCTGTTTCCCGGTCGAGCCGCCGGGAGAGGAGTGCGCCCCCTTTATGTCCATCGCACACGAACTGAGCAGTGAGGTCGCGGCCGCCGTGCTCGCGGCCGGCGAAGGCGAAACGCCGGGCGACGCGGGTCAACGCGCCGAGGTGGTGTTGGAGGTGCACTCGACGCTGCGGCGCTTAAGCGCCGAGTACCGGAGGCGCGGCCGCGCCGCGGAGGGCGAGCCCGGAGACACGCCGCTCGGCGAGGGCGCCGCCGCGGGCGCGTAACGCACCACGTCGTTTAGAACGTCGGCATCTCTTCCGCCCTAGCGGTCGCTGGCATACACGCACGCCTGCTGCCGCGCGGCGAGCCGCGTGTGCTCCTCGACCATGTGTTGAAAACAGCCCCGGCACATGCCGGGCGATTCGGGCGCGCTCGCCCTGCGAATCTCCGCGCCGCACCAGACGCAGACGACCGGGAACGCCGTCTCGTCACCCCTCGGTTCGTCACTCCTCAACTCGTCCTCCATAAACGTTCACACTCCTGCACGCAGTATCGGCCGCGCGCAATTAAGCCACGATTACGTCGAAGTTAATTTTCGCTTAACAGTTCGGCCGGCGGCCCCGCTCGGCGAAGTGTTAATGCCGCGAACACACGCGGGACACGCGGAATTAACTCCGGCGGTGTAAGGGTTATTCATGGCTCAGTCGAACGCGATTCTTCAGTTGGAGTTGATCGCCGGGGCGAGGGTGCGCAGGGCCGCGGCGAAGTCGGCGTGCGACCCCTTGCTGGGTCGCACCTTCTTCGACGGCGCGTCCGACGTGCGCGTGGTCGGCCTCTGCCCGTCGAACCCTTCGCACGTGATGCTGGAGCGGCGGGTTGACGGGAGGCGCTGGACGGCGCCTTCGAGTCTGATGCGACACATCCTCCGTCGCGGGCGCAGGTCTTAGAGCGCTTTTCATCCGAGAGCATACGGCGTGAGCTTTCAACACAGAGGCACAGAGACACAGAGACACGGCTTCAAGAGATATAACCCAACAAGCCGTGCCTCTGTGTCTCTGCGTTAAATCTTTCTCGGTGACACTCAACTGCTAATTGAAATAGAAGCAGCGGCCGCGACCGGGTGGTCGAGGTAAGAGGCCGGGGAGACCTCTTACCTCGCGCAGCACAGCAACAAGGCGGGGTTTGGGGAAGGGAGCTTCATCATGGGGCGCGCCGGCTACGCGGCTGTTAAGGGCCGATTAAATCCCGGTTAAATCTTCCGCGTCCGCGCTCGAAGGCTGAAGCCCGCCCGCGTCTTCCCTTCAGAACATCTTTTGGAGTTGCCCGACGGTGGCCGTCGAGGGAACTTTGTCGGACGGGACTTGGCGGAGGAAGGCGTTCATGGCGTCGGCCTTCGCGATGGCGAGGTCTGTGCGCGGGTCGCTGCCCTTCTTGTAGGCGCCGATGAGGATGAGGTCTTTCTGCGCCTCGTAGGCGGCCAGCACCTCGCGGAAGCGGCGGGCCGCCTCGACGTGCTGGGGCCTGGCGACCGCGGGCATCACGCGCGAGACCGACTGGCCCACGTCTATGGCCGGGTAGTGACCCGCGTTGGCGAGCGCGCGCGTGAGCACGACGTGGCCGTCGAGGATGGAGCGCGTCTCGTCGGCGATGGGCTCGGTCAGGTCGTCGCCCTCGACGAGCACTGTGTAGAAGGCCGTGATCGAGCCGCGCTCCGAGTTGCCCGTGCGTTCGAGCAGTCGCGGCAACTCGCTGAAGACCGAAGGCGGGAAGCCCGCGCGCGCGGGCGGCTCGCCCGCCGCCAGCCCCACCTCGCGCAGAGCGCGCGCGTACCTCGTCACCGAGTCCATCAGAAGCAGCACACGCCGCCCCTGGTCGCGGAAGTGCTCGGCGACGGTCGTTGCGACGTAGGCCGCCTTCATGCGGACGAGCGAGGGCTCGTTCGAGGTGGCCGCGACGACGACCGAGCGGCGCAGTCCCTCTTCGCCCAGGTCGTGTTCGATGAAGTCGCGCACCTCGCGGCCGCGCTCGCCGACGAGCGCGATGACGTTAACGTCGGACTCGGTGTTGCGCGCGAGCATGCCGAGCAGCGTTGACTTGCCGACGCCGGCCGCGGCGTAGATGCCGACGCGCTGTCCTTCGCCCACGGTCAACAGCCCGTCGATGGCGCGCACGCCGGTCGAGAGCGGTTTGAGCACGCGGCGTCGGCGCAAGGGGTCGGGCGGGCGCGCGGCAACGGCGCGCTCCTGCGCCTCCTCGACCACGCCGCGCCCGTCGGCCGGCTGCCCCAATCCGTCGAGCACGCGGCCGAGTAGACCGTCGCCGACGCGCACCGTGAGCGGCGCGCCCGTCGAGACGACCTCGGCCCCCATCGCCACGTCGTGGATGTCGCCGAGCGGCATCAGGATGACTTCGCTGCCGCGGAAGCCGACGACCTCCGCGCGCAGCTCGCGCGCACTATGCGGCGAGCGAATCAGGCACACCTCCCCGACGCGCGCGCCGGGCACGGCCGCGCGGATGAGAAGGCCGACCAACTCCGTCACGCGCCCCCGCACCTCGACCGACGAGAGCCAGTCCAACGCCTCAATGTGCTCGCTCAGTTCGAGTGTCATCTTCGTTCAAGAGCTTGTTTAAGAAGTCCCGTAGGGACTTAATGTTTATAATTCCGTCATCCTAATCGACCGCGAGCCCCGTCAGGGGCGACATGCGACATGCCGCTCCTCCGGAGCTTAGATTTTAATAATAGTCGTAAGCTATAAACATCCCGCTCCTCCGGAGCGATCTCTTTCATACAAGCGTTAACTGCTTCGGGCCGCGGCGCGCGCGAGCAGGGCGCGTTCGAGGACGCGCAGTTGTGTGTCGAGCCGCGCGTCTACGGTGCCGGACTCGCCCTCGATGACGCAGCCGCCGTGGGCGACGCGCGGGTCTGCGACGAGGTCTATGAAGCGCGCGCGCCCAGAGGGGTCGAGGCGGTCGCGGTGCGCCTGCACGCGCGGCAGGTCGGCGGGGTTGACGCGCACGGTCAGCGCCTCCTGCTGGCGCGCGTGGCGGAGCGCCGCCGAGACGATGTCGGCGAGCGTCGCGTCGTCGCGCTCGATCTCGCGGCCGATGATCTTCTCGGCGAGCTTGACGGCGAGGCGGAGCACGTCGCGCTCGGCCCCCGAGAGCGCCGCGTCTCTGCGCTCGTGCGCTTCGATGAGGATGAAGTTCAACTCCGCGAGCGCCGCCTCGCGCCCCTCCTGGTAGGCCGCCTCGCGCAGCTCGGTCGCCTCTTGCTTGGCGCGCTCGCGCGACTCCTCGGCCTCGCGGTTGGCGTCGGCGAGGATGCGGCGCGCCTCGGCACGCGCCTCCGCGACGGCGCGTTTGACGACGGCGCCGCGGCGCGGCGTTGCGGCCGGAGCCTCCGCCGCAACGCGCCCCTTCGCGGCCGGCTGCTTGATGACGTTCTCGTTCTTCTGCGTGCTCATGTTTTAGTTCCGGCGGCGTTGGAGTCCGGCGGCGACCTCTTCGACTTCGCGCGCGACGAGGCGGCGTGCGTCCGTCCCGTCGCCCGCGCCGGCCGCGGCCGACTCCGGCGCCGCGCCCGTGGCGGCCATCAGACGGAGCCAGCGCGCGGCCTCGACGGGAAGTTTCTGCGCGGCGTAGCGCAGCCCGGCGCGGCGCGTGCGACCCGAGAGCCCGGTCGCCAGCAGACGCAAGCCCACGCGGTCGAGCATCGCGCCTGGGTCGGGCTCGGCGCGCAGAGCCTCCTGCACGTGCTGCCCCGCGCGCGCGACGCGCCAGGGCTCGACGCTCGTCAGCGTGCGTATGTGCGCGGCGATGGCGCGCGCGTCCTCGGGCGCGAAGCGTTTGAGGAAAGCGGCGACGGCCTCGACGGCCTCGATGCCGCGGCACGCGAGCGCCGTCTCGCGCACGCCGAGCAGTCGGACGAGCCGCGCCAACTCCGCGCCCGAGAGGGAGTCGAGCGCCGTGGGGCGCTCCACGTCGGAGAGCGTGATGAAGTGCGAGAGGAAGACGCGGCGGACGACCGCGACGACCTCGGGCTCGGGCTCGCTCCCCCGTTCAGAGTCGCCGCGCGAATCTTCCGGCGCCAGCCCGAGCGCCTGCGAGCAGGCGGCGGCGAGCGCGGGCGGGAGGTGGCCGACGACGAGGCGGCGGACGCGCTCGGGCTCGCCGCGCAGCGCCTCCGTGACGTGCGAGTGGTGCAGATGCTCGTCGAGCGGCGGGGCGGCGCGCACGAGCGGGCGGGCGCGCGCGAGCGTGTGGCGCAGCCAGTCGCGGCGCTTCTCCGGCGCCAGCCGGTCGAGCCATTCGCCGCGCCTGCGGACGGCCTGGCGCGTGTCGGCGTCGAAGGTCGAGAGCAATGCTTCGCGCGCCTCGGCCGTGCGCGCGCCGCCCTCGCCGCCGGCCGCGAAGGCGTCGGCGAGCGCGAGCAGGACTTCGACGCGCTCGGTCTCTGCGTTCAGAAACGTCCTCCCTCTACGAGGCCAGTTTGCTAAAGCCCCGGAGGGGCTCCATGTTTATAGTTCCGGCGTTAATTAACCCCGAGCCCCGGCAGGGGCGACATGCGACATGTCGCTCCTCCGGAGCTTGTCAAAATTATTAACGCCGATGGCTATAAACATCCGGCCCCTCCGGGGCGAAGTCTTTGCGAAAGGGCTTTAAGAAGTTAGTTCACGGCTTCGGGCGGTCGCTAACTCACCCTCAGCCGCGTCCTCACCGGCCGTCTCCGCGCCGGACACCTCCGCCCGCGCCTCTTCGTCGTCGCCGTGCGCGCTCAGTTCCGCGAGGCGCGCGCGCTGGCGCCGCGTCCGGAGCAGGAGCATGACGACCACCGCCGCGAGCACGAGGATGAACGCGGCGAGGATGGCGAGTAGAAAGTTCGTGCGGCGGCGCGCGCTCAGCTCGCGGCGCGGGAGCGGGCGCGGCTGCTGCTGCGAGATGGTGACGGAAACGTCCTCGGGCTTGAGCTTCGGCACGCCCTTCGAGACGAGGTTCTGAATCTGCTGCTCGTTGAAGGGCGCGCTCTGCTCCTTGTGGACGACGACGACGGAGGCCGAGGCCGGGTACGGGTTGAGTTCGAGCGTCGGGTCTTGCGGCATGACGACGGTGACGAGCGCGACCGTCACGCCGGGCAGCGCACGCAGTTGCCGCTCGATGTCGGCGCGGATGCGACGCTGCTCCTGCGCCTTCTGCACCGCCTCGGAGGTGATGAAGCCGCCCTCCGGAATCGGCGCCTCCTCCTGCCGCGGCAGCCCGTAGTCGCGCAGGCGTTGGAGCGCGAGCGCCGAGTCGCCCCCGCCGAAGAGCCCCTCGTCCATCTCCACGGCCCAGCGCCGCTGCTCGCCCTCGCCGACCTCGTGCTTCTCAACGTCCTCGAAGCCGCTCTCGCGGAGCACGTCTATCATCTCGATGGCCTCGGACTCGGTCGAGACGGTGGCGACGGGCGTCCGGCCGCAGCCGGCCGACAGCAGCGCCGCGGCGGCGAGCGCGCAGAGCGCGGCGGCGCGCGTCGCGTTTGGAAACGATGGCAAGGGCTTGAGAAGCATGTAGACGTTCCGGGCTTCCGATTCGGGGGAGCGAACTGTTTTCCGCACGAGAAGTTTAGTTGGCGAAAGTTTACAGCAACGTCCCGCGAAAAGTCATGATAATTATCGGCGTTAAGTTATAATCCGTCCGAAGCCCCCGAAAGCCCCCACGCGACCGAGCCGCGATTGTCCCGACGAGATGATGCAGGAGCCGACACCTCTGCCAGCGGCCGCCTACGACCGCGACGCGCTCATCGAGCAGCACCGCTCGTACGCGCGCGCGCTGGCCATCAAAGTCATGCGTACGCTCCCGTCCTCGGTCGAGCTTGCAGACCTCGTGGCCTACGGCGAGGTCGGCCTCGTCGAGGCCGCCGAGCGCTACGACCCGCGTCGCGGCGTGGCCTTCTCCACCTTCGCTCACTACCGCATCAAGGGCGCCATCTACGACGGCCTGCGCGAGATGGGCTACTTTTCGCGGCAGGGCGGCGTGCGCGTCCGCTGGGCCGCCAACGCCTCGGACGTGGTGCAGTCGGCCCTGGACGACTCCGTGCACGACTCGCCCGCGGGCGCCGCGGCGAACGTGGACGACGAGATCGCAGACACGCAGTCGCTCATCGACGCCCTCATCCCCGTCTACCTCCTCTCTCTGGGGAGCGACGCCGTGCCCGAAGTCGTTGACCAGCACGCGCTCTCGATGGAGCAGATCGAGCAGCGCGAGTTAGTCCGCCTCGCCCTCGACGCGCTCCGCGAACTCTCCGAAGACGAGCAGGCGTTGATCGGCGCGCTCTACTTCAAACACGTCTCGATGACGGAACTGGCCGCGCGCCAGGGCGTCAACAAGTCCTGGATTTCACGCCTCCACACCCGCGCCATCAAACACCTCCGCGACATCCTCCGCGACCGCGGCGTCCTCTGTGAAAAGCCGTGAACCGTGAACCGTAAACCGTGCGTGAACCGTAAACCGTGACAAGAGAAGGCACGTTCTTTCTTGTCACGGGTTACGGTTCACAGTTCACGGTTCACGGTTCACGGCTTTCAAGGAAACCTTTCCCGCGGCGCGCCGATAATCTAAGTGAAATCCCTTCTGCGATTTAAGTCGTGAAGTGCGACGGCGGCCCCGGCGAGGAGAGAACGAGATGGGCGACGGCATCAGGATTTTCGAGCGCAGCGAGCTTGCGGTCTTCGGCGCGGAGTACGACGCGCAGCCCGCGGAGCTTGACGGCAACCCGGCGGCGAATTTCCTGAGCGAGACTCCGACGGAGACGAATTGGACGACGCGGCTCGCCGAGTTCTACGAGCGCGACGTGCAACTGGCCTACGCCTATCGCGCGCGCTTCGCGCAGGACGGCGACTCGAATGCGACGGCGCTGCGGCGCGGCGACAGCGGCCCGCAAGTCCGCGCCTTGCAGGAGACGCTCGTCCGCCTCGGCCACCTGTCGGCGGCGGCGATGCGGACGGGCCCCGGCATCTTCGGCCGTCAGACCGAGCGGGCGCTCAAAGAGTTTCAGCGCGCCAACGGCTTCAACGAGACGGGCCTCTACGACGGCGCGACGCGAACCGCCGTCGAAGCCATCACGGGCGGCGTCCGCCGCGGCGCGCGCGGCGAGCTGGTCGCGCGGCTCCAACAACGCCTCGTCGAGTTGAACTACCTGACGCCGCAGCAGGTCGCCACCGGCCCCGGCATCTTCGGCCGGCAGACCGAGGCCGCCGTCCGCCGGTTCCAGTCCGAGCACGGCATCCAGCAGACGGGCGCGCTCGGGCCTCTGACCTACCGCGCGCTGCGCACGGCCGCGTCGCGCGGCGCGGGCGGCGGCGACCTCCGCCTGAGCGCAGACATCCGCGAGGGCACAAGCCGCACGCGGCAGGCCGTCACGTCGCCCGTGCTCGGCGACTTCACCGTCACGGCCAGCTTCATGGACCCGGACGGCCACGGCTTCAAACGCAACGGCGCCCACGCCATCTTCAGCAGCGACCCGCAGACCATCGTTCGCATCCAGCCCGGCCGCGTCAACCTCGGCATAGACTACGTGACGCCCGACAGTCGCATCCGCAACTGGTTCGCGGGCACGGTCGAGCGCCTGAGCTACGAGGCCAGCGGCTACGGCCACCGCGCCATCATCCGCACAGACCTGACCTACCGTTACCAGGGGCGCGACTACACCGTCTTCGCGCACTACGCGCACGCGGCCGGCCAGTTCGACCTGTTGGAGGGCGACCGCGTGACGCCGGGGCAGGACATCGGCCGGATGGGCAACACCGGCGCGAGCCAGGGCGCGCACGTTGACCTCCGCACATGGATCGTGCTCGGAGACGGCCGCCGCGTTGACGTGTCTCCCAATCTGCTCGCGGGTCAACTCCGGAACACGACGACGAACACGACCGGCGGCGTCGAAGCGCCCGTCCCGACGCAGACCGAGAACCGTCCCGCGGGCGAACTCAACCTCGGCGTCAACGAGCGTTACCGCGACGCGCTGCTGCTCGCCGAGCGGCGCACCGGCATCGACGCGGCGGCGCTCGCCGGGCTCGTCAACGCCGAGGCTTCGCGCGACGGCAACGGGCGCTGGATCGCCGACTCCTTCAACCGGCAGAGCAACGCGGCCGGGCTCACGCAGTTCCTCCCGCGTACCTGGGTGGATCGCGCGACGACCGCGGACACTTACATCAACGAGCTGGCCGTCGAGCGCGGCTTCGTCCGGCGCGAGCGCGGCGGCGGCTTCACGGTCGTCAACCGCGAAGCGCTCCTTGAACTGCGCAACGACCCGACCGCCTCCATCGTGAGCGCCGCCGAGTACGGCCGTGACAACCTCCGGAGCCTCGAACGCAACGGCGTCCTGCCCGCGAACATGACCGATGACGACCGCGCCCGTTACATGTACTACGCGCACCACGAGGGCTTCGCCGGTGCCGTCCGTCTCCTGACCGACTCGCGCGGCGTCACGGAGGACGCGGCGCGGAGCGCGCTCACGCTGGGGCTCAACAGCCGCACCGCCGCCGCGGCGCGCGCACGCCAGCACGGCTCGTACGCCGCGGCCTTCCGCGTTTGGACTGAGGAGCGAGCGCGCCGCCTCTTCCCCAGCCAGTTCGACGGCAGCCCCGCCGCCCGGCGCACCATCGACCGTTACGTCACGCAGCACGGCGACTACGAACACGGCTACCGCGCGTGGCTCGAAGCCTACACCGCCCGCCAGGTTCGGCCCGAGAACTACCGGAGGTGAGACTCGCATGACGACGGGGCGCCACACCGCGCTGAAGACTTTTCACGGCCGCGCCTTCCAACGCGCGGCCGTCGCCTTTATCTTCGCCACCCTCATCTGCACCGGCGTTGCGGGCGGGCAGACGGGCGGCGCCGCCGCGGAAGAGGTCATGGACACGGCGCAGACGCCAGCCGGCGAGCTGAGCCTTGTCCGCCGCCGCGAGGCGGAGGGAACCGTCGCGGTCGTCGTCAAACTCGGCGGCAGGGTGGTCGCGGAGAAGAGTGCGTCGAGCGAGGGCGACGCCTATCAAGGCGCGTCGTTTGTGGGTCTGTATCCGCAGGACGACCCGCGCTACGCCCTCGTCGGCCTCTCGACCGGCGCGCTCGTGTGCGGCGCGAAGTTCACCATCGTCGATTTTTCGAGGGGGAGCGCGGGGGCGAGGGCGACCGAAGATTTCGGCAACTGTAGCGACGCGCCGCGCGCCGCTTACGGGCGCGGTGCGCTGACCGTCACTTTCCCCGCCGGCCGCAGAAAGCACGACCCCGGCTCGCACTACGTCGGGCCGGGGCAGGTCTGGTCTTACAGTAACGGGCGGCTGCGCAGGGTCATGCGCCGCTGACGACCCTCAGGGCCCGTCCATCTCCTGCATGAAGTTTTTGTATGCGTCGGCGGGGAAGTGACCGCGCGCGTTCCTCTCGATGAGGGAGCCCACGAAGTCCGTGCCGTGCCAAAGGACGCGCACGGTGATGTGCGTCTCGTCCGGGTAGAAGGTGACGATGATGGCCGCTATCGGCTTCTCGCTCTTGTTGACGAGCGGGTAGACGAGGCCGTCCATGATCTCCTTCATGTCCGACGGCCGCGCCAACCCCTCGCGCTCGACGTTCACCACGGGGAAGGGAAAGCTCTTGACCCTCGCCGCGGGCGCGTAGGTCACCTTCGGATTCCTCACGCGCCGCGCCTGCAAAGCCTTGTTCTGCCCCGCCGCGCATACCGGGAGGAGGACGAGGAGGCAGACCAGCCACAGACCTTTTCTCTTCATCGTTTCGATCCCTTCGTGAATAGTCGCGGAGTTAATCGCAAAGACACAAAGACACAGCTAAAAGCCTTAAAGCCGTGTCGTTGTGTCTCTGTGTTTAATCCTTAACCCTGCGAGAAGGTGCCCATCTGGCTGACGGCGTAGTCCTGCATGGCGAGCAGTTCGTCGAGCAAGTCGAGCATGCGCGCGGCGCTCCCCAACTCGGCGCGTGCGCGCACTCGCTGCGCTTCGTCGGGCGAGGCCAGCGCGGCGGCGGACGTTTCCGTTAGGTCGGGTCGGCCGTCGTCTTCGTCGGGTGATTCTTCGCCCTCGTGCCCTTCGCCGTCGCGCTCGCGGCGCATGAGCTGTGCGAGGCGGCGCATCTGCCCGCGCTGCTTGTCGAGGAGGTTTCGCATCAAGGTGCGCCGCATGGTCGGCGTCATGTGCCGCAGCGCCTCGGCGTTGCCGGGCGGGGCCGCGAGCACGCCGAGCATCGTCGGCTGGCGGTTCAAGCCCAGCAGTTCTTCCGTCGCGCCCGCGCCGCCCCGCGCGCGCATCTGCTCGGCGGCGACGAGCTGCGAGGGGTCGCGCCCCACGAGCGCGTCGGGCATGAGCGGCGCCGTCGCGGGCGGGGCCGGGAGCCCCACGGGCTGGCCCAACTGACCGGGCTGCCCGATTGGCGCGGCCAGCCCTTCAGCCGGCGCGCCCGTCTGCCCCGGCGGATTCAATGCCGCCGCTTCCGCCTGCCCCTGTGCCGGCGTCACGGCGCCGGGCGCGTTGTTCACTCCGCCAACTTCAGCCACGACCCGCCGCGACCTCCCCTCGCTCCTCGGCCAGTTTGTAGACCCAGCGCAGCACCACCGCCACCGACTCGTAAAGCTCCTCGGGCACCTCTTCGTCAACCTCCAGCTCGTAGAGCGCGCGGGCGAGCGGCACGTCGCGCATGATGGGCACTTCCGACTCTTCGGCGAGCTTGCGAATCTGCGCGGCCATCAACTCCGCGCCCTTCGCCACGACGGTCGGCGCGCCCATTGCCTCGCGCTCGTAGCGGAGCGCGACGGCGAGGTGCGTCGGGTTGACGACGACGACGTTGGCCTGCCTGACGGCCGCCATCATGGCCTGCATCAGAATCTCGCGGTGGCGCTGCCGCCGCAGGCTCTTGTGCAGGGGGTTGCCCTCGGTCTCCTTGTACTCCTCCTTCACCTCATGCTTGGTCATCATCAGCTCGCGGCGGTGGAAGTAGCGCTGGAGGAAGTAGTCGGCCGCGCCGATGACGAGGAAGGCGACGCCGACCTTGAGGCTGACCTCGAAGATGAGCCAGATGGCGTAGGCGGCGGCCGTCTGCGCGGGCTGGCGCGTCAGCTCGACCACGTCGCGGCGCGCCGACCACAGCACCGCGCCGACGACGATGATGGCCACGGCGAGCTTGACGGTCGTCTTGCCCAGCTCGACGTAGGGGCGCGCCTTCATGAATTTTTGTTTGAAGCCCTCGGCCGGGTTGAGCTTCGACATGTTGGGCTTGACGGGCTCGAAGGCGAAGACGGAGCCGACCTGGAAGTAGTTGGCGAGCAGCGCCACGACGACGAGCGCGCCGAAGAGCGGGGCCAGCATGAGCGCCAGCGCCTTGACGCCCGAAAAGAGCGCGCCGAGCGCGACCTGCTGGTCGAGCGAGCCCTTGTAGGAGCCCGCGAACTCCAACTGCTCGCGCATCGAGCCGCTCAAAGAGCCGACGAAGTGGTTGCCCGCGAGGTAGAGGACGGCGACCGCGACGACGAGCAGCACGGCCGAGGAGAGGTCATGGCTGCGCGCGACCTGCCCCTTGCGCCGCGCGTCGCGCAAACGCTTCTGGGTCGGCTGTTCGGTCTTCTGGCCGGCTTGGGACATGGGCGGCCTCCTCGGCCGGCGCCTTTAGGCCGTCTTCACTTTGTGGAGGATGCCGAGGAGCTTGGAGTGTAAGAGCGGGTCGGAGGCGACGAACTCGCTCAGGCGCTCGACGAGCGTCGAGCCCTGCTCGGTGTCGCGGAACTTCTCGTTGAGGCGCGAGCGCACCATGAAGCGCGCCGACTCGCGCACGGCGGTGGCCGCGCCCTCGCTGCTCGAAAGGTTCGACGCGTCGGCGATCTGCGAGAGCGCCGCGCGTGCGGGGCTCTGCCCGCCCTCTTTGCCGCCCGCGGCCTGCGCTTCGAGGTGCGCGAGCGCCGCGTTGAAGCGCTCGCCCTTGAGCGCCTTCTGCAACTCCTGCGCGTCGAGGGAATCGAGCGGCTCGGCTCCGCTGCTTAGGGGTGATCCGGGGCGGTTAACTTTCATCTGCGTCCTCGGACTTGAAAGGGGGCTACTTAACGGCCGCCGCGTCCGGCTGCGCGGCCGTCGCGCAGATCAGGTCGGCCGCTTCGAGCAGGGCGCGTGCGGTGCGCGCGTGCGGCGAGTCGGGCTCGGCCGCCATCACCTCGCGCAACTCCTCCTCGGCCTCGTCGCGCCGCCGCTGAAAGAGCAGGCTCTCGGCACGGTGGACGCGCGCGTAGAGGCTTTCGGGTCGCACGCGCAGCGCCTCCTCGCAGAGCGCCTGCGCTTCGGCGAAGCGGCCGCGCTGCAACTCGACGGTGCCGAGCGCGACGCGCGGCACGTCCGAGTCCGGGAGCAGTTCGAGCGCCCCGCGGAAGACGGCGTCGGCGTCGTCGAGGCGCCCCGCCTCGCGGAGCACGAAGCCGGATTCGAGGATGACACGCAGCTCCTCGTCGGACGGTCTGACGTGTGTGAGCCTCATAAGCGCACTCGAAAGCACGCGGGGGGCGGCCCGCCGGAAACGCCCGCGCCGGCCACCCCCGCGGCTTACGACTTGAAGTTGTGGACGGCCGACATCTCGCCGTCGTGCCGCGCCTTCAGGAGATTCGAGACGGTCGTGAACTCCTGCGTCTGCGTCTGCACGCGGTTCTGGATGGCGAGCATCTGGAACGACATCATCTGCTGCTGCCGCAGCATCTCGTTCATGTTGGTGGTGTCGAGATTGCTGCCGCGGTTGATGAAGCCGCCGATGATGCTGCCCGCGCCGGGTGCGACGAAGTTGAGCGCGCCCGCGGCGATGCCGCCGAAGATTTTCGAGAACTTGCCCGGCTCTTTCGGCTTCTCCGGCGGGAGCGCCGAAGGCAACTGGGTCGGCTGTTCGACCGGCATCTGAACCTGGTTGATCATCGCGTCGCCGTTAGTAGGCATTTGTAACCTCCTGACCCGCTTATCACGCCCGAAAATAAAAGATTTCAAGAATCTCTAAGGGGCGGCCGGCGTTCGCCTCCCCGAGATGTTTCGGCCACCCCGCACGGTGATTTTTGCTTCCACAGAGGTTATCGGCGATTCGGCGGAAAAGTTTCCGCCGTCGCGCGAAATTTTTTGAGGGGGTTCGGGGCAGGGCCTAACAATCAGCGCGACGCGCCTTCGCGCCGCATCCCTTCGAGCGTGTCGAGCAGTTCGAGCGTCAAGGTCACTGCCCGCGCGGCGCGCGCGGCGCGGTCGGCGTCCTCGCGCGTGCCCTGGCGGACGACCCGCTCCAACTCCTGACTGGTGCGCGCGAGCCGCCCGCGCATCTCTTCGAGCGCGCGCGGGTCGCCGCCTTCGAGCAGGCGGCCCAGAGCGGGGTAGTTGAAAAGGCCGGAGAGGTCAACCGTCTGCGCGTCCGCGCCGCCGCCGCTACTACGCAACGTAGTCATCGAAGCCTCCTCCGACGCCCCTTCGGCATCTTCGGTCTGGGTGTTGGTTTTAGGGTGTTGGGTTCCGGGTTCCGGGTGTCAGGTGAAAGCATTTGTCTTTACCAAAACCCAAAACCCAACACCTAAAACCCGGAACCCAACACCCTCTTAACATCTTCTTAATTCAAGCTGTGGGGGACGCTGTGATAGTATTGAGGCCAGCAGGCGATGTCAAACATTGAGATGCCGGGTCAGGCCGCACCAGCCGGGAAGCGGTCGGCCGAACACGTCTTCTCCCGGCCGACGGCATGGCGATCAGACTCATCATCAGGCGGCGGGACGCGGGCGAGGCGGCGGCGCCCGCCGGGCAGAGCTTCGACGGGCCGATCATCAGCATCGGCAGCGACCCCGGCGCCAGCCTCCACTTAAGCGACCCCTCAATCGCGGCTGAGCAGGCCATCATCATCGGCGGCGAAGACGAGCCGCCGCTCTTCATCAACCGCGCCGAAGGCACTCTGCTCAACGGCGAGACGCTCGCGCGCGAGGCGCGCCGCCCGCTCTCGGACGGCGACACCATCTCCATCGGCCCTTACCTCATCGCCCTTGAGACGGGCAACGGCTTCCGCCCCGCCGCCGCCCTGCCCGAACTCTCGACGGTTGAAGAGGAGGCGCCCGCCGCCGACGAGCCCACCGCCCCCATCACGCGCGAGACTCCCGCTTTGCAGGACGCAGACCCCGCGCCGCCGGTCACCGACACCGCCCAGCCGACGACCTTCGCCGCCATCCTCGACAGCCTCCGCACCGAGGAGGACACCTTCTACTTTCAAGTCGAGACGGCGACCACGGGGCGGCGGCGCGTCCCCGTCGGCGGCGCGTTGATGCTCTTGGGTTGGGACAGGACGGGGCAGAACGTCGCGTGCGGCGACGAGGCCGCGGTCGTGACCGTGCGCGCCGTCGTCCAAAAGGACTGGAGCGGGGTCGTGCTACAGCCCGAGGTGGCGGGCGCCGCCGCCGTCAACGGCGAGCCGGTCGAGGCGCCGCGCCGCCTGCGCAACGGCGACCGCGTGACGCTGCTCCCGGCCGCCGCCGCGTCCGCGCAGGACGCGGCCCGCAACTTCTTTATCTTCTACGAGCCGGCCTCGCTCGTCGTGCTAGACTCGCTGCTCCCCCCGCAGCAACTCCCGCCGCCGGTGGCGCCGCCCGCCGCCGGGACGGAGGTCGGCGCGGGCGCCGCGCTCGTGCCCGCGCCCGCCCCGCAGCCCCCGGCCGTCCGCGAGACGCCGCGCACGCCGCTTACGGCGCGCACGTACTTCGGCTATTTCACGCTCGGCGAGGTCGCGCTGATGGCTTGCGCGACGCTCGTCGCCGCCTTAATCATCTTTCTGATTCTCGAATACTCCTGACGCGCGCGCGCTCCCCCTTGTAAACTTGTGAAGAGGTCGTCGTCTTAAAGTCTACCTGTCGGCGGAGAGGGTCATGGGAAAGATTCTCGAACGGGTCAGTCAGCTTTGGCGCGAGTTGCGGCGGGGCAACGTCTCGGGGCTCTTCGCGCGCTACGGCGACCTGCTGCTGCCCGTCGGCCTGATGCTCGCCATCGGGACGCTCTTCGTCCCTCTGCCGCCGGCCGTCATCTCGGGGCTCATCGTCGTCAACCTCGCCCTCTCGGTCGTCGTGCTCTCGACCTCGCTCTACATCACGACGCCGACGCAGCTCACCTCCTACCCGACCATCCTGCTGCTGACGACCGTCTTCCGCCTGACTTTAAGCGTCTCGGCGACGCGCGCCATCCTGACCGAAGGGACGGCCGGCGGCGTCATCGAGGCTTTGGGTAAGATCACGGCGCAGGGCAGCATCATCGTCGGCGCGGTGATGTTCGTCACCATCCTCGTCGTGCAGTTCATCGTCGTCGCCAAAGGGTCGGAGCGCGTCGCGGAGGTGGCCGCACGCTTCACGCTCGACGCCATGCCGGGCAAGCAGATGTCCATCGACGCCGACATGCGCTCGGGGCTCATCACGCAGGAGCAGGCGCGCACGGCGCGCACGGCCTTGCAGAAGGAGTCGCAGCTCTACGGCGCGATGGACGGCGCGATGAAGTTCGTCAAGGGCGACGCCATCGCCACCATCGTCATCGCGATGGTGAACATCGCCGGGGGGCTTGCGACGGGCGTGCTCGTGCGCGGGATGACGTTCGCGCAGGCCGGGCACAAGTACACCATCATGACCATCGGCGACGGGCTGGCGGCTATCATCTCGTCGATGCTCATCACGGTCTCGGCCGGCATTGTCGTGACGCGCGTCTCGACCGACGAGGAGACCTCGAATGTCGGAGCCGACATCAGCCGCCAACTGCTGCGCAACCCGCGCCCCATCATGATCGGGGCGGGGCTGCTCGGCGTGATGGGCATACTGCCGGGCATGCCGCACGTCCCGCTGCTTCTGGTGGGCGCGGCTTTGGGCGGCGTCGGCTACGCGCTGCAACGCTCGCAGGCCGCGGCGGCGAAGGAGGAGGCCGAGCGGCAGGCGAAGGCCGGCGCCGTCACGGGTCAGGACGACTTGCAGCCGACGTTCGCCGTCCCGCTCGCGGTCGTCGTCAGCGGCGAGTTGACGAAGCTCATCGACAAGAGCACGCCGGGCGGCGCGCGCTTCCGCGCGGAGCTGCCCAAACTGCGCTCGGCGCTCTACTACGACCTCGGCGTGCTTCTGCCGAACTGCTACGTGAGCGGCGACGCGCCCCTGAAGCCCTACCAGTATTTCATCGCCATCAAGGAGGTGCCGGTCGTCTACGGCTCCATCCGCCCCGACTGCGTCTACGTCAACGACTCGGCCGACAACATACGCGTCTTCGGCATCGAGGGCGAGGACGTGCGCAACCCGGCCGACCTCAAGCCCGGCGCCTGGATACCGGCCGCGCAACGACCCATCGCCGAACTCGCCGGTCTGAAAGTCTGGGAGCCGGCCGAGGTCATCACGCTCCACCTCTCGATGGTGATGCGGAAGTACGCGCACGAATTCATCGGCATCCAGGAGTCGCAGGCGCTGCTCGACTTCGCGGCGCGCGGCGCGCCGAAGCTCGTCGAGGAGGTCGTGCCGAAGGTCGTCACCATCCACCAGGTAACCGACGTGTTGCAGCGGCTCGTGCAGGAGGGCATCTCCATCCGCGACGTGAAGAGTGTCCTCGACGCTCTCAGCGAGTGGGGGCGCATCGAGAAAGACCCGGTGATGCTCACCGAGTACGTGCGCTCCTCGATGAAGCGCTACATCTCTTTCCGCTACACGGGCGGGCGCGACACGCTCTTCGTCTACCTGCTCGACCCGGAGATTGAGGACGTGATTCGCGGCGCCATTCGCCGCACCTCGACGGGCTCGTTCCTCTCGCTCGACCCGCACATCTCGCACGACATCCTCGACGCCATCCGGCGCGAGATCGCCAACCTGCCCGCGAGCGCGCAGAAACCGGTCGTCATCACCGACATGGAACTGCGCCGCTTCGTCCGCCGCATGGTCGAGCTTGAATTCCCGACGCTCTCCGTCCTCTCCTATCAGGAACTCGCGCCCGAGCTGAACGTCCAGCCCGTCGGCCGCATCAGCATGCGCCCGGCCGCGCAGCCGCCCGCCAACTTCCTCCCCGACGCGGCGGCCCCGACCGCGATGGTCAAGAACTTCTGACTTCCGCCCCCGCCCGGCAACTTTTCCCGCGCGCCGCCGATAATTGAGGCGGAGGCGAAGGAATGTCTATGACTTTGAGGGTGGAAGGAAGTCTCGCGGCCGAGCGCGACGAGCAGGCGTGGGCGGAGATTCAGGCACAGCCCGCGGTCGAGAGCCGCGAGGGCGACGGCGCGCTGACGACGGCGGTCACCTCGCCGGCCGAAGCGGTGGCGGCGCGCTTCGGCCTCGACGCGGCCTCGCTGCTCCTCGCACAGTTGACGACCACGCTCAACCAGCCGCAGACGACCACGCCGACCGCGGAGAAGATAAAGGAATTACTCTCCTACGGAGTCCTCGACTGGACGGTCTCGTCGGGCGACGAGCGGCAGATCGTTGACCTCTTGAAGAACGACCCGAACCTCCCGGCGACCGTCGCCGAGTTGAATCGCTCGGGCTGGCTCGGCAACCTCTTCGGGCGCGTGGACGAGAACTCGACGCGACGCGAACTGGTGCGCCTCTTCGGCGCGAGCCCCGACGCCGCGACGCGCGCGCTCGCCGAGCCGCACGTCAACTCACTCGGGCGCGAGTGGCAGGTGCAGTACAACCTCGCGCGGCTCGGCGGGCCCGGCGCGGGGCCGAGCTGCGACCGCGGGCCGGTCCTGCTTGTTGTGTGTTCTGACCCGACGCCGCCCGTCCCGGGCGTCGGCGCGACGGGCGCGAACCCTTCTTCCCTGAGCGTCCCG
>JBEVJD010000436.1:0-4610 GCA_040510435.1 Pyrinomonadaceae bacterium | reverse complement strand
ACGACCGTCTTGATGATTTGCTTGCCCTCCGTCCAGGCGCGCACGCGCTCGTCGGCGAGGGCCGCGGCGCGCGTCTCGTCTTCGGTGGCGGAGGCCGGGACGTTGACGCGGCCGCGCAGCTTGCCGTTGACCTGGACGGCGATCTCGACCTCGTCCTTGCGCGCCAGAGCCCGGTCGAACTCGGGCCAGCGCGCGCCGCTGCCCAGGATGCCGCCGACGTGACCCAGCGCCTCCCACAACTCCTCCGCGACGTGCGGCGCGAAGGGCGCCAGCATCAGCACCAGAGCCTCCACCGCCTCGCGCACGGCGAACAGGTCTGACGCGGAGGCCGACCCGGCCTGAGCCTTGAAGTCGTACAGCTCGTTCAGCAACTCCATCAGGGCCGCGACCGCCGTGTTGTAGCGCAGCCCTTCGAAGTCGTTCGTGACGCGCTCAATCGTCCGGTGCGTCTCGTGGCGCAGGGCCCTGGCCTCCGCCGAGAACTCGCCCGCCGCGCCCGCCTCCCGCGCCGCACCGGCCAGCGACCCGCGCCAGCGGTAGACGAACGAGTAAATGCGGCGCAGGAAGCGCAGCGTGCCGTCGATGCCGCTCTCCTGCCAGCGCAGGTCGTTCTCGACCGGCGCGGCGAAGAGAATGAACAGGCGCGTCGCGTCGGCGCCGTAGGCCGTGATCATCTCGTTCGGGTCTACGCCGTTGTTCGAAGACTTCGACATCTTCTCGAACGGGCCGACGGTGACGGGCTGTCCGTCTTTGACCAGCGTCGCGCTGCTGATGCGTCCCTTCTCGTCGCGCACCACGTCCACGTCGGCCGGGTTGATGTAGACCTTCGAGCCCGCGTCCTCGCCCTCGCGGAAGAAGGTCTCGGCGACGACCATGCCCTGCGTCATCAAACGCTTCACCGGCTCGCCGAAGTTGACCAGCCCGATGTCGCGCATGAACTTCGTCCAGAAACGCGTGTAGAGCAGGTGCATCACGGCGTGCTCGACGCCGCCGACGTACTGGTCTACGGGAGTCCAGTACGCGGCCTTCTCCCTGTCGAACGGCGCTTCGGGGTTGCGCGGGTCGATGTAGCGGAAGAAGTACCACGACGAGTCGATGAACGTGTCCATCGTGTCCGTCTCGCGCCGCGCGGGCCCGTCGCACTTGGGGCAGGTCGTGTTGACGAACTCGGGGACGCCGGCCAGCGGCGACTGTCCCGAGCCCGTGAACTCGGCGCGCTCGGGCAGCAAGACCGGCAGGTCGGACTCCGGCACGGGCACGACGCCGCAGCGCTCGCAGTAGATGATCGGAATCGGCGCGCCCCAGAAGCGCTGGCGCGAGATGCCCCAGTCGCGCAGGCGGTACGTGACGGCGCCCTCGCCGAAGCCCTGGCTCTGGGCAAACTCGGCCATCTCGCGGATGGCGTCCGCCGAGAGTTTGCCGCTCCAGTCGCCCGAACTGACCAGGATGCCGGACTCGGTGAACGCCTCATTCATCGCGACCGACTGGTCTTCGACCTCCGGGTCGCGCTCGGCCGGCGGCTGGTCGTGCGAGATGCGCTCGATGACGCGGCGGATGGGCAAAGAGTACTTCTGCGCGAACTCGAAGTCGCGCTCGTCGTGCGCCGGCACGCTCATCACCGCGCCCGTGCCGTACTCGGTCAGGACGTAGTTGCCCGCCCACACCGGAATCAACTCGCCGCTGAACGGGTTGACGGCCAGCAGCCCCGTGTTGATGCCCTCCTTCTCGACCTCCGCGCCGGGCTCGCGCGCGACCGCCGACGCGGCGCGCACGCGCTCGGCGAAGCGGCGCAAGTCATCCTTCAAGGGCGAGTGTTCGACCAACGGATGGTCGGGCGCGACGACGACGGCGGTCGCGCCGTAGATGGTGTCGATGCGCGTGGTGAAGACGCGGACGCGCTCGTCCGTGTCTTTAACCTGGAAGTCTATGTAGGCGCCTTCGCTCCGGCCGATCCAGTTGCGCTGCATCGTCAGGACGCGCTCGGGCCAGCCCCCCTCGATCTCGCGCATGTCTGCCAGCAGTTGCTCGGCGTAGTCGGTGATGCGCAAAAACCACTGCTCGATGTCGCGCTTCTCGACCGCCGCCCCGCAGCGCCAGCAGACGCCGCCCGACGACTGCTCGTTCGACAGCACGGTCGATTCGGCCGGGCACCAGTTGACGGGCGAGACCTTCTTGTAGGCCAGGCCGCGCTCCAGCATCTTCAGGAAGAACCACTGATCCCACTGGTAGTACTCGGGCGTGTGCGCGGCGATTTCGCGCCGCCAGTCGAAGCTGAAGCCCATGCGCTTGAACTGCGCGCGCATGTGCGTGATGTTCTGCTCCGTCCATTCGCGCGGCATCACGCCGCGCTTGATGGCGGCCTGCTCGGCGGGCTGGCCGAAGCTGTCCCAGCCCATCGGGTGCAGCACGTTGTAGCCCTGCAAGCGCCGGAACCACGACAGCGCGTCGCCGATGGAGTAGTTGCGCACGTGCCCCATGTGCAGGAAGCCCGACGGGTAGGGCAGCATCTCCAGGCAGTAGAAACGCTTCTCGCGTTCGGGGTCGCGCTCGACCTCGAACGTGCCCGACTCCTCCCAGGTCTTCTGCCACCTCTCCTCGATCTGCTCGGGGAAATACTTTTCGTCCATGATAGTCCTGTAGCCTTTCCTTTACCCCTAAAGGTAAACGACCGCCCCCGGCTTTCTCAAGCACGCGGGCTCAAACCTATTCAATTATCTTCTGTTAATTGTCGTCAGGAGTGTCGCCGCACCACCCGGCCGCGCACACAACTCGCGCGCGACGCCGGCCGTGCGGCTACGTAAGGAGGAGCTTGACTGGGTGCCCGAAGCGCTTCATCTCAACTCATTCCTACCCCGAAAGGTGGAGCCAATGTTAGCGCACGCCCCGCGCGCTTGTCGAATTAAATAACGTGCGTACGCGAGCGCCGCTGGCGCGGCGATTTACGCACACGCTTCGTTTATTTAACCGTGTAGGTCGTCTTCTCTTTGCCGAGGAAGTCTTTGCCGGTCTTCTTCGTCACCAGCCCGGAGTGTTCGAGTTCGAAGTAGGCGCGTTGGATTTCACCTTTGTCGATGGCGAGTTTGCCCGCGAGCGAGGCGGGGGAGGGGAGGGCGTCGCCGGGCGCGAGTTGTTTGTCGCGGATGAGCGTTTCGATGTGCTGGCGGATTTGGAGGTAGTGGGGGCCGCCTTCGGCGCGGTCTTTGAGTCGGATGTCCATCAGGCGGTCTCCTGCGTGTCGGGGCTTCGGACGAAAGAGCGGAGGGCTTCGAGGTTGCGGGCATCGTCGCCGGCCTCGTCCACGGGCGTCTCCAGGAGGAACGCGGCGTGGGCGAGGCGCGGGTGCGAGGCGACGCGGCGCAGGGCGTCGGCGCCGATGTGCCCCTGCCCCACGTGCCAGTGGCGGTCTACGCGCGAGTTGTAGGCGGCCTTCGAGTCGTTGAAGTGGACGGCGCGGACGTTCTCAAGTTTGACGTTCGCTTCGAGCGCGTCGAGCGCGGCTGCGAGGCCGTCTTCGTCGCGTATGTCGTAGCCGGCGGTGAAGGCGTGCGCCGTGTCGAGGCAGACGCCGAGGTTCAAGTCCGGGCACTGACCCGTTATCTCGCGCAGGTGCTCGAAGCGGTGGCCGATGCACTCGCCCTGCCCGGCCGTGTTCTCCAGAAGGATTCTGAAGGAGTCGAGTTCGAGCCCCGCGCACGCGGCCTTCAGGCTCTCCGCGCAGGTGCGGATGCCGTCCTCCTCGCACGCGCCGCGGGCGCTGCCCGGGTGGACGACGAGGTAGTCGGCGCCGAGCGCGAGGCCGCGCTCGACCTCCTCGCGGAAGGAGGCGACGGACTTCTCGCGTACACTCACGTCGGCGGCGGCGAGGTTGATGAGGTAGTTGGCGTGGATGACGACCGGGTTGACGCCCGTCTCGGCGCGCACGCGCTTGAACTGCTCGACCTCCTCGTCTTCCAGCGGCCGGGCCTTCCAACCGCGCGGGTTGCGCGAGAATATCTGCACCGTCTCCGCCCCGAGCGCCTGCGCCTTCAGCAGCGCGTTGTGCAGTCCGCCCGCGATGCCGGTATGCAACCCGATGCGCGGCCGGCTCGTTTTCTGTCGTGTTTTCCTCATTATTGCAGTCTGCATCAGGATGCGGCCTGCGCCGCGGGTGGCACGAACAGTACCGCGAGCGGTAGCGAGCGGGTCGGCCTCACGCCGTCAAGCCTCTCCGTCGTTACCCTCACCCGCTCGCGGTACTGTTGTCGTCGCACCCAACCGCACATCCCCATAGCTCTCTTCGTAATGGCGTTGCGACGCGACGTAATGCCATTACCTCACATCGGAATGCCATGCTCATGCGTGGGAATGGCATTCCGACGTGTGCGCATGCCATTCGCATTCATGCGCATGCCATTCGCATTCATGCGCATGCCATTCCCGTGCGTGAGAACGACATGCTCATTGATGCGCATTCGATTCGCGCGCGTGGGAATCGAATGCGCGCGGGTCGGCTTAACGTTCCGCGCGGCGCTCGACCTCTTCCATGACGCGGAGGACGTTGCCGCCGAGGATTTTGGTCACGTCTTCGGCGGTGTACCCGCGCCGCAGAAGCTCGGCCGTCAGGTTCGGCA
>JBEVJD010000435.1:0-5261 GCA_040510435.1 Pyrinomonadaceae bacterium | reverse complement strand
TCTTCCACACGACGTTCTGCGACTTCGTCGCGTCCCAACTGACCGGCGTCTTCTGATTCTCGGCCACGCCCGACGCGTTCGCGCCGCGGAACTGCGGCCAGTTCTGCGCGCCCGCCGTTGCAGTGAAGCAAAGTAGAAGACAGAGGGGGAGTAACCTTTTCATCGCTCGACCTGCCTCTCTTAAAGGGTGTTGGGTGCTGGGTTTTGGGTGTTGGGTTAAAGACGAGTCGCGTTAATCCAAAAACCCAAAACCCAGCACCCAACACCTAACACCCGGCACCTTTCCTCACTGGGTCGCGGTCGCGGGCTTGGCGGGCGGGGCGTGCGTGCCGGCGCCTTCGGCGAGCGCGAAGAGCTGGTTGCGGTTCGTGATGAAGAGGGCGCCGTTCGTGGGGATGGGCGTCGAGTAGACGCTGCTGCCCATGTTGATCTCGGCCAGCACCTTCTTCTCCCGGCCCGCCTGCATGATGACCACGTCGCCGTCCTCGTCGCCGAGGTAGAGCCGGCCGTCGGCCGTCAGCATCGGCGAGCCCCACACGGCGGCGAACATGTCGTGCACCCAGAGCTGCTGACCCGTCTTCGCGTCGATGGCGTGGAAGAAGCCGCTGAAGTCGGGCTGGTAGACGATGCCGTCGGCGATGGCCGGCGTCGAGATCGAGCGCCGAATCTTGTCGTAGTGCCAGACCATGCCCGTCTTCGTGATGTCGCCGCGCTTGGTGGCGTCGATGCAGTACATGTGGCCGACGCCCTCGCCGTGCTCGGGGTCTTGCCCGTTGGCGAGGTAGATTTTGTCCTCGTAGATGACGGGCGTCGAGATGATCTCGTTGCGCGTCTTGGGCCACGTCGAGTCCTTCGGGTTGGTGTCGAACTCCCAGAGCTTCTTGCCCGTCGCGGCCTCGTAGCCGCGCACCCAGCCGTCGCCCTGCCCCATGATGACCTGATCGACGCCGCCGATCTTACCCACCGTGGGCGTCGACCACTGCCCGTGCAGAATCTTGTCGCCGGGCGAGGCGTCCTCCCAGACGACCTTGCCCGTCTTCTTGTTGACGGCGACGATGGCCGGCGCCTTCGGCGAGGGGATGTTGACGTGGCTCTCGTCCTGCCCGTTCGAGGTCGAGACGTAGATGAGGTCGCCGAACGAGACGGGCGAGGAGTTGGCGAGGTTGTGCGGGAAGGTGCCGACCTCCTCCATCATGTCGAGCCGCCAGACCACGTCGGCCTGCCCCTCGCCCTGCGCCTTCTCGTCGGTGACGGGGCCGTCGTTCTCCTTGTCGGCGAAGCCCTTCAGGTCAACGCACATCAGCTCCGCGCGGTTCGAGACGTAGTAGACGCGGTCGCCCTCGATGAGCGGCGAGGAGGCGATGCCCTGGAACGGCCAGTCGTTGACGCGACCCGCGGCCACCTTGTCGTGGACGGCCTGCCAGAGGAAGGCGCCGGTCTTCTCGTCGAAGGCCATCAGCACGCCCTTATCGCCGACGATTTTGGGGTCGCGCTTGGCCTCGTTGTTGGTGCCGACGAGAACGACGCCGCCCCCGACCGTGATGTTGCCGTAGGTCTGCGAGCCCAGCTCGGCCACCCACTTCACGTTCTTCTTCGACTTCACGTCCCACGACATGGGCATGCCCTTCGCCTTCGACACCATGTTGCGGTCAGGCGTCCCGCCCCACATCGGCCACTCGCCGGTGCCCGGATCGGAAAACGAGTAGACAGTAGTCAGTAGACAGTAGACAGTAGTTAAGACCACCGCCAAGCTCACGCCGACGACCCGCACTCTTGTTTGACGCTTTCTCAATGTTGCTTTCATCATCAACTTTGACCTTCCCTCCTACTGACTACTGTCTACTGGCTACTTGTTCGCGTACACCTGTAAATTGTCGAAGTAGATTTCGGCGAGCGCGCTGCCGAAGATGCCGGGGCTGCCCTGGCGGTTGCCGATGGGGTCGGTGCGCTCGACCAGCCAGGCCGCGGGCTCGGGCGAGCCCGCGGCCCAGACCTTGCCGCGCGCGCGCACCTGCCCGTTCGGCAGGTTGTCCACGCGCAGTTTGACGCGGTACCACGTATCTATCTTCCACTCGAACGGGGCCGACGCCACGCGCACCGTCTCGGGCTGCCACGGCGTCAGCTCGACCTTCTGCGCGTTGCCGAAGAGCGTGAGCGAGTAGCGCTGCGCGAGGACGCCCGCGTCGCCCACCTGCCGCCGCTTCGTCGTCGCGAGGATGTCGGCCTCGACCGTGTAGTCGTGCAGGTCGCTCGGCCCCATGTAGGCGCGCGCGCGGCTCAGGAGCGAAGAGCCCTCGGTCGTCTTCACCAGCACCCTCTTGCCCCCCACGTCGCGCGTGATGAACTTCATGCCCGTGTTCGTCCACTGCTGCGGGAAGGCGTTCAAATCCATCGCGTCGAAGTTCTCCGCCCACGGCAGCGGCGGGACGACGCGCACGCGCGCCGCGCCCGTCAGCCCGCCCACGGTCGCGCGCACCTCGCCCGTCTGGACGACCGCGTCCGTCGCGGCCGTGAACTGCCCGGCGTCGGCCTTGCCCTGAAGCTTGTCGAGCGACCACGTCGCCGCCTGCTCCTCGCGGATGAAGTTGCCGCGCTCGTCGAAGAGACGGACGCGGAACCGCGCGCTCTCGCCGGGCTTCAGCAAGACCTCGGCCGGGACGACCTGCACGTGCGTCGCGGGGGGCGGCGTCGGCGGCCTGCCCGAGCCCGAGCCCATGCCCCTGCCCGCCACCGTCTGCTTCTTGCCGATGCAGTAGAGCGCTGCGTCGGTGACTAAGAAGACGCGGCCGTCGGAGACGGCGACCGAGGCGATGATGGACTCGGGCTGCTGCTCCGTGCCGAGCTGGTCTTCGTCCAGCACTTTCGCGCCCGTCGCCGAGGGCTCGATGATGAAGAACTTGCCGTTCTCGGTGCCGACGTAGAGCTTGCCGTCGGCGAGCACGGGCGAAGCCTTCTGGATCGTGCCGAGGTTCTGGAGCCAGAGCTGCTTGCCCGTGTTCACGTCGAAGGCTCCGAGGTTCGCGCCGTTGTCCACCTGATAAAGTCTGTCGCCGTCGAGCACGGGCGACGAGAAGCCGCCCTGCCAGCCGTAGACCTTCCACTTGAGCTGCGCCATCTTCAGCTCGCCCTTCATGGAGGCGTCGAGCGCGGCCATCATCCCCATCTCGTTCGAGTCGAGGTTCTCTTCGCTGTGCGTGATGATGGCGTCGTTGCCGCGCACGACGACGCCCGTGTTGAGGCCGCGCTTCGAGACCTCGATCTTCCAGACCGGCTCGCCCGTCTGCGGCTTGACGGCGTGCACCCAGCCGTCGCTCGCGCCCTGGATGAGCATGCGCGTGCCGCCGACGTTCGCGATGATGGGCGCGGCGTAGGTCGTGTCGTAGGGGCGGGCCCCGGGCGCGCTCGTCCAAACCGTCTCTCCCGTCCGCTTGTCGAAGGCCATCCAGCGGTGGAGGCCGCGGTGGTGCGCGCCCCAACTGAAGGTGACGCCGCTGACGATGACGAGGTCGCCGTCAACCAGCGGCGAGACGGTGCGCCCGCCGTGCGTCGTCAGCAGCCCGAAGTCTTCGCCGAGCGCGCGCTCCCACAGAACCTTGCCGTCGCGCCCCGAGAGCCCGACGAGGTGGCCGCCCCCGCCGAAGGCGTAGACGTTGCCCGTCTCGGGGTCGCCGACGGGCGAGGCCCACCCCACGCGGTGCGCCGGGATGTCCGAGAGGTAGACGTTGAAGCGCCGCTCCCACAAGACCTTCCCCGTGTCCGCGTCGAGGCACATCAGGCGCTCCTGCAAACGCTCGCCGTGCTCCGCGCCGTTCCAGAGGTAGACGCGGTTCGCCATCACGACCGGCGTGGAGCGCCCGCCGTAGGGCGCCTTCCACGCGAGATTCTCGCCCGCGGGCGACCACTTCGCGGGCAGCCCCTTCTCCGCCGAGACGCCGTCGCGCGCCGGCCCGCGCCACTCCGACCAGTCGGCCGCCCGCGCCGACGCGGTCGTCAACAGCAGGAGCGCGAAGAGCATGTAGACCCCGGGCCTCCGGGGGTGTGCACTCGTCTTCAAATTGTTTTGCCTCACAGTCGCTTAAAGATGGCTTGAAAAGAAACCTTGTGCGGGTCTCGAACGTTTTATCACACGTCGTGAGATGAGTTCTCGCCGCCGCGCGGCCAAAAAATTTTCCTTGCTTTTGAGAGCCCGCGGGATGTAAATACGCCGCTGCGCCGCCGTTTGTTTTTACGCCGCGCGGCGGCGGCCCCGACGCATTCCGAAATCACGTACACGCGACCATTTTATTGGACAGGGGCGGCCGCCCGGCGCCGCCCGCCCGCGGGACGGACGCGCCCGACAAGTTAACACCACGGCGGCGGCAACGAAAAACGGAGTGAAGACCATGAGGCTCACGCGCATCACCCTGGCGGCGCTCTTCGCGCTCGCGCTCGCGCTGACGGCGGCGGCGCAGCAAGACCCGAAGCAGGCGCTCAACGAACAGCTCTACGAGGCCGCGCGCAAGGGCGACGCCGCCGAGGTCAAGGCGTTGCTCGACAAAGGCGCGGACGTGAACGCCAAGTTCCGCTACGGCGCGACCGCACTCTTCAAAGCCGCCGAGCGCGGCCACACGGAAATCGTCAAGCTGCTCATCGAGCGCGGCGCCGACGTGACCGTCAGGGACACCTTCTACGGCGCGACGGCGCTCTACTGGGCGACGGACAAGGGGCACACCGGCGTCGTGCGCGCCATCCTCGCCAAGAGCGCCGAGGGCGCGGGCGAAGTGCTCCTGACCGGCATACGCACGGGCAACGCCGAGATGACCTCGGCCGCGCTGGAGACCGGCAAGGTGCCGGCCGAGACGCTGACGGCCGCGCTCGTCTCGGCCGGCACCGACGAGAAGAAGGCCCCGCTCGCCGAGCTTCTGAAGAAGGCCGGCGCGCAGCCGCCGCCCGAGGTGGACGCGGCGACGCTCCAGTCCTACGTCGGCAAGTACAAGGGCGAGCCCGGCCCCGAGATCAACGTCACCGTCAAGGACGGCAAGCTCATCGGCACGGCCGGCAACCAACCCATCGTCCTGATGGCCGTAGACCAGAAGACCTTCCGCCCCGTCGAGTTCGACGGTATCGTCCTCACCTTCAAGGTCGAGGCGGGCAAAGTCACCGGCCTCGACTTCAAACAGGGCGCGAACACGACGCCGCTCAAGCGAGTAGAGAGCAGCCAGTAGCCACAGCCTAAAAGCCCCGGAGGGGCGTGATGTTTATAACCCCAACGCTTCAATTAA
>JBEVJD010000434.1:0-7925 GCA_040510435.1 Pyrinomonadaceae bacterium | reverse complement strand
CCACGCGCGGGTCGATCACTTCGACCTGCCGGCGCAGGAAGTCGGAGCAGTTCGACACCTCTGCGCGCGTCGGCTTGCGGTTCGCGCCCGTCTCGCTCCGCGGGTTGCAGAGCGCGGAGTTGGTGATGAAGATATCCTCGCGCGCGAGCCCGACGGAGGCGAGGTAGCGCGAGAAGTTTCGTCCCGACTGGTCGCCCGAAAACGGCACACGCGTGCGGTCGCCGCCCTGACGACCCGGCGCCTCGCCGACGAACAACACGCGCGCCCCGACGCGCCCGTTGCGTTCGCTCAGCACGGCGCTCCGCCCGCACATCGCCTCGCACCTGCGGCAGCCGGCCGCCTCCGCCACCAGCGCCTCGAACTCCTTCTGTCTACTGTCGAAGTCCAACGACAGACTCTCCCCTTCCCTTACTGCCGAAGGATTGTACAACGGCGGTCGATGGTCTGCGGAGCGCGGGGACTTGGGCGGCGGCGCGGGTGTCCGGGACGTTGAGAATGCGGAAGTCGCGGGCGGGGTCTATGCACCGCCGCCGCCGATGTATTCAGCACACGTGAGCCCCGCCGCGACTGAGTTTCAACAGTCGCGGCGGGGCTCACGTTCAAGCGGTTGGCGGTAGTTAAAGAACGCGGTCGCCGAGGCCGAAGACGCGGGCGCGGGGCGTGACGCGGAGGCGCGGCGCGTTCAGGAGCCGCGGCGGGACGGCGGCGTTCGGGGCGTTGAAGACCTCGGGCTGCATCATGATGCGCGGGAGCGTCGTGGCGGCGACGGGCGACTCGAAGACGCGGAACGTGCCGGGAGTGAAGAAGGTCTGCGGCGCCGCGCGGCGCTCGGGCGTGACGCGCACGGTGCGCCGGTTGCGTTCGCGGACGACCGTGAGCGTGACCTCACCCTCCTCCTTCGCCGAGAGCGCGCGGCCGAGGTCGTCCGCGTCCTCGACCTTCTGGCCGTCGGCCTCGGTCACGATGTCGCCGGCCTTGATGCCGGCCCTGGCGGCCGGGCTGTTCTCTTCGACCGAGCTGACGAGCACGCCGTGCGTGACGCCGAAGTAGTCGGCGAGCTGCTTACCCAAGACGTTCGTCGCCACGCCGATGCGACGCGTCGAGCCGAAGAGGCTCGGGTGCTTCTGCGCCATCCCCTCCCACTTCCGCTGCATCTGCTCTTGGGCGCGCTTCCACTGTTCCGTGTTGCGCGCCGCCTCGTCGCCGAGGCGCATCGCGTCGCCGAATGCCTCGGGCGAGATGTTAAAGAGCCCCTCGCCGCCCGCGCTCACGAACGGCTCGCGGCGCGCGAGCGTGGCCGACAGCTCCTGCTCCGCGCCGCCGCGCAGGACTGTGAGCCGCACGACGTGGTCGGGCGCCGACTCCGAGATGAGGCGCGTCAACTTGCGGACGCTCGTCACCTGCTCACCGTCGAAGCGGACGATGACATCGTTGGCTTTGAGTCCGGCCTTCTCAGCCGGGCTGCCCTTGACGACCTCGCCGACGCCGACCCCGCGCGGCGCGCCCGAGAGTCCGTAGCGCTGCATATTCTCGCGCGTCACCTCCTCCGTGCGCACGCCGAGGAAGGTGCCCGAGATGTAGAAGGTCGTGGCGACGGCCGGCGGCGAGGGCGCGGGCGCCTGCTGCGGCGGCGTGGGCTGTTCCGGCGCGACGGCGGGCCGCGGCGCGGCGTGCGCGGCGCGCGGAGCAGCGGCCGGGGACTGCGGCGGGGCGGCGGCCGGGGACTGCGGGACGGACGGCGCGTGCGGTGCGGCGGCGGCACGCGGCACGGCGGCGACGGCCGCGGGCGGCGCCGGGGTCGAGGGCGCGGCGGCCCGAGCGGGCTGCGCGGGCGGGGCCGGCGCTTTCGTCTGCGCGGACACCGTTGACGCGGCCATTAGTGCGAAGGCGGCGAGCGGCAGGGCTTTGGGTTTCACTGCTTGACGTGACCTCCTAGGGAAAGTTCTTCAACGCGTTTGCACGCCCGGCGCGGGGCGCGGGTTCCGAAAATTTACGCGCCGCCCGGCCGCCGCCCCGCTTGTCCGCGCGCGCGCGCGCCCGCTACACTTCCCGTTCGCATGAAAATACTCGACATCGGGTGCGGGAAGCACAAGACGCCGGGGGCGGTCGGGATGGACAGCAACCCGCGCTCGGACGCGGACGTGCTGCACGACCTGGACGTTGTGCCGTACCCGTTCCCCGACGACGAGTTCGACGTGGTCGTCGGCAACCAGGTCATCGAGCACGTGGACGACGTGCTCGCGGTCGTGGCGGAACTCTACCGCGTGACGAAGCCGGGCGGGCTCATACGGCTCGACACGCCGCACTTCTCCGACATCGCCTCCTACACCGACCCGACGCACAAGCACCACCTGACGACCGAGTCGTTCGCGTACTTCACAGGCGACCGCCCCGACTTCGACTTCTACAGCCACGTGCGCTTACGGCCGCGCCTCGTCCGCGTCACGATGCTCAAGCTCTGGCGCGCGCTCGGCTTCGAGCTGGCGGTCAACGCGTGCAACCGCCGCCCGGCCCTGCGCTTCCTGCGCCGCTTCTGGGAGCAGTACCTCTGCTTCGTCGTGCGCGGGAAGACAATCTATTTTGAGTTCGAGGTGATAAAGTAGCCAACAAACTCTGCGACACACTGCGTGCGAAAAAGGAGGGAGGACTCTGATGAGCAGCAAGGCTAAGAAGTCCGCGGGCGGGGCGCCGAAGCAGCCGCCGCCGCGCAGGTCAAAGGCTCGGCCGTCGAAGAAGGATCAGATCGTCTCGCTCTTCCTCTCGGGGCTGGGCGAGGTCGAGGACATCGCGGTCATCACGGGCGCGCGCCCCTCGTACGTCGCGTCGGTGTTGCAGGAGGCGGGGCTGCATTCGGGCTACTTCGACCTCTACACCTCGACCTCGCAGCCGCAGAACATCTACTCGAAGTTCTTCGCGGGCAAGCTCGGCTTCAAGGACGTGGAGACGGCCGTCGAGTCCGTCAGCCTCATCGACCGGCTCTACCGGCAGTTCGAGTTCGCGGGCGACCGCGCCGGCCAGCACCACGCGCTGACGATGGCGCTCACCATGTTCGACCGCGCGCGCTGGACGGGCAAAGTGCGCGAGGCCGAAGTCTTCCTCAACTGGCTCACCGCGCGTTTAGGCGAAGCCGCCCTCGACCTCGAAGAGGCGGCGGGCGAGAACCCCGACGAAGCGGCGGACGAGGGCGCGGGCGAAGAAAAGCAGTAGTCAGTAACCAGTAGTCAGTAGAAAAGCATTCATCGCTCGAACCGTGCGGTTCTCATCATCAGCCTACGCGGCGCGGAGCGACTACTGACTACTGGCTACTGGCTACTGACTACTCAATCATTCCCATGAACCTCCGGCAGAGCAGACTCGTGCTGCTGACGGCGGCGCTCGTCGGCCTCTACGTCGCGGCGCGCCTGTGGCGTTTGACGGGGACGTGCCTGTGGTTCGACGAGCTGTTCAGCGTCCACGCCGCGCAGCACACGTGGCCGGGGCTGTGGCGCTTCGTCGCGGCCGACCTGATACACCCGCCGCTCTTCTACGCGCTGCTGAAGGTGTGGGTGGCGGCGGGTGGCGAGTCGCTTCTCTGGCTGCGGCTCTTCCCCTTCGTCGCGTCCGCGGCGGCGCTCGTCCCGCTGCTGTTGCTGGCGCGCGAACTGAGGCTGAGTGGGGCCGCGACGAACATCGCGCTCCTCGTCGCGGCAGCCAACGGCTACCTCATCAAGTACGCGCAGGAGGTCAGGATGTACGGCCTGCTGCTCCTGCTGACGCTCACTTCGCTGTGGCTCTTCGCGCGGCTGCTCAATAAGAAAGACCATGCGCGCGGGCTCTTCGTCGCGCTCTTCTTCTGTAACTTACTTCTCGTCTACACGCACTACTACGGCTGGCTCGTCGTCGCGTGCGAGGGCGCCTTCCTCGCGCTGAGAGAGAGGCGCAGGCTCGGCGCGTTCGCGTTTGTGGTCGCGGGGCTCGTCGCCGCTTACGTGCCTTGGGTCTGGGCGTGCTTGAGCGCGGCGGGCGCGGGCGGCGGGCTCGCGCAGAACATCGGGTGGATACAGAGGCCGGGCCCGGGCGACCTCGTCGAGCTGTTCGCCCTCTTCAACCAGCCCTTCTACTTCCGGCAGAGTTCCGCCGACCCTATCTACGGGCGCGGCGGCGCGCTGCTCGGGCTGCTGCTCGTCGGCCTGCCCGTCGTCGCATTGCTGTTTGAAAGGATGAGGCGGGGCAAAGAGGGCGCGGGGGGCGAAGACGCCGTCGCTGTTGATTCGAGGGACGACGCGGCGGTCGCGTTTCTACTCACGTTCACGCTGCTGCCCGTCGCGCTCGCCTTCGTCGCGAGCTACGTGCTGCCGCAGTCGGTGTGGGGGACGCGGCATCTGATCGTCGCGTTCGGGCCTTACGCGCTGCTCACGGGGTTGGCGCTCGGGCGGCTGCGACCCGCGTGGTGGAGGGCTTCGGCGCTCCTGCTCCTCTGCTGCTGGGTGGCGCTGGTCGGCGCGCTCGGGCTCGCGCGCCGGCAGGCCGCGCACGTCTGGTGCGCGTGGGAAGGTCTGGCCGCTTCCGCCGCGCGGGACGGTGCGGGCGCGGGCGACGTGTACGCCTTCGAAGACCTCGTCGCATACCACCTCTGGTTCGCGCTCGAACGCGACGGACGCTTCCGCGTCGTCTCGGTCGAGGGCGCGCCCGGCGTCGCGGAAGACCCGGGCTACTTCCTCCCGCGCGACTTCGACGGCGTCGCCGTGGCGAACACGGACGCGCTCCGCGGCGAGCGCTTCTGGGCCGCCTTCCGCGACGCCGACTGGGACGAGTCGCGCCAGCCCTTAAAGCTCATCACCGAGCGCGGCTACCGCGCCGAACGCGTCTACGAAGCGTCCGCGCAAGGCCAACGCGCCTTCCTCGTTCTGTTCGTGCGAGCCGGGGAGTAAAATCACTTTCGAATTTCAGCCGGACATCAAGGAGCGTCGCCACATGCGTTCACGATGCAAAGTCGTCCGGCCGAAGCTTTCAACCATCGTGCCCGGACACGGACTTCGTCGCGCGCAACTACCTGCCCCACGAACTCTACAAGAAGTTGAAGTGACCCGCGCCGCGGGGCTTTCACTTCCGCGCCCGCCTGTTTATTCTTTCCCGCGAACCGACGGGAGGTTGAGGAGTGTCTGAAGCGAATTCGCAAGGCGCCGCCGGGCGCTGGAGTCTCGCGGGCCGGACGGCGCTCGTGACGGGCGCGAGCCTGGGGATAGGGCTGGCGGTGGCGGAAGAGTTCATCGCCTTCGGGGCGCGCGTGCTCGCGGTCGCGCGCGACGCGGCGCGGCTCGGGGCGCAGGTCGAGAGCTGGCGGCGCGCGGGCGCGGACGCCGAGGGCGTCGCCGCCGACCTCTCGACGGCCGAAGGGCGCGCACAAGTCCTGCGCCGCGTGGAAGAACTGGGCCGGCTCGACGTGCTCGTCAACAACGTCGGGACGAACGTGCGCAAGGCCGCGGTCGATTACACTGCCGAAGAATACGAGCGCGTCATCTCGACCAACCTCACCTCCGCCTTCGAGCTGACGCGCGCGGCGCACGGGCTGTTGAAGAGGGCGAACGGCGCGAGCGTGGTTAACGTCTCCTCGGTCTCGGGGCTGACGCACACGAGCACGGGCGCGCCCTACGCGATGAGCAAGGCCGCGCTCCTACAGTTGACGCGCAGCCTCGCCGTCGAGTGGGCGCCGGACGGGATACGCGTCAACGCCGTCGCCCCCTGGTACATCCGCACGCCGCTCGTCGAGCCCGTGCTCGCAGACCCCGAACGCCTCGCGCGCGTCCTCGCGCGCACGCCCATGCGCCGCGTCGGCGAGCCCGCGGAGGTCGCCGCGGTCGTCGCCTTCCTCTCGATGCCCGCGGCCTCCTACGTCACGGGCCAGTGCGTCGCCATCGACGGTGGCTTCACGGCCTACGGGATTTGAGTTGTGAAGCGAAGACGGATGCGGAGGACTCCCCGCGGCCACCTCACCGTCCTCGCGAGGAGAACCGAGTGGCTTTAAACGTCAGACCAACGTCCTGCTTATTTCATCGAGAAGGCACACATGAGACTCAAACTCGCCGCCCTCCTCCTGCTCATCCACGCGGCCTCCTTCGGCGCGCTGAACGCGCAGACGAGTCCGCCGCCCACGGCCGGCGCGCGCGCCGACGACATCGGCGTCGTCGTAGACAGAGCGGCGCGGAAGTACATGAGCGACGCGCGCGCCGTCGGGCTCTCGGTCGGGGTGCTCAAAGACGGCAGAACCTACACGTTCAACTACGGCGAGGTCGAGAAGGGCAAGCGCCAACTCCCGACGCAACACACCATCTACGAGGTCGGCTCCATCACGAAGACCTTCACCGGGGTTCTGCTGGCCCGCGCCGTCGTCGAGGGGAAGGTGAAGCTGGAAGACGACGTGCGCAAATACCTCGACGGCGAATACCCTGACCTTGAGTTCGAGGGGCAGCCCGTCAGGCTCGTGCACCTCATCAACCACACCTCACAGTTGCCGTTCGTGCTGCCCGACCGGCCCGAGCTTTTCAAAGACCCGAACCCCTACGAGCTGCCGAAGATTCTCACGGAGATCGAACGGAAGTATACGAGGGAAGATTTCTACAGAGACCTCCGCAAGGTGAGGCTGGATAAGGCGCCCGGCTCCAAGTTCAAATACTCGAACGCCGCGGCGCAGCTCCTCGGGTACGTCCTGGAGCGCGTCTACCGGACGACCTACGAGCGGCTATTGGGGACAAAGATAACGAACCACCTGAAGATGCGGGAGACGAAGATCAGCCTGTCGGCCGCGGAGACGAAACGTCTGGCGCGGGGTCACTACGAGAACGGGAGCGTCGCGCTCCCCGGCACGCCCCAGTCGCAGGCCGCGGGTGGCCTGCGCTCCACGGTCGCGGACATGCTGAAGTACGTCAGGTTTCACCTGAACGAGAGGGACGAGGTGGTCGCGCTGTCGCACAGGCCGACGTGGGGCGACATCAAATACTACGCCTCGGGTCTGAACTGGCAGATGAACATGACCGCGGGCGGGCGACGGAGGCTCTGGCAGAGCGGCGGCACCTTCGGCTTCGCCAGCCACTGCGCCGTCTTCCCCGAATTGGGGCTCGGGATAGTCCTCATGTCGAACGAGTCAGACCACGACACGCAGAGCCGCCTGGACACGCTGGCGAAGGAGGTGCTCGAAGGGCTCGGCGAGAAGCCTTGACCGCGGCGCCGTTCTCAACCCTCGCGCGCGTTCGCGGCGGCTCCCTCTTGACAGCCGCGCGCGCCGCTCCCTAGTATCTTCTTAAGGCGACACGAAGCCCGCGGCGGCTCGTCACAATGCCACGTCGCCGGAGCCTTTGCCCCACGCCGCACGCGCCTCAGCGCACAAGAACCCAAGCGCCCCGCTAGGATTATCGAGTCATGAAAAGGATCGTTACGCTCTTTTGCGTCTCCGTGACGCTCGCGGCCGCCGTGTGCGCGCAGACTTCCAGGAAGACGGCCGCGCCGAAGCCGCTCGAACACGGCGGCAAGATCGCCACCAACTACGACGGCTTCGCGCACGAGACGGTCGTCGAGCTTAAACGCATGAGCGTCACCTGCGAGATGGCGAAGGGGTCGGAGAGCATCCTCAAGGGGCTCTGCGTCAGCCTCCGCGCGACGCTCCACTGCCCGGGCCGGCAGCTCGACTACGTGCGCCGCGCGACGCTGCGCCTCACCTTCGAAGCGAAGAACTGGGACGCGCGCCACACGCCGAACGAGCGCCAACTCTCGGCCGTCGCCGACGGCGAGACGATTCGGCTCGGCAAGATGTCCCTCGTCTCCAACAGCGTCGGCGAGGGCTGGGACGACGAGGACGCGAAGGAGACGCTCGAAGTCTCCGTCCCCTACGAGACCTTCCTCAAGCTCACGCGCGCCGACTACGTCGAGTTCTCGGTCGGCAAGACCACCTT
>JBEVJD010000433.1:0-6252 GCA_040510435.1 Pyrinomonadaceae bacterium | reverse complement strand
CCCTCAACGACAAGACGGTCGTGCGCGGCGGCTACGGCATCTACTACGCGCCGGTCATCTACAACGACTTCGGCAACGGCGGCGCGCTCGGCTACAGCCCCGGCGCCGTCAACATCAACGGCGGCCTCGACGCGGGCATCACGCTGGAGAACTACCCGAACATCCCCTTGGCCGACCCGACCGCGCAGGCCGTCGGCGACCTGAACCGGACGGACGTTGACTTCTTCACCAAGGACTTCAAGACCGGGCGCACGGCGCAGTGGAGCCTCGACATCCAGCGCCAACTCCCCTTCAACTTCGCCATCCAGGCCAGCTACGTCGGCAGCAAGGGGACGCGGCTGCGCTCGTCATTCGACCAGATCAACAAGCTGCCCTTCAACGCGCTCAGGCTCGGGCTGCCGCTGCTCTCGAAGCCGCTGGTTGACGTGACGCCGGCCGAGCGCGCCTTCGCGGCGGGCCTCGGCTTCAATCTGCCGACCAACCCCGATGCCATCTACCCCGGCTTCAACAACCAGTTCGGCGACTTCTCCCGCTCGGTCGGGCAGGCGCTCCGGCCGTACCCGCAGTATGGGAACATCACCAACCGTTTGGAGAGCCAGGGGCAGAGCATCTACCACGCCGGCAAGATCGACATCCAGCGACGCTTCTCGCGCGGCGTCCAATTCGGGCTCTCCTACACCTACGCCAAGCTCATCACGGACGCGGCCGAGGACGTGTTCGGCAATTCGCCGCTCAACGGCGTGGTGCAGAACCCGTTCGACCGCGGCAGCTTGCGCTCGGTCTCGCCGAGCATTCCGCCGCACTCGCTCGTCTTCAACTACATCCTTGAGATGCCGTTCGGGAAGGGCAAGCGGTTCCTGAACCACGGCGGGTTCGTCGACCGCCTCGTCGGCGGGTTCCAGGTCACGGCCATCCACCGCTACCGCAGCGGCTCGGCGCTCGTGCCGCGCATCGAGGGCGGGCAGAGGGAGTTCCTCCAGCGCGTCGGCTACCTCGGCAACCTGCGCCCCAACGTCGTGAGCAACGACTTCTACACCGACAACCCGAGCGGCGGCGTGGACGTGCGCGTCCTGAACGCGGCGGCCTTCTCGCGCCCGCTCGACTTCCGCAACGCGCCCGCCATCTCGCTCGACAACGGCGCGACGATCAACCCGGCCTACGTCAACTTCTACAACAACCCGCTCGTGTTCTTCGGCAACGCCGCGCCCTCCTACAGCGGGCTGCGCGCCGGGCCCTTCATGACCGAAGACTTGAGCGTCATGAAGAAGACGAGGCTCACCGAGACGACCTTCTTCGAGTTACGCTTCGAGTTCTTCAACCTGCTCAACCGCGGCCGCTACGGGCTGGCGAACATGAACCTCGACGACGTTAACTTCGGCCTCGTGACGCGCAACGCGGACATCTTCCAGCCGCGCCGCATGCAGGTCGGCGGGCGGTTCGTGTTCTAATACAAACAGGGACGGAGAGGGGCGCAGCATGTGACCGTTGGAAAGTCCTGCGCCCCTCTTCCATTTCCGGTTCGCGTCGCCGCCGCCTCGCAAGTTTTATGTCATTTCCCTGCTCGCCCACAGTCCGCCGCATCGCCCTGCTCCTGGCGGTCGTCTCCGCCCCGGCGGGGGCGGACGGGTGGGTGGAGTGCCGTGCACAGACGCCCGCGCGCCCCGCGGCGCAGGCGGCGCGTGCCGCCGCGTCGGCCGCGGTCGCAGAGGGCGTCTCCGCGTTAGAGCGCGGAGACGCGGACTCGGCCGGCGCCTCGTTCCGCAAGGCGCTCGGCCTGAACCCGCGGGAGTCGGAAGCGCACAAGTACCTCGGCCTCCTCGCAGATCGCGCGGGCGACCTCGAAGGTGCGGCGCGTCACTTCGGCGAGGCCGCGCGCCTCGCGCCCGCATCCGCCCCCGCGCGCAACAACTACGGCGTGATTCTGCTGCGCCTCGGGCGGACGCGCGAGGCCGCCGCCGAGTTCGAGGCGTCGCTGCGCGCCGACCCGCAGCAGCCGAATGCACTCGTCAACCTCGCGCAGATACGCTTCAACTCCGGCACGGCCGCAGACCTGCGCGCGGCCGAAGACCTCTTCGCGCGCGCCGACCGCATCGAGCCCGACGCCGAGATTGCCCGCGCCCTGACCGTCATCGCGCTGCGCCGCGGTGACGCGACGGCCGCGGCAACTCATTATCAAGCTTACTCCGCCCGCGGCGGCTCGGCCGGCGACGCCCGCGCCCGCGCCGAACTCGGCCAGGCGCTTCTGGAGGCGGGGCTCCTGAAAGAGGCGGAGACGGAGACCGCCGCCGCCGCACAGCTCGAACCTTCGAACGCGGACGCGGCCGTCCGTCTGGCGCGCGTCCAGCTCGCGCGCAAGGACATCCGCGGCGCGGGACGCACACTCGAAGGGGCCGTGGCGCGCGGGGTGGAATCGGCGCCGCTCTACGCGCTCCTCGCGGAGGTGTACGAGCAGGCGGGTCACCCCGAGAACGCCATCCCGGCAATGCGCCTCGCCATCCAGCGCGACCCGCAGTCTGAGAAGTACCGCTTCGCCTACGGCGTGCTGCTCACGAACGCCTACGCGCCGGCCGCGGCCGTCATCAGGCTCGAAGAGGCTTTGAAAGATTTCCCCAACTCGCCCCGCCTCTGGTTCGCGCTCGGGCTCGCACACTTCAAGCAGGACAAGGACGAGGAGTCGGCGCGCGCCTTCGGCCGAGCCGCGGTGCTCGACCCGAAGTTCGCGCCCGCCTACGCCTACCTCGGCATGCTGAGCACCAAGAAGGGCGACGCTGCCGGGGCGGTGGCGCTCTACGAGAAGGCGCTCGGCGCCGACCCGCGACTGGCCGTGCTCCACCACCTGCTGGCCGAGGCTTTGCTCCTGCGCGCCGACGCCGACGCGGCCCGCGCCGAGTCTCACCTGAAGCGCGCCGCCGAGTTAGACCCGACCTTCGTGCCGCCCCGGCTCTCGCTCGCGAAGCTCTACATACGGGCCGAGCGTTGGGCCGAGGCGGTCGCCGAGCTTGAGAAGGTGACCGTCCTCGCCCCCGAATCGGCCGAGGCTTACTACCAGCTCGGGCGCGCCTACGCGCGGCTCAGGCGCTCGACGGAGGCGCAGGCGGCGGTCGCAACTTTCAAGCGGCTCAGCGAGAGCCAGAAGAAACAGGACGAGTACGATTTGAGGGAGATAGTTCGCCGGCTCGGGAGCGTCCGCTTCTGAGCGGCGGGAGGCGACACGAGGTTATGAGAAGAAGACTAACGGTTGGAGTGCGGGCGCTCGCGGTCGCGGCGACGCTCCTCGCGGCGTGCCTCAGCGCCGCCGCGCAGCAGCAGCCGGCCCCGGCGCAGGGGGCCGCGCCCGCCATCGATGAGTGGAAGGACGACTTCGACGGCGAACGCCTCGACGAAACGAAGTGGGAACGCTACACGTTCGAGGGCGGGGGCGGCAAGGCCGAGGTCAAGGAGAAGCAGTTGAGGCTGCGCGGGGCCGGCGACTCGCGCTCCGGCGTCCGCAGCCGGCAGACCTTCGTCAGCGAGCGCTTCTTCGTCCAGGCGCAGCTCGCGAAGGTCGGCGAGCGCGCGCCGCAACCGGGCGAGCAGGGCATGCAGGCGGGGACGGCCATCCTCACGGTGCTCTTCGGCGGGAGCCCCTCCAACCGCATCGAGTGGCTGCTCCGCAGCGACGGCATCTTCGAGGCGTGGCTGACCGTTGACGGCCGCGCGGAGCGCATCGACAACCGCCAGCTCGCGACGAAGGCGAAGTCGCTGTGGCTCGGCATCGGGCGGCGCGGCGACCAGATATTCCTGATGGTCAACGACAAGGTCGCGCTCGAACGGCAGGTGCGCGGTTTGGGCTCGAACTTCAAGGTGATGCTCTACGGGTTCGGCACCACGGAGACGAGCTGGGACGCAATCACCGTGCAGACGCTCAAGCAGTAACGGCCGACACTCAACGCGGTTCGGGGAGAAGCAGATGGCGAACATCGGGAGGCGGAAGTTCATCGGGGGCGCGGCCGTGGCCGGCGCGGCACTGGCCGCGGCGGGCACGCGCGGGCTTGCACAGTCGGCGCGCGCGACCGACTCGCGCGTCGAGGTGTTGGTCGGCGAAGAGATTGGCACCATCAGCCGCGACATCTACGGCCACTTCGCCGAACACCTGGGCGGCGTCGTCTACGACGGCATCTGGGTCGGCGAGAGGTCGAAGGTGGCGAACACGGGCGGCATCCGCACCGCGCTCGTGGACGCGCTGAAGCGCATCCAGGCGCCGGTCGTCCGCTGGCCGGGCGGCTGCTTCGCCGACAGCTACGACTGGCGCGACGGCACGGGGCCGCGCGAGCGGCGCCCGCGCCGCACCAACTTCTGGGTGGACGCGCCCGAGTGGCCCGAGAACGCGCCGAAGGACGGCCCCTGGCGGTACGACCCCAATCACTTCGGGATTAACGAGTTCATGCGCTTCTGCCAGCTCTCGGGCGCGGAGGCGTATCTGGCCGCCAACCTCCGCGGCCTCGGCGCGCAGGATTTCTACGAGTGGGTCGAGTACGTCAACTCGCCGGCCGGCACGACGACGGGCGCCGAGCAGCGCGCGACCGGGCCTCTGGGGAGCCGCGACCCTTACAAGGTGCGCTTCTGGGGCGTCGGCAATGAGTCGTGGGGCTGCGGCGGCAACTTCACGCCCGAGGAGTACGCCGCCGAGTACCGGCGGTTCACGGCGGCCGTCCCGCGCTACGGGGTGGACTTGAAGTTCATCGCCTCGGGCGCGAACGTGGACGACTTCAACTGGACGCGCGGCTTCTTCTCGAAGACCGCCGAGAAGGGCTCTTTCCTCTTCGGCGGCATCTACGGTTGGGGGCTGCATCACTACGCCTGGAACCTCGGGCTGGGGCGCACCAACGACTGGTTCGCCGCCAAGGGCGACGGCCTCAAGTTCGACGAGGCCGAGTACTACGAGCTGCTGCGCGAGGGCGACCGCATGGAATCGCTCATCAACCAGCACTGGACGATCATGGGGCAGTACGACCGACAGCACCGGGTCAAACTGGTGGTGGACGAGTGGGGCGCCTGGTACAAAAAGGGGTCGGAGGTTCACCCGACGCACCTCCTCGGACAGCAGAACACGATGCGCGACGCGCTGCTCGCGGGGCTCACGCTCGACACCTTCCACCGGCACGCCGACAAGGTCGCGATGGCGAACGTCGCGCAGCTCGTCAACAGTTTGCACTCGCTCTTCCTCGCGCACGAGGACAAGTTCGTCCTGACGCCGACCTACCATGTCTTCGAGATGTTCGTGCCGCACATGGGCGCGAAGTCGGTGCGCGCGCTCTTCAGCGCGCCCGAGGTGCGCTACACGCGCGTGGACAAGCCGGCCGAGTTCTGGGGTCTCTCGGGCTCGGCCTCGGTCAACGGCCGTGCGTTGACGCTGACGGTGACCAACCCGCACATGACCGAGGCGCGCGAGGCGGAGGTGGCCGTGAGGGGCGCGCGCGTCTCCTCGGCGCGGGCTCGTGTGCTCTCGGAGCCGGACGTGCACGCGCACAACAGTTTCGCGAGCCCGCGCGAGGTTGAGCCGCGCGACGAGGCGGTCAGCATTCAGGGCACAGGCCCCTTCGTCTACCGCTTCGCACCCGCGTCCGTGACGCGCCTGTCGGTGACGCTGGCATAACTGATGAGTGATGAGTGATGAGTGATGAGTGATAAGAGAAGAAGAAGGGCCTTATCTTTTTCTCATCACTCATCACTCATCACTCATCACTCCCCAAGGAGTGAGCACAATGGTCTGGGAAGAGCGTTGGCACCCGCTGCGCGAGGAGTGGGTCATCGTCGCCGCGCACCGGCAGAACCGCCCCTGGTCGGGCGGTACCGTCGAGCACGACGCGCGGGACGAGCCCTCCTTCGTCTCCGACTGCTACCTCTGCCCCGGCAACCCGCGCGTCAGCGGGAGCCGCAACCTCGACTACGCCTCGACCTTCGTCTTCGACAACGACATGCCCTGCGCCTCCCCCGATGCGCCCAAAGACCTGGAGCGCCCCCCGGGCATTTATCGGAACATGTCCGCCGAAGGCTTAGCTCGCGTCGTCTGCTACAGCCCGAACCATAGCCTGACGCTCGCCGAGTTGGAAGTCCCGCAGGTCGAGGAGTTGCTCGCCGTCTGGCAGGAGCAGTACCGGGAGTTGGGCGCGCGACCCGAGGTCAACCACGTCCTCACCTTCGAGAACAAGGGGGAGGCCGTCGGGGTGTCGAACCCGCACCCGCACTGCCAGATTTACGCGACCAACTTCG
>JBEVJD010000432.1:0-4997 GCA_040510435.1 Pyrinomonadaceae bacterium | reverse complement strand
ACCGGTCTATCACGTAACTCCGACCCGCTCGCTACCGCTCGCGGTACTGTTACAAGCAAAACCGTGACAAGAGGAAGAACCCGTCTTCTCTTGTCACGGTTTACGGTTTACGGTTCTCACGTTCCTACTTGCGGTTGCTCTTCGCCTCGCGCGCCTCAGTCTTGGTGGTGAGCGTGACGCCGTTGCCGCCGCTCTGCGCGTAGCGCGTGCCGATGGTGCGGACGTAGTTCTGCGTCTCGCGGTAGGGCGGGACGCGGTTGCCGTACTTCATCACCGCGCCCTCGCCAGCGTTGTAGCCCGCGAGCGCCAAGTCCACGCGGCCGCGGAACAGGCGCAGCAGGTCGGCGAGGTAGCGGGTGCCGCCCATGATCGACTGCGCGGGGTCGTACGCGTTCGTCACGCCGTAGCGCGCGGCCGTCCCCGGCATCAACTGCATCAGCCCCATCGCGCCGACCGAACTCGTCGCGCCCATGCGGAAGCCCGACTCCTGCCGGATGACGCAGTAGATGAGGTACGGGTCAACCCCGTAGCGGTTGCCGTTGAAACGAATCAGGTTGTCGATGGTCTTGTTCCCGGTCGTCCACGCGATGTCCGTGCGGACGCTGGGGACGGGCGCGAGCGTGAACGTCTCGATGGGCTTGCGCGCCGCGGCCAGGCTCTCGTCGGCCTTGGCAATCTCCGCCTTCATCTCCTCGACGCGGGAGCGCGCCTCGGCGATCTCCGACCCGCTCGCCTCGTACTCCTTGCGCGAGATGAGGCCGTCCGTGTAGAGGCTCTTCAACTGCTCCTGCTTCTCGGTCAGCTTCTTGAGGTTCGATTCGTAGGTGGCCGACAGCTCAACGAGGCTCGCGCGGTACTCCTCGGCAGCCTTGATGAACTCCTGGCGGAATTTCTGCAAGTCGCTGACAGGCTCAGCTTTAGCGACCTCAGCCGAAGCCTTGACGGTCTTCGACCGGGTCTGCGCGCTCGCGGCCGTAAAGGACGCGAAGACGAAGAGGGAGACGAGGAGGATGCGGGGAACTAAATTTTTCATCAACTTCAACCGGGTCAATAAATCCAAATAAAAAGGCACTCGCGGTGCCGAATAATGCCGCCGGGACTCTGTACGCGGCTCCTCCCTGTCAGGTTCAGGGCTTTCTCTTTAAATCTCAAGTGAGGGTATTAAGTTGTTGCAGCTTAAGACGTTTCCCGTCCCCTTTTAGTTGCCCGGGCGACACCTTCTGCGCCCCGTTCGTTTCTCCCATTTTCTGTTGTAAGGTAGCAGCGCGGCGGCCGCCGTCAGACATCATACAGCCGTCCGACGCCGCCGCCAAAATGACCGTATGTTCAGGACGACCATTCTCATCACGCTGCTTCTCTTCGTCTGCGCGGCCGACGCGCGCGCGGAGTGGGTCGCGCAGGTCTCGGGCACGACCGTGCGCCTGCGCGGCGTGAGCGCCGTCAACGGGCGCGTCGCCTGGGCCAGCGGCGCGAACGGCACCTACGCGCGCACGACCGATGGCGGGCGCACATGGCGGGCGGGGCAGGTTCCCGGCGCGGCCGAACTCGACTTCCGCGACGTGGACGCCTTCGACGCTGACACCGCTTACCTGCTCGCCATCGGCGAGGGCGAGCGCTCAAGGATTTACAAGACGACCGACGGCGGACGCAACTGGACTCTACAATTCCAGAACACGCGCGCCAGAGCCTTCTACGACTGCATGGCCTTCTGGGACGAGCGCAACGGCATCGCCATCAGCGACCCGGTCGAAGGCCACTTCCTCGTCCTGATGACGGATGACGGCGGACGCCGCTGGCACCAGATGTCCACGGCCGGGATGCCCCCGGCGTTCGGAGGCGAGGGCGGGTTCGCCGCGAGCGGCACGTGCGTCGTCGTCCGCGGCACTCGAACCGCGTGGTTCGGCACGGGCGGCCCCGCGGGCGCGAGAGTTTTCCGCTCGGACGACGGCGGACGCACGTGGTCGGTCGCCGACGCGCCCTTCGTGAGGGGCAGTGCGGCGGGCATCTTCTCGCTCGACTTCTACGGCGACGCGGGCGCGGCCGTCGGCGGCGACTACACGAAGGAGCGTGGGGTCTCGGGCAACGCCGCTTTGAGTTACGACGGCGGGCGGAGTTGGTGGGCGCTCGAATCGTCGAGCCGTCCGGGCGGCTACAGGTCTTGCGTCGCGTACGTGCCGGGGACGGGCGGGCGGAAGCTCATAGCGGTCGGGCCTTCCGGGTCGGACTACTCGACGAACAGCGGCCGCACGTGGAAGTCGCTCGGCGAAGAAGGATTCCACGCCTTGAGCGTCGCGCGGCGCGGCGACGTGGCGTGGGCCGTGGGCGAGAATGGCCGTGTCGCACGTCTCGAACGGCCTTCGAGGCTCGGGCGCGCGACAAAACGGTACCGCGAGCGGTAGCGAGTGGGTCGCGCTCTCGACGTTCATACCGTTATCGCAGCAGATACCCGCTCGCTACCGCTCGCGGTTCTGTTTCGGGGCAATCCAGATGAGCGAGTTCCACGAGTTCGTCGAGAAGTTAAAGTCGCGCGTCGGCGCGGGCGGCCTCGCACCGGACGGGACGGAGGAGCCCGGGACTGCCGGGGCGGACGCGACTTCTTCCAACTCTCTGCGGCGCGCGGCCGTCGCGCTCGTGCTGCGGGGCGGGACGGAGGGGCCGCAGTTGCTCGTCATCAAGCGTTCGGAGGTGGAGCGCGACCACTGGTCGGGGCACCTGGCGCTGCCGGGCGGGCGCGTGGAGCCGGAGGACGAAAACCTCCTGGCGACTGCCGTGCGCGAGACGCGCGAGGAGGTCGGGCTCGACCTGCGCGCGGGCGGCGAGGCGATTGCGCGGCTCGGCACCGTCAACCCGCAGAGCCCTTTCGCGCCGCGCATCTCTGTGACGCCGTTCGTCGCCGTCGCGCCGACTGAGTATCACGAGGGCGGGACGGTCGCGCCGAGAGAGTTGGTGTTGAGTGAAGAGGTGGCCGCCGCCTTCTGGGTTCCCGTTGACGAGTTGAAGCGTGGCGGGCGCTCCGCCGTCTTCCGCATGGCCTTCGCGGGCGTCGAGCGCGAGTGGCCGGGCTACCCTTCGCAGCACGGCGTGATCTGGGGCATCACCGAAAGGATTCTGACCGAGTTCCTTTCGTTGATAGACTGAAATTGTCTTCTTCATATGAGCAATACCATGAAAGTCTCTACAGTCGCCGTCTTCATGCTTCTCATGTTCTGCCCGGCGTTGGCGCGCGCGGGCGAGCCCTGGTCAACGAAGCTCGACGCGGGCGTGCGCTTCTACCAGACGACCGACGTGGGCGTGCTCGTCGTCGGCACAGAGAAGTCGCTCTACGGGTTGGAGGCGGAGACGGGCGACGTGCTCTGGCGGCGCAAGGACGTGCGGCTGGACGAGACGGACGTGTCCGCGGTGCCCGGCACGGACGTGCTGCTGGTGACGTGGGAGAGCGGCAGCAAGACCCGTCTGGAGTCGCTAGACATCATGACCGGCGATGCGCTCTGGCGCAGCGACAAGGTGCGCGGCGCGGTGATGCAGACGGCCTTCGAGCCCGGCGCCGGACTGCTCGCGGCCGTCTTCGTGCGTGACGCGAAGTCGCGGCCGCGCGACGGCTTCAAGCGCAAGCCCGAGCTGCACGTCTTCGACCTCGCCACGGGGCAGGAGCTTTGGAAGCGCGAGCTTGAGAGCGAAGTCGAGATGATGCCCGTCGTGTGGGGCGACGACAAAGATAAAGAGGTTCCCTACACGCTCGACAACTACCGCCCGCCCGCGTTCCTCGACGGCCGGCTCTATCTCTTCTACGAGGGGCTGACCTCGCTCGACGCGCGGACGGGCAAGGAGCGCAGGCGCGAGAAGTTCAAGGTCAACGAAGACGGGCTGGCCTTAACCGAATCAGACCCCGTGGCCGACGAGCGTTACGTCTACATCTCGGGGCGCGGCCGCGTGCGCGCCGTCTCGCGCACGGACGGCGAGGTCGCCTGGGAGTCGAAAGACCTCGGGCTGACGCCGGAGCTTCTGCTCGCGGGCGGCGCGCTCTACGCGAGGACGGGCGGGCAGTTCACGCGGCTTGAGAACGGCGAGTCGGTGGCGCGCGGCCCTTACGGCGTGAGCGCCATCGACCCGACAACGGGCAAGACCCTCTGGCGCTACAAGGGCGCGGACAAGGGCTTGACGAACTTCGCGCTGCCGAACGCGGGCACGGTGGCCGTTGCCGACCGCGACGACCTCATCCTGCTCGACTCGGCGACGGGCAAGCGACGCCTGAAGGTCTCGCACGGCGTCGAGGCCGCGGCCTTCCTGCTCCTCAACGAGCGGGGCGAGTTGGTGCTCGGCGGCAAGAACGAGCTGGCCGCCTTCGACGGCACGTCGGGGACGCCGCTCTGGCGCGAGCGGCACGAGCCGCCGGGAAGGGGCTTGCTGCGGACGGTGGCGGCCGTGGCGGCGCGCGCCGCGTCGTTGTATTTCCGCTACGGCGGCGCGGCCTCGACCGTCTTCCGCGGCGCGCGCATCGCGGGCGCGCTCGCGGGCCTTCGCTCGTCGGGGCTCGCCGCGCACGTGACGCTCGCGGACTTGACGAGCCTCGCCACCGACTACACGCGCTCCTACGCGCGCACTTATGCCGCCGAGCGGCTTTCGACCTACGGCGTGCTCTCGCGCGTGCGGCGCGGCGTTTCGGCCCCGACCAACGTGGTGACGCGGCCGCGGGTCTCGACGCCTTCGGCCGGCGACGCGTCGGAGCGACTGCTCGACCGGCTCGACCCTGCGAGCCAGCTCTCACGTTTGTCGCGCTTCCTGATGCGGACGCGCAGACTGGCGGCGCTGCGCGGTCGCTGGATGTACTTCTACAGCTCCTTACGCGGCGGCGGGCGCGGGCTCGTCGGCGTGGACGTGGAGACCGGCCGCGCCTCGCGCCAGGTGCGCCTCAGCGACCCGGACGAGCGCTTCATCAGCGACGAAGCCGCCGGCCTGCTCTACGTCTCGAAGGGCGAACGCCTCGTCGCACACCGGCT
>JBEVJD010000431.1:0-10241 GCA_040510435.1 Pyrinomonadaceae bacterium | reverse complement strand
ACGCGCGACCCCGTCCTGTTCCTCGAAGTCACGCCCGGCGACGCCTCCGAGTTCTCGGGGGTGCTCAAGGTGACGGGCTGCGACATCGAGGGCTTCAGGGTGCTGCGGACGGAGAGTCCCGCGGTGCCGAACGCCATCGCGGCCTTCATGCTCTACCTGCGCGACACGACGGGCAAACTCCCGCACGTCTACTTCGGCTGGAGCGAGGGCAACCCCCTGATGTACCTGCTGCGCTACATCGCCTTCGGCGAGGGCGACACCGCGCCCGTCACCCGCGAGATTCTGCGCCAGGTCGAGGACGACCCCGAACGCCGCCCGGCCGTCCACGTCGGGGGATGAAAAGCGCGTAAACCGTAAACCGTGAACCGTGACAAGAAGGAGTCATCTCCTCTCTTGTCACGGTTCACGGTTTACGGTTCACGGTTTACGCGCGCAACTGTCCGCCGTGGCGGGCGCACCGGGGAGGGGCGTTACCGTTTGGGGATTGCGGGACGGGGAGTGTGCGGCGGCCGGCTAGTCTTCGGCGCCGCCGTCGTGGCCGCCGAGGAAGCAGGAGCGGCAGAAGACGGGGCGGCCCTGCGAAGGATAGAAGGGAACTGTCGTCTGCTGTCCGCACTGCGCGCACAGCACCGAGACCTCTATGCGCTGGCGGACGCCCGTGGCCTGCGCGGCGGCGATGGCGGCGAGGCGCTCATTCTTCGCCTGCTTGCAGGGCTTGCACCGCTTCGGCTCGTTCTTCAAACCCTTGTCGTGGAAGAAGAGCTGTTCGCCCGCCGTCCAGGTGAAATCCTGGCCGCAGTCGACGCAGAGGATCAAGCGATCCGCGAACTCGGTCTCCACCTGTACCCATTCTCCTTGAGCGTCGGCGGGAGAAATCTCGGCAGTTTGAACCTGTGACATTGTTGCCCATCCTTGTGAAAAGACTTCCGCCGCGGCGTGCGGGGCGTGCTGGCGGAAGACCAAAACCAACGGCTTCTGCGAGGGACTTCTTCGACCGTAGAGCCGGCGAACGGGGCGGCGGACATCCTGAGCGAGGGGTCAATCGAAACGGCAAGCGCGGCGAAATCTTCTCATCACGGCACTCGCGGCCCGCCTGTGACTCAGCACGGTACAGTTATCACGAATATGTGTCAAGAGCGAAGAGAAAGTTTCAACAAGCCGCTTGACAGCCCCCGCGCCCCGTGACAGCATCGCCGGGCTCTTTCGCCATACATAAAAAAAGTGAATCACGGAGACTTTCCCAGCCCATGAACGTGCTTGTCATCGGCTCAGGCGGGCGCGAGCACGCGCTCTGCCGGACGCTCGCGCGCACGGCCTCCGGCCCTCGGCCGCGCGTCTTCTGCGCGCCCGGCAACGCGGGCATCAGCGAGGACGCGGAGTGCGTCCCGGTCGGCGCGACCGACGTGCAGGCGCTCGCCGACTTCGCAGAGCGCGAGCGCGTCGACCTGACCATCCCGGGCGGCGAGTCGACGCTCGCCGCGGGTCTCGCCGACGAGTTCGCGAGGCGCGGCCTCGCCGTCGCCGGCCCCACGCGCGCGGCGACGAGGCTTGAATCGAGCAAGGCGTTCGCGAAGGACTTCATGCTGCGCCACCGCATCCCGACGGCGCGTTACCGCGTCGCGGAATCGGCAGCCGAGGCGCTCGGCGTCCTGCGCGGCGGCGAGTTCGGCGGGTCGGACGCGCCCGTCGTCGTCAAGGCCGACGGGCTCGCCGCGGGCAAGGGCGTCGTCGTCGCACGCAGCCGCGCAGAGGCCGAGCGGGCGGTCGTCGAGATGATGGAGGGCGGGCGCGTGGGCAGCGAGGCCGCCGGCCGCGTCGTCATCGAGGAAGCGCTCGCGGGGCGCGAGGCTTCGCTGCTGCTGTGGACGGACGGGCGCGACTACAGGCTGATGCCGCCCGCGCGCGACCACAAGCGCGTCGGCGAGGGCGACACCGGCCCGAACACGGGCGGCATGGGCGCCGTCACCTCTTCGGAAGTGCTGGACGACGAAACGCTCGCGCGCTGCGTCGGCGAAATCGTCGAGCCGACTCTGGAAGGCGCGCGCGCCGACGGGCTCGACTTCCGCGGCATCCTCTTCGTCGGTTTAATGTTGACGGGCGAGGGCCCGCGCGTGCTCGAATACAACGTGCGCTTCGGCGACCCCGAGACACAGGCCATCCTCGTCCGACTGCACTCCGACCTTTACAACATCTTCGATTCGGTCGCGCGCGGCGGACTCGGAAGCCTTGACGTTCAGTGGAGCGAAGAGGCTTCGGCCTGCGTCGTCCTCGCCGCGCGCGGCTACCCCGAGCGCCCCGAGACGGGCGCGCGCATCGAAGGGCTCGAAGAGGCCGCGGGCGTCCCGGGCGTAGAAATCTTTCACGCGGGCACCGCGCGCGCCGACGATGGCTCAATCGTCACGGCCGGTGGACGCGTGCTCGGCGTCACGGCCACGGGCCCGGCGTTAGACCACGCCCTCGCCCGCTGCTACGAGTCGGCCGCACACATCCGTTGGGACGGGCTCCACTACCGCCGCGACATAGGGAAGTTTAAGTAAGAAGATTTAAAGAAGCAGGCCGCGAAGAAAACACTCTTTACGTCCCCGACGTATTTCCCGCCCCTCCCGACGCACTGTCCCCGTGGCAAGGACACACGTCCGAAGCCGCCGACCTCTTAAACAACCGTCCGTGTTTATTTGCTTACACCGCCGTCCGCGGCGGGGCGGCCGAGGTGCGTTCGCGGCGAGAGGGCGCAGATGGAACTCGGGGCACGGCCCCACAACCACAAGGGGAGACAAGGGACATGCAGCTTCGTAAAACGAACTTTTCATTCAAGGCAATCACACGCGTCACGGCGATGCTGGCGCTGACGCTGGCCGGAATCATCTTCGCGGGCGGGGAGGCCAACGCCGCCAGCTCGCGCTTCTGTGAGGGCGGCCGCTGGGTTTTGACCACGCAGGGCGACACGATGCTGGTGCGCGGCACTCACGTCCAGTTCGACGTTGACCTCCGCACGGGCGGCGTCCGCAACTGGACTCTGACCGGCGCGCCCAACGTCGGCCGCCTCGTCGAGCGCCCGACCGTCATCTTCTCCGAGAAGACCCCGCTGCACGGCGCGACGCTGACGCGCACCGACCGCCTCCGCAACGACCGCGGCGACCTCGTCCTCATCCGCACGACCAACAACGGCGCGGTCGAGGTCAAGATTCAGGCGAAGGACTGCTCGCAGGGCGGCGTCTTCCAGATGGAGATCGAGCGCGACGACAACCGCCCGACCCGTTTCCGCCACGTCCTCGGGCAGGAGACCTTCTACTACGACAACCCGAACTTCCGCGCGCGCGAGGGCGACGTGGTGCCCTTCCGCAACTCCGCCGGGCAGACCCAGAACATCACCATCACCCCGCGCGTCAACTTCGGCAGCGACACGAGCGCCAAACTGGTCGGCCGCGACAGCCCGCAGGCGGCCACGCGCGTCAATCAACAGCCCTGCACCAACAGCATCCCGAAGCGCGACGGCACCTTCGCCACCGTCCAGCACTGCGGCGGCGTGACCGAGTGGGACGTGCTCTCGGGCGGTCGCATGGGTCAGGTGATGGGCGAGGACGCGACCGAGGTCGCCCCCCCCGCGACGTTCTGCCAGGAGGACTGCCAGGCGCAGAACCAGGTGCGCGGCGGCGCGGTCGTCCTCGGCTTCCCGTTCCCCGTCCCGTTCGAGTTCCGCCTCCAGCCGCGGACTCCGTAAGCCTGCTCGGCAAGCAAAAGGGGACTTCAGACGGGAGGCCGCCGCGCGGGAGTGCGGCGGCCTCCCGCCGCGTTTGGCCGGCCGCCGACTGCAATCTGCCTACCGCCTACTGCGCGGCTCTGGCGAGCGGCGCGGCAGTCCTGTTATACTCGCGCCCGAGAGCGAGGGTTCCGGCGTCTAAGTGTGAGGGTGAACCCGGCGGCGCGCACGCACGTACAATGTCTGCGGCCCTGCCGGTGGTTTTAAAGGTTCTGGGCCGAGAGATTTGCGAGCACCCCTCGCGGCGCGTGGCCGCGAAGGTTCGGAGGGCGAAGAGACGATGGGAGTCTGGGCGAGGTTGAAGCGCAGTCTGCGCGCGATGTTCGGTGGCATTATCGAGAAGACGGAAGACCCCGAACTGATTTTGCAACAGACCATCCGCGACATGCGCGACCGCGTGCCGGAGCTGAACAACTCGGTCGCGCAGGTGATGGCCACCGAGCGGCTGCTCGCGAAGGGCAAGGAGCGACTCGAAGGGCAGGTCGTCGACCTCGACTCGAAGATCAAGGCCGCCATCAAGATGAACCGCGACGACATCGCGACGGCCTACATCGGACAGCTCCAGCAGGCGCAGCTCGACCTCTCCAAGACCGGCCAGCAACTCGACCATGCCTCGCGCGCATCCGAACAGGCGAGGAAGGCCCGCGACAACTACATCCTACAGATGCAGCAGCGCACCGCCGAGGCGATGCAGCTCATCAACCAGTCGAAGCAGGCCAAACTTCAGGAGCAGCTTGCGCAGACGATGTCGTCGTTCCAGTTGGGCGACGACTCCTCGACCTTCAGCGAGATGCGCGACAAGATTGACCGCCGCGCCGCGACCGCCGAGGCCAAGCTCCAACTCGGCACCTCCGGCGTGGACACGCAGATGCAGGAGATCGAGCGCGAGGCGTTGGACATGCAGTTGTCGGACAAGCTGCTCGAATACAAGCGGGGCATGGGCCTGCTGGGCGAAGGCCAGAAGAGTGCTCCGGCGCTGCCGGCCGGGTCGGCCGGCGAGTCGAACTCCTGAGTCCTTAAATTGAAAGCGTAGCGGCCTGAGTGAGAAGTAAGAGAGTTTATGGCTGACAAGAAGCTCAGTCTCGAATACCTGAAAGAGGCGGTGATGGAGCCGGCCAACTTCTGGGGCATGGCCGGCTTCGCCGTCGCCGCTGCCTACACGTGGTCGCCCATCCCGCTCGCCGCGGCGCTCGTCGCGGAGGGCGCGTACCTGGCGACCGTGCCCGCCAGCTCCCTCTACCGTAGGCTCGTGGACGGCCGCAACCGCAAGCGACTGGCCGAGCTGCGCAACAAGCAGCGCGAGCGCCTCATCGAGAGCTTCGACCCGCGCGAGCGCGAGGCCGTGCTCTATTTGAAGTGGCTCAAGAACAAGATTTTCGACAACTACGTCAAGTTCACCGGCGCGAAAGACCTGCCCACCAACATCCGCAGCCTTGACCAGCGCTGGGAGGACTTCGTTGACCTCCTCGACGTGTACCGGCGGCGCAAGCACCACCTGCGCTCCATCAACCGTCAGGCTGTCCAGAACCAGCTCGCGCAGGCCGAGCGCTCCGTCGAGGGCGCGCCCGACGACCGCGCCCGGCGCATCCAGCAGGCCAACGTCGAAATCCTCAGGCGCCGCCTCGCGCAGTTCAGCGAGCTTGAGCGCTCGGTCAAACTCGTCGAGGGGCAGCTTCAATCAATCGAGAACTTCTTCGGCCTCGTCAACGATCAGGTCGTCACGCTGCCGACGCCCGAGCGCGTCTCTTCGCTCGACTTCGAGCAGCTCTCCGACTCCATTCAGATGACCAAGCAGATGCTCGAAGAGACCTCCGACGTGATGGGCGTCCTCGACAGCCACAACCGCGAGATCGGCAACTTCGACCTTCTCCCTTCTTCGGGCACGACCTCCGCGAAGTAGGAAAGCGAACCTCTAAAACGAAAGAGGCCGGACGACGTGTCCGGCCTCTTTCGTTTTCTCGATGACAGGCTCGCCGTGCGGCGCCGGAACAGAACCGCGAGCGGTAGCGAGCGGGTCGGCGTTGCGTGATAGACCCGTATGAAGTGACACGCACCCACTCGCTACCGCTCGCGGTTCTGATTCAACTGTGCCCGTTCCTGCTGCGCTCGACCATCTCGGCAAGCGCGGGCTCGTCGATGCGGTAGGTCTCGTTGCAGAAGTGGCAGGTGAGTAGGGCGCCGCGGTCTTCGCGCAGCATCGACTCCAACTCCGCGCCGTCTATCGAAGAGACGAGCGACGCCGCGCGCTCGTAGGAGCACGTGCAACTGAAGCCGACCTCGCGCTCCTCAAGCACCTCGAACGGCACGTCCCCGAGCGCCGTGCGCAGCAAGTCCGGGGGGCACGCGCCCTCGCGGATGAGCGCCGTCGTGTGCGGCGTCCGGCTCACGGTGGACTCGATGGACGCGACCGTCGCGGAGTCGGCGCCCGGCATCACCTGAATCATCAGCCCGCCCGCGGCCTCGACGAACGTCTCGCCCGACTCGCGCGCGCGCACGAGCACCCCCAACATCACCGCCGAAGGTATCTGCTCCGACTTCGCGAGGTAGTGAGCGAAGTCTTCCCCTATCTCGCCCGAGACGATGGGCACCGCGCCGCGGTAAGGCTCGCGGTAAAGACCTATGTCGAACCCCGACTCGTACGTGACGTAGAACATGCCGCCCCCGACGACGGCGCGCACGTCGAACTTGCCCTGCGCGTTGAGCGGCGCGTCGGCCAGAGGCTCGCGCACGTAGCCGCGCACCCGTCCCCGCGCGTTCGTCTCGACCGTGATGCCGCGGACGGGGCCGTCGCACTCGACCTGCACGGTCAGGCGGTCGAACTCCTTCTGCCCCGCGCCCAGAAGCAGCGCGCCCGTCAGCGTCCGCCCCAGCGCCGCCGCCACCGTGCCCGAAGTCCCGTGCCTGCGCGCGGCCTCGGCCACCGTGTTTGTCGTCACGGCCGACATGCATCGTATGAACCCGTCGGCGGCGGTCGCGCGCACGAGCGAGTCCCGGTGGCCGTTCTGCGTCTCGTTCAAAGTCATATTCCCTCTAGTTCTCTCGGTCAAAAATCCCGAAGGAGTTAGATGAAAAACCGCGCCCGCCTACTGCCTCCGGCGCCTCCCCGGAGGCCGGCCGGGGACTTTGTGGGGCGGGGCAAAAATCTCTCCAATTGTGGGGAAAAGTCGCGCGCCCATACCCTCACGTAAAACCTCAAAGACCCCGCTCTATTGTGAGCAGTCAAAAAGACTAACCCAATATGTTGTGCTATACTCTTGACAAGCAGAATCGGCCGGGTGTATTCTTCGCGCCGTTTGGAACGAGCCGGTTCCGGGTGCCGGGGGGCTAGTCAGCCCCGACGGCGTGGGAACCTTTTCGCCTCCCGGCCAGACCAATCGCGAAGTATCCGAGCCACTACTAGAGACGGCGCGCAGTTAGCGCCGCAATTTTTTCGACCGCTGGAGAAGAACGTGCCTCGCGCCCCCCACGAGCGCGGGAAAGGCAAGAGAGAGAAGATGAGCACCGTTATCGAGCCGAACGCGCCGCAGGGAAGTCCGTCTGCTTTTGACATCACGGGTGCCGCGCCCGCCGCCGCTGAAGTAATCGGTCTGAACGCCCGCCGCGTCATCGCCAAGCGCTACAGTTTAAAGGACACGCACGGGGAGGCCATCGAGGAGTGGCCGGACATCGTCCGCCGCGTCGTCGGCCACGTCTCGCAGGCCGAGACCGACCTCGTCCGCCGCGACGAGTTCTACCAGACGATGGCCGGCATCATGCTGCGGCGCGAGTTCGTGCCGAACACGCCCTGCCTCGTCAACGCGGGCAAGCCCTCGGGGCAGCTCGCCGCCTGCTTCGTGCTGGATGTGCCGGACTCCATCGCCGGCATCATGAAGACGGCGACCGACGCCGCCATCATCCACCAGACCGGCGGCGGCACGGGCTTCACCTTCGAGAAGATTCGCCCGCAAGGCGCAACGGTGCGCTCGACGCACGGCGTGGCCTCGGGCCCCGTGTCGTTCATGAACATCTTCAACACGACGACCGACACGGTGAAGCAGGGCGGCGTGCGCCGCGGCGCGAACATGGGCATCATGCGCGTCGACCACCCGGACGTGCTCCGCTTCATCCACGCGAAGAACGATCAGCACTCCCTGACGAACTTCAACATCTCGGTGACGGTGACCGACAAGTTCTTCGAGGCCGTTGACGGCAAGCAGTGGTACCAGCTCTCCTTCGACGGCGAGCCCTGGAACGAGCCCGTCTACGACGCGGTGCAGGAGGACGCGTACGCCATCTACCGCACGAGCGACGGCGACACGGTGACCTTCCGCGACCGCGCGGCGTTCCTTGAGGCGAAGGAGTCGGGACTGCTCGACCAGTGCACGCGCGAGGAGGCGCCCGCGCCGGGGATGGTCTACGCGCCGGACGTGTGGAATCGCATCGTCGCCAGCGCGCACCGCTACGCCGAGCCGGGCGTCATCTTCATCGACGAGGTCAACCGCAACAACCACATGATGGAGTCGATGGGCCCCATCTACGCGACGAACCCCTGCGCGGAGCAGGCGCTGCACTTCAACAACTCCTGCAACCTCGGCTCGATTGACCTCGCCAAGTTCTACGACCCCGAGACGCGGCTCGACTGGGAGCGCCTGGCCGACACCGTCCACTGGTGCGTCCGCTTCCTCGACAACGTCATCGACACCTGCGCGTGGCCGCTCCCCGAGATCGACGACGTGGTCAAGCGCACGCGCCCCGTGGGCCTCGGCATCATGGGCTTCGCGGACTTGTGCATGAAGCTCAAGGTCAAGTACGGCTCGAACACCTCGATTGATTTGATGGACGAGGCGATGGGGTTTGTGCGGCGCGAGGCGTGGGTCGAGTCGTGCCGCCTCGGCGCGGAGAAGGGCGTCTTCCCCGAGTACAAGCCGAACAAGGAAGCCTACGACAAGTTCCTGCGCGAGGAGATCGGCATCCCCGAGGAGGTCGAGCTGACCCCGCGCAACTACGAGACGACGACGATTGCGCCGACCGGCACCATCTCGCTCGTCGCCGAGACCTCTTCGGGCGTGGAGCCGAACTTCTCGTGGGCCTACGTCCGGCAGGACACGCTCGGCAAGCGCACGTACGTTCACACGCTCGCGGCCGAGGCGCTCGGGATGACGGTCGACCAGACCGACCAGGAGTCCATCGACCGCGCGGCTGAGCACGTCTGCGCGCACGAGGCGGAGCTGCCCGACTACTTTATCTCCGCGATGTCCATCACGGCCGAGCAGCACGTCTACGTGCTCGCCGCCGCGCAGCGCAACGTTGACAACGGGGTGTCGAAGACCTGCAACGGCTCGCGCGACGACACGCTTGAGAGCGTGGACAGGCTCTACCGCCTCGCGCGCGAACTGGGCTGCAAGGCCGTCAGCTACTACCGCGACGGGAGCCGCGAGTCGCAGGTGCTCTCGGCCGTGAAGGGCGCGGAGCCGAAGGGCGAGGTCGCGTGCGACGCGCCCATCGTGGCCGAGGCCGTGACGACCGAGACCGCGGCGCCCGCGCCGGCCGTGAAGTCGGAGGCGCCGGCCGTGCCGACTCTGACGGCTCCCGCGACGGCGGTGCGCCGGACGGAGTCGGGCGACGTGGTACGCATCGAGCGCCCGCGCGAACTGGTCGGCGCGACGTGGCAGATTCCGTTCGACGGGCAGAATCTTTACGTCACGGTCAACCACGACGGCGTGGACATCCTCGAAGTCTTCGCCACCGGCCCCATCTCGGGCGGGGTGGGTCTGCTCGCCTCGAAGATGCTGCGCGGCGGCTTCGACGCGCGCGAAGTGGCGCGCTCGCTCAACAAGGTGACGGGCACGCACTCGGTCTGGTTCAACGAGCGTCTGCTGACGAGCCCCGAGCAGGCCGTCGCCGAGTGCGTCATGCTCACGAGCCGCCGGCTCCAGAGCCAGCCCGACTCGGCGCGCGCCCACGCCTACCAGCAGCAGGCGCAGCCGACGATACAAGTCGGCGTCCCCGACAGCGTCGAGACGAGCCGCAACTACTCGCTCATCGGCGAGTGCCCCGAGTGCCACGGCCAACTGGAGCACGCCTCCGGCTGCGACTTCTGCCGCGACTGCGGCTACTCGAAATGTAAGTAAGTGCTTTGACGTTAAGCATCCCTGATACGGCATAAGGGGTGACGTACATTCGGCCTCGGAACAGCCAGACGGTTCCGAGGCCGAACTTTTTCAAGACGACTCCCACCACTTTCCCTGTAGCAGGTTTTGGATGCGGCGTGCGTCGCGGGCGGCACGAACAGTACCGCGAGCGGTAGCGAGCGGGTCGGGGTTACGTCGTGCGGCCTCTAACGTAACCCCGACCCGCTCGCTACCGCTCGCGGTTCCGTTTTCCGCGTTTGTAGAAAACGGCGCGAGCCTTTATCCTGTGCTGTCCTAAAGGTCAGCCGAACAAGGTCGCCGCCGTGTCCCGTCATGAACCCTGAGATCATTACCCCGGAAGTCGTCGCCGC
>JBEVJD010000430.1:0-7090 GCA_040510435.1 Pyrinomonadaceae bacterium | reverse complement strand
AGAGCTGTTGGAGAAGCAGAGCAAGTAGGCAGTAGGCAGACGGCAGTAGGCAGTTCAGACAGGACGGCAGTTGACGACAGGTGAGAAACAATTGAACCACGGAGACACGGAGGCACAGCTTAAAGCAGGTTTTAGTTTAAGCTGTGCCTCCGTGTCTCCGTGGTTCAATTGTTTCTCACCTGTCGTCAACTGCCGTCCTGTCTTAACTGCCTACTGCCGTCTGCCTATTGCCTACTTGCTCTGCTTCTCCAACAGCTCCTCCCACTCCGTGTGGACGAAGCCTGCGTCGGGGCGGTCGGTTCGCTGGTAGGTGTGCGAGCCGAAGAAGTCGCGCTGCGCCTGCGTGAGGTTGAGCGGCAGGTCGGCCGTGCGGTACGCGTCGAAGTAGCTGATCGAGGCCGAGAAGGCCGGGACGGGGATGCCGGCCTGGATGGCCGTGTTGACGGCCCGCCGCCAGTTCGCCTGCGCGCCCTGCATGTAGGCGTTGAAGTCCGGGTCGAGCAGCAGATTCGGCAGGTCGGCGCGGCGCTGGTACGCGTCCTTAATCTTGCCGAGGAACTGCGCGCGGATGATGCAGCCGCCCTTCCAGATGCGCGCCGTCTCGCCGAGGTCGATGCCCCACTTCCAGTTGTCCGAGCCGGCGCGGATGAGGTTCATGCCCTGCGCATAGGAACAAATTTTCGAGGCGTAGAGCGCGTCGCGGACGGCCTGAATCATCTCCTTGCGGTCGCCGTCGAATTTGAAGCCCTGCGGGCCGCCGATCTGCTTGCTCGCCTCGACGCGCTCGTCTTTGCGCGAGGAGAGGTTGCGCCCGTCCACGGCGGCGTTGATGGTCGGGATGGTGACGCCGAGGTCGAGCGCGACGGCGCTCGTCCACTTGCCCGTCCCCTTCTGCCCCGCCTTGTCGAGCACGAGGTCAACCAGAGGCTTGCCCGTCTCCGGGTCTTTGACGCGCAGAATCTGCGCCGTGATCTCGATGAGGAAGGATTCGAGGTCGCCGCGGTTCCACTCGTCGAACACGTCGGCCATCTCGTCGGCCGACATCCCCAGCACGCGCCGCATGATGTCGTACGACTCGGCGATGAGCTGCATGTCGCCGTACTCGATCCCGTTGTGCACCATCTTGACGAAGTGCCCGGCGCCGCCCGGCCCGATGTAGGTGACGCACGGCCCGTCATCCACCTTCGCGGCGATGGCCTCCCAGATGGGTCGTATCTGCTCGTAGGCCATGCGGTCGCCGCCGGGCATCAGGGACGGGCCCCACAGCGCGCCCTTCTCGCCGCCCGAGACGCCCGAGCCGATGAAGTTGAAGCCCTCGGCCTTCAGAGCCTTCTCGCGCCGCTCCGTGTCCATGAAGTAGGAGTTGCCGCCGTCGATGATGATGTCGCCCTCTTCGAGGTAGGGCTTGATCTGGTCAATCGTCCAGTCCACGGGGTCGCCGGCCTTGACGAGGAGAATGATCTTGCGGGGCCGCTCAAGCGACTTCACGAACTCCTCGGGCGTGTGCGTGCCGATGAACTTCCCCGAACCGTTCTCCTTCATGAAGGTCGTGACGCGGTCGGGCTCGTCCTTGCTCGGCGGGCGGTTGTAGACGGCGACGGTGTAGCCGTTGCGCTCGATGTTGCGCGCCAAATTCTCGCCCATCACGGCGAGGCCGATCATGCCGATGTTCGCGGTCTTCGGTGTCTGTTCAGGTGTAGCCATAAGTCCTCTTGGTAGTCAGTAGTCAGTAGTCAGTAGTCAGTAGAAGAACATTCGTTATTGCGAACCGTCCGGTTGTCAGCGTCAACGTCAGCAGGCGGAGCCCTACTGACTACTGTCTACTGACTACTGACTACTGCTTTGACCGGTACTGCCTCGCGGACGAGGTCGTAGAGACGTTGGAGGCCGGCGGTCACGTCCGGGCCGATCTCGACGCGGACGGCGCGGCGGCCGCGCGTCGCGAGCGAGCGGAAGTCGCCGAGCGCCTGCGCCTGCTTGAGCGTCGAGAAGGTGTAGGGCTCGCCGGGAATCTCCACGTCGCGCGCGTCGGCGGCGGTGACCTGGATGAAGACGCCGCTGTCGGGGCCTCCCTTGTGGAGCTGACCCGTCGAGTGGAGGAAGCGCGGGCCGTAACCCGTCGTCGTCGCGCAGCGCGTCGCGTCGCGCAGGTGCGTGCGTATCTGCTGGACGACGCCCTCGGCGTCCGCGGACTCCTCGAAGTAGTCGAGCAGGGCGATGTAGTCGCCCGCGCCCGCGCGCCGCAAGTGGTTTTTGAGCACGTCGCCCACCGTGCGCGCCTCAATCGCCTCGCGCGCGGCGTCGTCCGCGTAGATGGTGAGCCCGCCGTCCAGTGCGAGAACCGACTGCTCCTGCAAACTCCCCTGCTGCTTGAAGGCTTCGAGCAGTTCGCGCGTCGCGTCCTTCGACTCCTGCACGTTCGGCTGGTCGAAGGGGTTGATGCCGAGCCGCCAGCCGGCAACGGCCGTCGCGATCTCCCAGAGGAAGAACTCTTCGCCGAGGTCGTAGAGGTCGGTCAGCGTGCGGTAGACGACCGGGTGGCCGTCGGCTTCCAAAGCCTTGAGCTTCGACTCGACCTCACTGTCGAGCTTGCCGACGGCGATAGAGACGAACAGGCGGTCGTCGCCGTAGGCGGAAGGCGCGGCGAGCGTCTCGCCCGCGACGGGCACGACGCCCTTGCCCTCCTTGCCCGTCGATTCGGCGATGAGTTGTTCGACCCAGAGGCCGAAAGATTCGACCTTCGGGTCGGCGACGATGGTCAGCTTGTCGCGGCCGGCCTTGGCGCACTCGCCGATGATGGCGCCGAGTCGCGCGCCCGGATTCTCGGACGCCGGCACGACCTGCGAGCAGGCGTGGATGACGCGCTCGGCGCGGTCGAGCAGCTTCTTGATGTCAACGCCCATCAGCGCCGCGGGCACGATGCCAAAATAGGAGAGCGCCGAGTAGCGCCCGCCGATGTCCGAAGGGTTGAGGAAGACGCGCTTGAACTTGTCGCGCGCGGCGTCGGCCTCCATCTTCGTGCCGGGGTCTGTGACGGCGAGGAAGTTCTCGCCCGGGTTCTCCTTGACCTTGCCGACCTCCGCGTACCAGTAGCGGTAGAAGGAGAGCGGCTCGGTCGTCGTGCCCGACTTCGAGGAGACGACGAAGAGCGTGTGCTCAACGTCAATCTTCTCCCTGAACTCGGCGACCGTGTCCGGGTCGGTCGAGTCCAGCACGAGCAGTTCGGGATAGCCCTCCTGCTTACCGAACGTGCGGCGCAGGACTTCCGGCGCGAGCGAGGAGCCGCCCATGCCGTTGAGGACGACGTGCTTGAAACCCTTCTCGCGGATGCGGTCGGCGAAGGTGACGAGGTCGTCTTCGACGCCGATCATCTGATCGGCGACGTTGAGCCAGCCGAGCGAGTTCTTGATGATCTTCTGGTGCTCTTCTTCCGACTTCCACAGTGCAGCATCTTTACGCCAGACGCGGCGCATCACGTCGCCCTTTTCGGCTTCCTTGATGGCCGCACTCACCGCGTCAGCGTATTTTCCCAACGACGCGCTCAACCTTTCGTTGATGCCCGAGAGCAGAGCGCCGCGCTTCGCCTCGATGGACTCGGAGAGCGTGTCGAAGGAGTTGACGAAGGCCGCGAGGCCGTCGCGCTGGAGCTTCTCGGTGACTTCCTTCAGGTCGATGCCGACCTCGGCGAGCTGTTGGATGAGGGCGCGGCATTCGTCGAGCCCTTCTTCCAAAGTTAACTCGACGCGGCCGTGGTCGCGGATGGCCGTGTAGGTGGCAGGCGGGACGGTGTTGACCGTCTCGGGGCCGACGAGGTTGTCCACGTAGAGCACGTCCGAGTAGTTCGGGTTCTTCGTCCCCGTCGAGGCCCACAGGCAGCGTTGCACCTGCGCGCCCTTCGCCTTCAAGTCCGCGAAGCGCGGGCCGTGGAATATCTCCTTGTACTTCTCGTAGGCGAGCTTCGCGTTGGCGATGGCCGCCCGGCCGCAGAGGCTTTCGAGCCGCTGCTTCTCTTCGGGCGAGGAGGCGTGGCGCGCCTTGTATTCGAGGTCGGCGTCAATCGCCGTGTCCACCCGCGAGACGAAGAAGCTGGCGACCGAGGCGATGTGGTCGACGTTCTTCCCCTCGGCCGCGCGGCGCTCAAGCCCCTTGATGAAAGCCTCCGCCACTTGCTCGTAGTTCTCGATGGAGAAGATCATCGTGATGTTGATGTTGATGCCGCGGTAGATCGACTCCTCAATGGCGGGCAGACCCTCCTGCGCCGCGGGAATCTTGATCATCACGTTCTTGCGCCCGACGCGCTCGAACAATCTCGCGGCCTCGTCAATCGTCCCCGGCGTGTCGTAGGCGAGCTTGGGGTTGACTTCGAGGCTGATGTAGCCGTCGAGCCCGTCGGTCTTGTCGTAGACGGGCTTCAAGGTGTCGGCGGCGTTGACGATGTCGCCCACGACGAGGTCTTCGTAAATCTCGGTGACGCTCTTACCGGCCTGGACGAGCTGCCGGAGCTGCTCGTCGTAGTCGGTCGAGCCGGTGATGGCCTTCTCGAAGATGGTCGGGTTGGAGGTGACGCCGCGCAGGTCGTCCTCCTCGATCTTCTTCTGTAGGTCGCCGGTCGTGAGCATCGCGCGGCGGATGTTGTCGTACCAGATGGACTGGCCGAGCTTCATGATTTCGACGAGTCGGTTGCTCATAAACACTCTCCTCGGACGGGTGAAAACAGGGGGTTCGGACGGTCTTAACTTGATGTTTCTTTGGGGCGAGGGGCTACACTTCGGCCGCCGCCGCGCCGGGCGGCAAGGCCCGGCTGTATCCCTTTCAAACGACGCTGTGACGAATTGGCGGGATACTATCACATGAGTTCAGACGCCGCCAACAGACAGGTCAGTACCGCCCGGGAAGAAAACAGTCGGCAGTCGGCAGTTGAAGGCAGGAAGCGTTAAAGGGAACGGGACTAAACGAATCGGAGGCGGCGAGTGTTGAATCTCGCCGCCTCCGAATTCTTACGGACAGTCTTTTTGTCTTAACTGCCTACTGCCATCTGCCGACTGCCTTCTACTGCTGCGCGGAGGCCGACTCGGCGGCGAAGACCGAATCCTCGGTCTTGACGCCGTAGGTGACGGTGAGCACCTGCGACTCTTCGACCTGCCGGTCGCCCGCGTAGAGGACGGAGCGGTAGGGGAAGAGCGTACCCTGGACGACGCGGTAGTCGTGGAAAGTGCGCCGGTACTTAGTCCCCTCCTCCTCGTATTCGAGCCAGAGGATGCGCGCCGTCTTCGCGCTGATGTAGTAGCGGGTTGAGCGCTTCTCCTTGTCCGCCAGCTCCAGCACCCAGAGTTCTAAGCCCTTCTGGGTCTCCTTGCCGTTGTACTTGAGGGTCGCGCCGCTCTCCTTGTAGCGCAGCATCGCGTCGATGCCGTGGACGCGGTCGGTCATGAGGCTCGTCACGTCCTCCTGCTTCGGCGTGAACGGCGTGCCGCGCAGCAGGCCGGTCACGCGGCCGTCGTTGAGCACGAGCGAATACTGGATGGAGGAGAGGCGCTGGTCGAAGCGTATCTTGTCCTTCTCGTAGGTCTCGCCGCGCTTGAAGATGCGTTCGTAGGAAATCTCCTCGGGGCGTCCGTCCTGGCCGGTGCGCGTGATGCGGCCGCGCTCGACGCCCGTGCGCCGAATCTGCGCGAGCTGCGGACGCGAGCCGTAGACGAGGACGACCGTCTCGGCGACCTGCTCGGCCGTGACGGTCTGGTCGCCCTTGGCGCGCTTCGGCGGCTCCTCCTTCTTCTTCGGCTGCTCTTCCGCCTTGGGGGCGGTCTCCTGCGCGGTGGCGGGGGCCGCGTGCGCGCCGGCCGCGGCGACGAAGAGCGCCGACAGCGCGCACACCAGTAAGCGTCGTAACACTGAGTTCTTCTCCATTCCTGATTTGATCGCCCGGCGGCCCGAGCGCCGCGCCTGAGGAGAGGTTCGGCGGCCGAACTGCGGCGGATTGTAACATATCCGCGCTCGCGTAGCCCCAGCGGCCGGGCGCCGTCCTTCAGTCCAAAACAATTGATGCCAATGGCCTTGCGGCGGATGCCCGCCCGCGCTTTGACAACCCCGCGCGCCAGCCTGTAAAGTCCTGTGTTTTCATCAGAGCTGAGGCATTCAGGAGTCAGGAGTCAGGAGTCAGAATAGAAAAACGGCGACCGCCTTTATCGTTCTGACGCCTGACGCCTGACCCTTGACTCCCTTGTTTTAGCGAAAGGACAGGAACCGTGAAAAAAGTAGGACTGCTGGTCGGCCGCGAGCGGACGTTCCCCGTCTCGCTCATCGAGAGTATCAACGAGCGGGGCGGCGGCGAGGTCGTCGCCGAGTTCGTCAAGGTCGGCGGCGTGCGCCACGACGCGGGCGTCGGCTACGACCTCATCATCGACCGCATCTCGCACGAGGTGCCCTTCTACCGCGCCTTCCTCAAGCGCGCGGCGCTCGAAGGCACCGTCGTCATCAACAACCCGTTCTGGTGGTCGGCCGACGACAAGTTCTTCAACTACTCGCTCGCCACGAAGCTCGGCGTCGCCGTCCCGCGCACCGTCCTGCTGCCGCAGAAGAACTACATCGAGGGCATCACGGGCGAGTCCCTGCGTAACCTTGAGTTCCCGCTCGACTGGCAGGGCATCGCCGACTACGTCGGTTTCCCCGCCTACATCAAGCCCTTCGACGGCGGCGGCTGGAAGAACGTCTCGAAGGTCAACAGCCTCGAAGAACTCTGGGAGGTCTACGACACGACCGACACGCTCTGCATGACCTTGCAGGCGAACGTTGACTGGGATCAGTTCGTGCGCTGCTACTGCATCGGGCAGGAGGACGTGCTCATCATGCCCTACGACCCGCGCAAGGCATATCTATCGGGCGAGCAGTACGTCCATGACCCGACCTACCTCTCGGCCGACGTGGCCGCCCGCGTCGCGCAGGACGTACTGACGCTCAACCGCGCGCTCGGCTACGACATCAACACGGTCGAGTTCGCCATCGAGGACGGCGTCCCCTACGCCATCGACTTCATGAACCCGGCGCCCGACGCCGAGCTGGCCTCGGTCGGCGAGTTCTATCACAACTGGCT
>JBEVJD010000429.1:0-6605 GCA_040510435.1 Pyrinomonadaceae bacterium | reverse complement strand
CCGGCCGCGCCCGACCTGCAAGAGGCAGTCAACCCGCCGAACGTTTAAGCGAGCCCCGCCCCGAGTGGCGGAGGCGGTCAACTTTTTCACGGAACACAGACGAGAGACGCGGCCCACCGGGGCCGCGTTTGTCTTTGCGGGGGAAAATCGCGCATCATAGGCGACGAAGGAAAGGTCAACGGACAGGCTGTAGTTCTTCGCACGGCCCGGCCGCCTCCGGCGCACATGGACGATCTGCGAAAATTCGCGCTCTACTTTCGCCCGTACAAGAAGTCGCTCGTGGTGGGCGTCCTCTGCATCCTCGCATCGACGGTGATCGGGCTGCTCATCCCCGTCTTCGTCGGGCGGGCGGTGGACGACCTGGGCGCGGGGCCGACATGGGAGAAGGTCACGCGCTCGGCACTGCTCGTCATCGGCGCGAGTTTGGTGAGCGGCATCTTCCTCTTCCTCCAGCGCCTCATCCTCATCGGCATGTCGCGCCACGTCGAGTACGATCTGCGTCAGGACTTCTACGCGCACCTCCAGAAACAGCCGCTCACCTTCTTTCAGGAGCACCGCGTGGGCGATTTGATGGCGCGCGCCACGAACGACCTCGCCGCCGTCCGGCAGTTGGCCGGGCCGATGGTGATGTACACGCTCCAGACGGTCTTCGTCGTCATCATCATCCTCCCCCTGATGCTGCGGATCAGCGTGCGCCTGACCCTGCTGCTGCTCGTGACGATGCCGCTCGTCTCGCTCACGGTGAAGTACTTCGGCCAGCAGGTGCACGTCCGCTTCGAGAAGATTCAGGAATTCTTCTCGCACATCACGGCGCGCGCGCAGGAGAACATTTCGGGGGTGCGGGTCGTGCGTGCCTACGCGCAGGAGGACGCCGAGGTCGAAGCCTTCAAGAGCCTCAACCGCGAGTACGCGACGCGCAACCTCGCGCTCGTGCGCATCTCGGCCATCATGCGGCCGCTCATCCAGTTCTTCATCGGGTTGGGGATGGTGCTGATCGTCTGGTACGGCGGCGTGCTCGCCGTGCGCGGCGAGATGACAGAGGGGCAGTTCGTCGAGTTCACGATGTTTTTAATGCGGCTCATCTGGCCGCTCATCGCGCTCGGCTACGTCGTCAACCTCTACCAGCGCGGCACGGCGAGCCTCAAGCGCATGAACGCCATCTTCGCCGCCGAGCCCGCGATCAAAGACTCGCCGACGGTCAAAGAGCAGCCGCCCGTCCGCGGCCGCATCGAGTTCCGCAACCTGACGTTCGCCTACAGCGAGCACGCGCCGGCCATCCTCAAGGACGTTGACCTGACCATCGAGGCCGGGCAGACGGTGGCCTTCGTCGGGCGGACGGGCTCGGGCAAGTCAACGCTCATGAACCTTCTGCCGCGCGTGGTCGAGCCGCCGCCGGGCACGGTCTTCGTGGACGGCGTTGACGCGCGCGACTACCCGCTGGCGCAGTTGCGCGCGGCCATCGGCTACGTCCCGCAGGAGACTTTTCTCTTCAGCGACACGCTGGCCGAGAACGTCGCCTTCGGCGTCGAGAAGGCTTCCCGCGCCGAGGTTGAGTGGGCGGCCGAAATCGCCGGGCTCGCCGACGACGTGCGCGAGTTCCCCGAAGGCTTCGACACGCTCGTCGGCGAGCGCGGCATCACGCTCTCGGGCGGGCAGAAGCAGCGCACGGCCATCGCGCGCGCCGTCATGCGCCAGCCGCGCATCCTCATCCTCGACGACGCGCTCTCGTCCGTGGACACCTACACCGAGGAGAAGATTCTGGGACGCCTGCGCGGCGTGATGCGCGAGCGCACGTCGCTCATCGTCTCGCACCGCATCTCGACCGTCCGCGACGCAGACCTCATCTGCGTCTTAGACGAAGGCCGCATCGTCGAGCGCGGCACGCACGAGGAACTGCTCGCGCTGGGCGGCGAGTACGCTGACCTCTACGAGCGGCAGTTGCTCGAAGAGGAGTTGGCGGCGAGCTGAATTTACTGCGTGGGAAGTCCTGCGGCGGTCTCGAAAGGAGGGGCGCGGAAAATGATGAACCGACCAGCCACGACAAGCGCGGGCCCTGAAGTCTACCTCCGCACGATGCGGATACTCTGGGTCTCCTTCCTGATATGCGTCGGGCTGTTCTTCCTCGTCACTTGGCTCACGCGGCCGTCCGAACTGCCGGACGAGCTCGACCGGGGCGGCCACCCGCTGCTCTACGTGCTGGCGGGGCTGGCGCTCTCGTCCGTCGGCGCCTCCTTCCTCGCGAAGGCCGGCTTCTACAGGCGCGCGGCCGAGCAGCAACAGCCCGTGCTGGTGCAGGCCGGCTTCACCCTCGCGACGGCGCTCTGCGAGGCGGGTGTGCTCATGGGGCTGGTGGGTGTTTTCGTCACCCGTAACGACGCCGCCTACCTGCTCTTCGTGCTCGGCGCGCTCGGCATGCTGCTGCACTTCCCGCGGCGCGAGCAGGTGGAGGCGGCATTTCGCAAGTCGCTGATGTGAGCCGCGCGGCGGCGGGTTTTAAGTTGAAGAATGTCTGACTGAAGCATGTCCGCAAACGTCAAAGATTTTCACGAGGAGGAGGCGCTCAAGAAGTTCGACCGCGGGAGCGCGTGGCGACTGCTGCGCTACCTGCGGCCGTATAAGCGCCTCATCGTGCCGGCGCTCGTGCTGACGCTCGTCGTCAACGCGCTCGGCGTGGTCGAGCCGAAGTTCTTCCAGTACGCCATCGACTGGCACATCATCCCGAAGAGCCTGTCGGGCTTGCAGTGGCTCGCGCTCACCTTCCTCGGCGTCAAGCTCTTGCAGATGCTCGTCTCCTACTTGCAGGCCGTGCTGTTACAGTCGGTCGGCCAGTACGTCATGTACGACCTGCGCGCGGAGCTTTACGAGAAGTTGCAGCAGCAGGAGGTCGCCTACTTCGACCGCAACCCCGTCGGCCGCATCATGACGCGCCTGACTTCGGACGTGGACGCCTTAAACGAGCTGTTCACCTCGGGCGTCATCGAGGGTCTGGGCGACATTTTGATGGTCTTCGCCATCGTCGGTTTCATGGCGTGGATGGACTGGCGACTGACGCTCGTCGCCCTCGTGACGGTGCCGCTCCTCTTCGCGGCGACGACGTGGTTCCGCAACCACGCGCGGCGCGGCTACGACCTCGTGCGGACGAAGCTGGCGCGCATCAACTCGTTCCTCCAGGAGCACATCTCCGGCGCGCAGACCGTCCAGATTTTCAACCGCGAGGCGAAGTCCTTACGCCAGTTCCACGACGCCAACAACGACTACCGGCAGGCCAACGTCCAGACCATCTTCTACTATGCGGTCTTCTTCCCGCTCGTGGATATCATCGGCTCGCTCGGCGTCGCGCTCATCGTCTGGTACGGCGGCTGGCGCGTGATGCAGAACACGCCGACGAACGAGGTGCTCTCCATCGGCGCGCTCGTCGCCTTCATTCAGTACTCGCAGAGGCTCTTCCAGCCCATCCGCGACATCTCGGACAAGTACAACGTCTTCCAGGCGGCGCTCGTCGCCTCGCAGCGCATCTTCCGCACGCTCGACCTGCCCCTCGCCGTCACGACGCCGGCCGAGCCGAAGATGACGGGGCGCGCGCGCGGCCGCGTCGAGTTCCGCAACGTCTGGTTCGCCTACAAGGACGAGGACTGGGTGCTGAAGGACGTGTCCTTCGTGGCCGAGCCGGGGCAAACGGTCGCGCTCGTCGGGCACACCGGCTCGGGGAAGACGACGATCACCAACCTCCTCATGCGCTTCTACGACGTGCAGCGCGGGCAGGTCTTGCTCGACGGCGTAGACGTGCGCGAGTGGGACTTGAAGGCTCTGAGGGAGAACTTCGCCGTCGTGTTGCAGGACGTGTTCCTCTTCAGCGGGACGGTCGAGGGCAACATCCGTCTGGGCCGCGAGGACGTGCCGGACGAGCGCGTCGCCTGGGCCGCGCGCGAGGTGCACGCCGACGGCTTCATCGAACGCCTCCCCGGCGGCTACAAGTCCGAGGTGCGCGAGCGCGGCGCGGGGCTCTCGGTCGGGCAGAAGCAGCTCATCTCTTTCGCCCGCGCGCTCGCCTTCGACCCCGCGCTGCTCATCCTCGACGAGGCGACCAGCTCCATCGACACCGAGACCGAGCAGCTCATCCAGCAGGCCATCGAGCGGGTGCTGCGCGACCGCACCTCCATCGTCGTCGCGCACCGCCTCTCGACCGTCCAGCGCGCCGACCAGATACTCGTCCTCCACCACGGCGAGTTGCGCGAGCGCGGCACGCACCAGCAGCTCCTCGCCCGCCGCGACCTCTACTGGCGCCTCTACAAACTCCAATACGCCGACGACTCGCGCCGCGAGGCGCTGCCCGACCCGGCGCTCCGAGACAGCATGCATTACGGCGATTAGCGACGCGCGGACGTTTCCCGGGTCACACTTCAAACGACCGAAGACGAGGAGCCAAAGACGATGAACTCCCCCGAAGCAAAAGGCGCGGCCGACAACTGGCCCGCACTCCCGTTCGAAGAGTGGCGCGAGACGCTGGCGACGGTGCACATGTGGACGCAGGTGGTGGGCAAGGTGCGGCTGGCGCAGGCGCCGCACGTGAACCACTGGTGGCAGGTGCCGCTCTACGTCACGCCGCGCGGGCTGACGACCTCGCCGATGCCCTACGGGCAGAGGACGTTTCAGATCGACTTCGACTTCATAAGCCACCGGCTCCGCATCGAGACGCACGAAGGCGACGCGCGCGAACTCGCGCTCGCGCCGCGCACGGTCGCCGACTTCTACGGCGACTTCATGTCACGGATGGGCGAGCTGGGGTTGGACGTGAAGGTCTGGACGACGCCGGTCGAGGTCGAGAACCCGATCCCCTTCGAGCAGGACGACACGCACAAGTCTTACGACGCGGAGTACGTCGAGCGTTTCCGGCTCGCGCTCATGCAGGCCGACCGCGTCTTCCAGCAATTCCGCTCGGGCTTCGTGGGCAAGTGCAGCCCCGTCCACTTCTTCTGGGGCAGCTTCGACCTCGCCGTGACGCGCTTCTCCGGCCGCCGCGCGCCCGAGCACCCCGGCGCCCCCGGCGTCGCCGACTCGGTCACGCGCGAGGCTTACTCGCACGAGGTCTCAAGCGTGGGCTTCTGGCCCGGCGCCCCCGCCCTGCCCGAGCCCATCTTCTACTCCTACGCCTACCCCGAGCCTGAGGGCTTCAAAGACGCGCGCGTCGGCCCCGAGCGCGCCTACTACAACACGGACTTCAAGGAGTTCGTCCTCCCCTACGAAGCCGCCCGCATGTCCGAAGACCCGGACGCCGCGCTCCTCGAATTTCTCCAAACCACCTACGAAGCCGCCGCCACCCAAGCCCACTGGGATCGCGCCTCGCTTGAGCGCAAGTAAGGTCAGCGGTTTTAACCACAGAGACAGAGAGGCACAGCTTGACTCAACAAGCCGTGCCTCTCTGTCTCTGTGGTTAAAGTCTTATAGCGACTTGGATTTGACTGGGACTGTTTGTCATCCCGTTTAGCGGCGGGCTGAGCCCGCCGCTAAACGGTCACACTCAACTGCTAACCGCTATAGTTCGTTTACCGGCTCTGCGACGTGCCGACGGCGGATTGCGTCGGCGTCGTCTGGGACTTGTCGCTGCCGCGGTTCTTGAACTGCATGAGTGCTTCGACGGAGGAGTAAATCTGCAAGTACATCTGCGTCTCGCGCGGGATGAGCGTGCGCCAGCCCGCGCCGCCGCGTCGCAGGTAGAGCGGCAGGCGCGCGGGGTTCGAGTTGTAGCCAGCGGCCATCAACTCCGAGCGCGTCGCCGACTTGTTCGTGAGCGCGTCGAGCACCTCCTCGCTGAGCGCGAGGCCGTTCCAGGTGTCCTGCATGTAGAGCAGCATCGCTTCGAGCGCGTTGCCGTGGTTGCGCATTCCGACGACGAAGTCCGGGTTCAAACCGACGCCCGGGTGCATGCGCCGAACCATCTGGTACGTCGAGGGGATCATCTGCACCATGCCGCCAGCGCCCGCCGAGCTGACCGAGTAGCGGTACGTGTCCAGCTCGTTCAGCGAGTAGAGCGCATAGACCTCTTCGTAGAGCTTCTTGCGGTCTTCGCCCCGGAAGCGGCTGTGGTCAACGTGCTCGACGAGGCAGAGGCGCTCGGCGATGTCCACCAGCTCGGGCGAGATGGTCTTGCCCTTGTCCTTGAGGCGCTGTGCCGCGAGGTCGAGCATGTTGCGCACGTACGACTGCCCGTGCTTGGTGATCTCGGACGAGACGAGCGCGGGGTGGACGGAAGTGTAATAGGCCATCTCGCGGAAGCGCCCGAACTTCTCGATGGGGTACTCGACGACGAGCGGCGTCAACTGCTTGCCCGTCGCCGCCTCGGAGACGATGACCGCCGTGTTGACGTAGTTCGAGCGAATGATCTGCAAGCGCACGTTCAACCCTTGAACCGTCGTCAGCACCACGTCAGCGCCGCGCCTGAGGAAGGTCTCCTTCGGCAAGCTCAGCGTGTGAATCTTCGACGAGCCCTCTTCGAGCGCGGCGAGCGTGACGAAGGCCGTGTTGGGCGTCGAGGACGTGAGCGTCAGTCGCGTCTTCAAAAGCTTCTGCGCCTCCGCCGTGCGCTCGCGGAACTTCGAGAGTGACGG
>JBEVJD010000428.1:0-16553 GCA_040510435.1 Pyrinomonadaceae bacterium | reverse complement strand
ATAAGGCCGGTGGTTGAGTCGCAACCTCGCAAAAACCGGCCTCCCGCCTAAAGAATTCTCACCAGTAGCTTCATCGGTATTTCCGTCAGCGCCATCACGCGCTCTGCGTGGTCTGCGGCACGAATCGTGCATTGCGACCGAGCGGGACGCTCCGCCGGGGGCACACGGCGCTCGGAAGGGCTGGGTGCGAGCGCGGTCTGAGTGGGGCGTCCCGTTCCGCCACAGAGAACCACACGTTTCGAATCTCAACGCATGTCGTACGCCTGCACCAGCCAAGCCACTCCCGCCGCCAGCGCCCGCCCCGCGTCCGAGTTCATGGAGGACGGTGACCGGCGGCTGCTCATCGTCGATGACGAGGAGGATTTGCGCGAGATTTTCTCCTGCTACCTCGGGGACGACTACCTCTGCGACACGGCCGCGTCGGCGGACGAGGCGTTAGCGCGCATGGCCTTTGAAAGTTACGCGCTCGTCATCTCGGACGTGATGATGCCGGGCCGCAACGGGGTCGAACTGCTGCGAGAGATTATGCTCCGCTACCCGGAGACGGCGGTCATCATGGTTTCGGGTGTTGACCGCCCGCAGCGTGTCCTGGACACCGTCCGCCTCGGCGCTTACGACTATCTGATTAAACCCTGCGACCTCAGCGTCCTCTCGATGACGGTTGAGCGGGCGCTGGAGCGACGCGCCCTGCTGCGCGCCGCCCGTCACTACAAGCTCGACCTTGAGCGCAGGAATGAGGAACTCAGGCGCAGCAAGGCCGAGCTTGAGCGTCTTCAGGGGCAGATTATCCAGAGTGAGAAGATGGCCTCGCTCGGGCAGTTGGCGGCCGGCGTGGCGCACGAACTGAACAACCCCGCCGGGTTCATCTACGGCAACATGGAACTGCTCGCCGAGTCGGCGCGCGGGCTCGAACGTCTGCTCGCCCTCTACGACGCGGTGCCGCTTTCGGACGAGATGTCGGGGAAGGTGAAAGCGCTGAAGGAGGAGACCGACTACGAGAACGCGCTTGCCGACTTAGGCTCCATCATCGCCGACTGCCGCGAGGGCGCCGAACGCATCCGCGACGTGGTGCAGAACCTGCGGACGTTCTCCCGCCTCGACGAGGCGGAGTTCAAGAAGGTGGACATTCACGAGAGCATCGAGTCTACGCTGCGCCTGCTCGCGCGCTACTACACCGCCGAGAACGTCCGACTCGTGCGCGATTACGGCGACCTGCCGCTCGTGGATTGTTACGCGGGACAGCTCAATCAGGTCTGGCTCAACCTGCTCGTCAACGCCGCGTACGCCGTGAGGCGCGGCGGCGAAGTACGCATCGTGACGCGGTGCGAGGGCGACACGGCGGTCGTCGCGGTGGGCGACACCGGCGACGGCATCGCGCCCGAACATCTCCCGCGGATTTTCGACCCCTTCTTCACCACGAAGCCCGTCGGCGACGGCACCGGGTTGGGGCTGTCAGTCACCTACGGCATCGTCGAGCGTCATCAGGGCCGGATCGCAGTCGTGAGCCGCCCCGGCGACGGGACGACTTTCACGGTCACGCTTCCGGTGGACGCCCCCCGCGGCGCGCGCGCGACGATTGATTAACCGCCTTCGACCACAACCACACCGACAGAGCCAGGGAAACATGACCTATAAAATATTGATTGTCGATGACGAGCCGGCCAATCTGCGCCTGCTCGAAAGGCTTTTCCGCCGCGACTACTCCGTGCTCACGGCGTCGTCGGGGCCGGAGGCGTTGGAACTCCTCGGCCAGCACGACGTGGCGCTGCTCGTCACCGACCAGCGGATGCCCGGCATGACCGGCATCGAGCTACTCAAGCTCATCGCCGACTCGCGACCCCACATGGTGCGGATGATCCTCACGGGGTACACGGACATGGGCGCGCTCGTCGAGGCGATCAACTGCGGGCAGGTCTACCGCTACGTCACCAAGCCGTGGGACAACGACGACCTGCGTCTGACGGTCGCGCGCGCCCTTGAGCACTACGAAACCAACAAGTCGCATCACGAGTTGGAAGTGGCGAACAAGCGCCTCTCCCTGCGGCTGCGGGAGATGACGCGAGGCTTCGTCCGCGCTATCGCCGACGCGCTGGAGGCCAGAGACCCTTTCGTCTACGGGCACGCGCGGCGCGTCGGCGGCTACGCCGGGGCCATCGGCCGCCGGATGCATCTGAGCGTGCAGGCGCTCGAACAGCTCAGCCTGGCCGCGCTCCTGCACGACGTGGGCAAGATCGGCACGCCCGACTCCGTGCTCCTCAAACCCTCGGCGCTCACCGGCGCGGAGCAGGCGGTCGTCCGACTGCACGCAGAGCGCGGGGCGCGGATGCTGGCGGGCGTCCCCGAGATGGAGGAGGTTGCGGCGGCGGTGCGCCACCATCACGAAAATTACGACGGCACCGGCTACCCCGAAGGCTTGGCGGGCGAACAGATACCGGTCGCCTCGCGGATCATCCGCGTGGCCGACGCCTACGACGCGATGACCAGCCCCCGCCCCTTCCGCGACGCCCTCAGCCACGAGGCCGCCGTCGAAGAGCTGGTCAAAAAGACGGGGACGCTGTTCGACCCGGAGGTCGTCAGGGCGTTCTGTAAACTGGAGGCGTTGGCGCAAATTCGCAGCCACATCGGCCCGCAATTCCTCCCCGTAGCAAGGCCAGCGAACCTGCGCAGCCTCACGCTGTCCGAGTTGTTGTGCGAAGTCGAAGCCGAGCCGGCGCTCGCGGCCAGAGTCCTCCGTGCGGCTAACGTCGGCCGTCCCGCCGAAGGCCCGACGGCGAGCCTGAAGGCTGCCTGCGCGCGTCTCGGAACTGACGTGCTGCGTCACGTCATCGCACAGGCGGATGTGTGCGAGAGGGTCTGTTACGAAGCGCAAGTGTTGCGCGTTCATTCACAGCGCTGCGCCGTGGCGGCGCGGCTGCTGGCGGAGAAGACGGGGCTGCTCGACGCGGAAGCCGCGTACACGGCCGGCCTGCTCCACGACATCGGCGAAGTCCTCCTGCACGCGCTCTTCCCGCAAGAGATGGAGACCATCACCTGGCTCGACGATGCCGGGACGCGCGCCGACAAGGAGGTCACCTCCTTCGGCGTCGATCACGCGCAGGTCGGCCAGTGGATACTCGAAGCCTGCGGCACCCCGCGCGAGTTGGCGCTTGCCATCCAGGCTCACCACGACGCCGTCCGCATCAACGACCCGGCGGCCCTCCTGCTGCACGTGGCCGACGCCGTCGCGCACGCCCACGACTCAAGCGAGGTGGCAAGCCTCGACGCGTGCGGCTCCGACCGTCTCGCGTTGCTGCGGCTGACCCGTTCCGACGTGGCCCGCATCCACGAGCAGACCAACGAAGAGGTCGGGGAGAGGCTGGACTACGTCTCGGCCTAGCACCGAACGAACGCCGCCTCCGTTGCCTCCGGCATGACAAATGCACTGGACGGTGCGGTGTGGAGACGCCGAAGGCTCTCCGCGTCCCCGCGTTACTGTCGGCCCTCCCGTTTCGCTGCAAGACGGTAAAAACGCCTTACCTTAACCCGATGCGGGCCGACAACTCAGGGTCAATCGAACGGGCCTTCGTCGAGCCGGCGAGCGCACGAGTGTCAAGAAGCTGACACCGCCCACACCTCCCCGTCCGTTTCCCGACACGCTTAGCCGCCGCCGACCCGATAGCTCTCAAAATCAGAGGAAGAGTAAGACCATCATGAAGTCAGCACGCTGGCAGGACGAGACGGAGCGCCAAGTCCTGTTCGAGATTATGCAGGGCGTCAACGAGACATCCAATCTTGACGAACTGCTGAGCCTGATCCACCGCGCCATCGGGCGAGTTCTCTACGCGGAGAACTGCTTCGTCGCGCTCCACGACAAACAGGCGGGACTGTTCGCCATGCGGTTCTTCGTTGACCAATACGACGACGTGCCGCCCCCACAAAAATTGGGGAAGAGCCGCACGGCCTACGTCTTCCGCACGGGCCGCCCCGCCCTCATGACGCACGCGGTCTTCAGCCGACTCGTCGAGCAGGGCGAAGTCGAGCCGGTCGGAACCTCTCCGGCCTGCTGGCTCGGCATCCCGCTCGGCACCCTCTCCGAGGCCATCGGCGTGCTCGTCGTCCAACACTACAGGGACAGAGACGCCTACTCGGAGCGCGACCTCGAATTCCTCACGTCGGTCGGAGGCCAGATCGCTCTGGCCATCGAGCGCAAGCGGGCCGAGGCGGCGCTCGTCGAGAGCGAGGCTAAATTCAGAGACCTCTTCGACGACGCGCCGATGGCCTATCACGAGCTGGACAGGGACGGGCGCATCACCCGGATCAACCACGCCGGGGAGCGCCTGCTCGGCTACCAGGCCGCAGAGTTGGTGGGCAGGCCGATCTGGGAACTCGTCGTGGAGAAGGTGTCGCAGGAGGCCGTCCGGCGGAAGCTCTCGGGCGTCATGCCGCTGACTTCGTACGAGCGGACGTTCATCCGCCAGGACGGCGAACTGATTCTCGTGCAGGTCGAAGACCGGCTGATCTACGACGCGCAAGGCAACGTCACCGGCATCCGCACGACGCTCCAGGACATCACCGAGCGGAAGCGGATGGAGGCGGAACTGCAACAGGCGCGCGACGCCGCGTTGGAGTCGGCGCGGCTCAAGTCGGAGTTCCTCGCCAACATGAGCCACGAGATTCGCACGCCGATGAACGGCATCATCGGCATGACCGGGCTGCTGCTCGACACCGACCTCGACGCCGAGCAGCGCGACTTCGCCGAGACCATCCGCGCGAGCGGCGACTCGCTGCTGACCATCATTAACGACATCCTCGACTTCTCGAAGATCGAGGCGGGCAAGCTCCAGTTCGAGACGCTGGACTTCGACCTCCTGCACCCGGTCGAGGAGACGGTCGAATTGTTGGCCGAGCGCGCGCGGGAGAAGGGACTCGAACTGGCCTCGCTCGTCTACAGCGACATCCCGACCAAACTGCGCGGCGACCCCGGCCGGCTGCGACAGGTGCTCACGAACCTCATCGGCAACGCCATCAAGTTCACGGAGCACGGCGAGGTCGTCGTGCAAGCCGAGAAGGAGAGCGAGACCGACGCCGAGGTCGTCGTCCGCTTTACGGTGGCCGACACAGGCATTGGCATCGACCAGGCCGCGGGCCGCCACCTCTTCCACGCCTTCACGCAGGCCGACGGCTCGACGACGCGCAAGTACGGCGGGACGGGGCTGGGTCTGGCGATTTCGAAACAGTTAGTCGAGTTGATGGGCGGGCGAATCGGCTTCGACAGCGAGTTGGGTAAAGGCACGACCTTCCGCTTCACCGCCAGATTCGACCGACAGCCCGAGGACGCCGCAGGTGTCCCGGCGACCGTCTTGAGTCTCGACAAGCTGCGGGTGTTGACCGTGGACGACAACGCGACTAACCGGAAGATTCTGTCGCACCAACTCGGCTCCTGGGGGATGGTTCATGCGGAGGTCGAGTCGGGCGCGCGCGCCCTCGAATTGCTGCACGCGGCGGCGGGGCGGGGCGAGCCTTACGACCTCGCCGTGCTCGACCTGATGATGCCGGGGATGGACGGTCTGGAGTTGGCGCGCGCCATCAAGGCCGACCCCGCCATCGCGGGGACACGCCTCGTCATGTTGACTTCGTTCGGGCAGCGCGGGCAGTCCGCGACGGCGCGCGAGGCGGGCATCGAGGCGTGCCTCACCAAGCCGGTGCGCCAATCCCAACTGTTCGACTGTCTGGCGACCGTGATGAGCCAGGCGCCGCCCACGCCCCAACCGTCGAACCCACAAACTAAACTCACCATGAAGGAGGTGCAGGTGGTGTCACACAAGCTCATCCTGATCGCCGAAGACAACGTCGTGAACCAGAAAGTGGCCGTGCGCCAATTGCAGAAGCTCGGCTACCGCGGCGATGCCGTCGCCAACGGGCGGGAGGCGGTCGAGGCGCTGGGGAGAATCGCATACGACCTTGTGCTCATGGACTGCCAGATGCCCGAGATGGACGGGTACGCGGCGACGGCCGAGATTCGCCGCCGCGAAGGGACGGCGAAACACACGCCCATCGTGGCGATGACCGCGAACGCCCTCGAAGGTGATCGCGCGAAGTGCCTCGCGGCGGGCATGGACGACTACGTCTCCAAGCCGGTCAGGCCGGAGGAGTTGGCCGCCGTGCTCGAAAGGTTCCTGGCGGACGACGCCGTGAGCGTGGAACCCGCCTGCGCGACGCCCGAAGAGATTTTGCCGCCCGTCGATTTAAAGAGGCTGCACCAGGCGATGGGCGATGACCCGGAGGAGGTGGCCGACATCATCGGCGTCTACCTCGAACAAATGTCCGCGAGCCTCGCGAGATTAGTGGTGGCCGTCGAGTCGGGGGACGCAGACGAAGTGGAGTTGATTGCGCACAACTGTGTCGGCGTGAGCGCCACCTGCGGGATGTCGGCGGTGGTCGGGCCGCTGCGCGAGTTGGAACGCATGGGGCGCGAGAAGCAGATGGCGGGGGCCGGACGCATAAGCGCTCAAGTCGAGAGGGAGTACGAACGGGTCAGACTGTTCCTGCAAGAACGGTTCGGTCACGCGTTAGTTTAAGTGAAAGGAACTTAAGAACATGTCACCGTCAAGCGTAGGGACGCCGCGACGCATTCTGGTCGCCGACGACGATCCGGTAGTCAGGCATCTGGTCGCGTCCGTCGTCAGGCGAGCGGGGTACACCCCGGTCACGGTAGAAGACGGACGCGAGGCGATTCGCATCCTTCAATCCGACGCCAGGTTCGGCGCGGCGATTTTCGACATGGTGATGCCCTACCTCGAAGGAATAGACATCATCCGTCACATGAGAACCGAAAAACGTCTGATGCGAATCCCCGTCATCATGATGACTTCCGAAACGGAGCTCAAGCTGATGAAAGACAGCTTTGATGCGGGCGCCACAGTCTTTCTCCCGAAACCTTTCACGGCCCTGCAATTGCAGTTTTCGTTAAGTATGCTGCTCAGCAAAGACGGCGCGACCGGGAAGTCGTCCACAAAGTCTTTAGGAACCGTCGGCGCGCGCAAGCCGGCGGGTAAAGGATTAGCATGAGTGGCAGAGTCGAGATCGCCGACGACATAGACCACGGGACTTGCCCGGTAACGCGGGCAAGTGCTCTCGACACGACTGAAGAGGCCCTGGAGTTGACAGTGCTCCTTAGCCTTGAAGAGGCGCAGGTTGAAGGGGAGCCGGACTTGGTCGTCGAACTGATTGATCTTTACGCCGAGGACACGCCGCGTCGTCTGGCCGCCATCCGGAGCGCGTGGGCGGCCAGAGATTTGGCGGCATTAAGCCGGGCAGCGCACGGCCTCAAGGGTAGCAGCGCCAGCCTCGGGGCGCGCCGGGTGGAGATACTCTGCGAAAAACTTGAGCGGTCATCCGGCGAGGAGTTGCTCCGAGAGGGCGAAATGCTCCTGACCTGCCTGGAGCGTGAACTCGCGCGCGTGCGGCTGGCCTTCGCGGACGAGCGAGGCAGAAGACTCGGTTGCGTTGCGAAGATTATTTCCAAGTAAAATAGTTTATCGAGTGCCTTCCGCTAAGCAGCGATCCCGAACGGAGAAGCGACGAACTTCGCCTGTCCCTGCGCATCGCTTCCTGCTAACCTTTTAACTTGATCCTTCCTCATCGCGGCGCTCTTGTCCTGAGCAGGAGCCCGCTCCGGCACCTCACCCGCCCGATTCACCTGCCAGAGATACTTATGGCTTTCATAAAATCTTTTAGTTTTTATTATTGCGTCATCTCTCTATAAAATGTCGGCCGAAACGTGACTCAAGAGTCGCGTTATCCCTTTCTTTCCTTTAAAGGTTTCAAAATCCAGGCGTAAGGTTCGAGCCAGGGTGGCTGTCGATGCCGGTTTGTGTCGGGCTCTCTCGGGATGCACGGTGGGGGAGCGGCGACGTTTCAGAACCCCCGTAGACGCATTTGGAGGAGAACCAATGATCAAACGCTTAGTCGCTCTCGTCGCCGGCATTCTCTGCCTGGGCGCGGCAGTCTTTGCCCAGACCGTGACGGGCACGTTGCAGGGCACCGTCAAAGACCCGAACGGCGCGGTGCTGCCCGGCGCGACCGTCGCTGTCCGCAACGTCGAGACCGGGCAGGAGCGGACGGTGACGACGAACGAGGACGGCTCCTACGTCGCCACCTTCCTGCCCATCGGCACGTACCACGTCACCGCCACCGGCCAGGGCTTCGGCTCGGTCAGGCGTGAGGGCGTGGAGGTGTTGCTCAACCAGAACGTCCTCGCCGACTTCACGCTCAGCCCCACGGTCGGCGAGACCGTCACCGTCACGACCAACGAGGAGCCCATCAACACGACGAACGCCGAGATCAAGGGGCGGCTGACCGAGCAGGAGATTCTGGATAAGCCCACCTTCAACCAGAGCAACTTCCTGACGCTCGCCGAGACCTTCACGGGCTACCAGGAGAACCCGACCGCGGGGCAGAACAACCCGACCGCCTCCTCCGGCTCCTCGATCAACTTCAACGGCACGGGCACGCGCGGCGCGACCTTCCAGATCAACGGCGTCAACAACGACGACTCCAGCGAGAACCAGAACCGCCAGGGGGCGTCGCTCTCGACCATCAAGGAGTTCCAGGTCATCACCAACAACTTCACGGCCGAGTTCGGGCGCGGCTACGGCGCGGTCGTGCTCGTGCAGACGAAGTCGGGCACGAACGGCCTCCACGGCGACGCGTACTGGTATCACAACAAGAGCGCGCTCAACGCGACGAACAACGTCTTCAATCCCGGCGTCCTCAAGGCCAAGTCGCGGCGCCACCAGTTCGGCTTCACCTCGGGCTTCCCCGTCATCAAGAACCGCCTCTTCGGTTTCGTCAGCCTCGACCACACGGAGAACACCGGGGCCAACAACATCTCGCGCGACGTGTTCACCGTCGCCGAGCGCAACCCCGCCAACTGGTTCCTCCAGACGCCGGCCAACGACACGCCGGCCAACCGCGCCTTCATCCAGTCGGTCATCGACCGCTTCGAGGGCGTCGTGCCCAATGGCCCGGCCAACCAACCCCGCACCTGGCGCGGCGAGCAGGATTTCGACTTCCCGGCGCGCGACTACTCGGGCCGCTTCGACTGGAACCCGCGCGAGGCGGACAGCTTCTTCGGGCGCTGGCAGTACACGCGACAGCGCTTCGTCGCCGAGGACGTGATCCCCGGCGAGCGCGCCGACCAGAACCACAAACAGCAGAACATCGGCCTGACGTGGACGCACCTCTTCTCGGCCGCGACGGTGGGCGAGTTCCGCTACGGGCTGGGACTGCGCACGACGCTCGTCAACATCGCCGACGGCAACGACACCCCGGTCATCCGCTTCCTCAACCCCGCGCCCGTCGGCACGCAGACGGTGCTCGGCAACGCCGGCAACTTCCCCATCCAGCGTTACCAGACCGACAACCAGTTCGTCTATAACCTCACGACCCTCGCCGGCAGGCACTCGCTCAAGGCCGGCACCGACATCCGGCGCCAGCGCTTGGACGACCTTGCCGACAACTTCTCGCGCGGCTTCTACCAGTTCAACAGCGCCGTCTGCAACGGCTTCACCTACCGCGACCCGAATCTCGTCAACGCCGCGAACCCGACGGGCGTCCCGTCGGCCTTCTACTCGTTCCTGAACGGCTGCGTCAACAACTTCCAGAAGGGCTACGGCCCGTTCTTCCTTGAGAACCGCATCAACGAGTCGAACTTCTACGTCGAGGACAACTGGAAGGTGCGCGAGAACCTGACGCTCAACCTCGGCTTTCGCTACGAGTACGTCTCGGCGCCGGAGGAGGCCGCGGGCCGCCTCGACTACGGCTTCGGGGCCGACAAGGATAACTACGAGCCGCGCGTCGGCTTCGCGTGGAGCCCCCGCTTCGAGGGCGGCTTCTTCGGCGCGCTCTTCGGCGAGCCCGGCACCTCGTCCATCCGCGGCGGCTACGGCATCTACCACGGTCGCCTCTTCCAGTCGGTCTTCTCGCAGGGCGGCGCGACCGTGCGCTTCAATCCGCCCAACGCCTTCTTCTACAACCAGACCGCGCCCTCGTCGGCGGTCTTCAACGCGACCAACTACGCCGACCCGACCAACGGCTTCGCCTTCGTGCCGGGCCCGCAGACCACGCGCCACACCGAGACGCTGATCGACCCCGGCCTGGAGATGCCCTACACGCAGCAGTGGAACCTGTCGTACGAGCGGACGATGCCGCTCCGGTCGAAGGTGCGGATGAGCTACACCGGCAACCGCGGCATCGGGCTGCTGCGCTACGAGCTCGACAACCTGCCCCTCTCCGACCCCTCCGGCGTACTCGTCTCCAACCACCCGAACAACGCCCCCGCGGTGCTCTACACGGCCGCCCAGCGGACGGCGGGCGACCCGCGCGCCGTGGACGTGCGCGGTCAGACGCTACGCCCGGCCGCCGATGTCGTCTGCGCCGGCACGGGGCTACCCGGGATAGCGACCTCGACGACGTGCCCGGTCGCCGTCCCGCTCGGCCCACTCGAATACAGCCGGCTCGTCCCGCGCACGAACGAGCGCCGCCCGAACGGTCTGTTCACGACCAACACGGCGGTCAGCAACGCCGCCTGGAGCTACTACCACGGCCTCCAGGTCGAATGGATCAAGAACCTGAGCCACAACTTCAACTTCCAGGCGTCCTACACCTTCAGCAAGTCCATCGACACGACCTCCGAGGCGACGGCGGTCGGCGCGGGCGACACCAACCAGACGGGCAACAACGCGCGCGACGCACGCGCTCTCTCGCGCTTCCACACCCCGCACCGCTTCACCTTCTTCGGCACCTACCGCACGCCCTGGTTCAGCGGCGAGCGCGGCATCCTCGGCCAGACCCTCGGCGGGTGGCAGTTCTCCACCGTCGTCAAGCTCGCCAAGGGCACGCCCTTCACCATCACCAGCCCGTCTCAGGACTTGGACTTCGACGGCTTCGCCGAGGCGCGGCCCGTCCTGCTCGACCCGTCCGTGCTCGGCAACAGTGTCAACCACCCGTCCAACTCGCAGGCGATGTTGCCCGTCTCCGCCTTCCGTCCGCTGACCATCGCCGATGTCGGCCGCACGCTCCCTCTGGTCGGGCGCAATACTTTCTTCCTTGACGGGGTGAAGAACGTTGACTTCGCGGTCTACAAGAACTTCCTGCTGCCGTGGGAGAACCACAGGTTCATGCTGAGGGCCGACTTTTTCAACGCCTTCAACCACGTGCAGTACGGCTTCCCCGTCAGTCTCGACGTGACGAACGTCAACTTCGGGCGCATCACGGGGACGGCCACGCAGTACGCCCCGCGCAACATACAAATCTCGCTGCGTTATCAGTACTAAACTCCGTGCGCCGGGGCGGAGGGCGGGGGCCTCAGACTTGGGCCCCCGCCCTCCGCCCCGACGCGCGAAACATGAATTGCTTTGAGACGAAGCAGCCCGCGTCGTCAGCGGTCGAGGTGGTAGGGCACGCTGGTGACGACGACGCCCTTTCTGAAGAGCAGCGAGCCTTTCAGCAGCAGTGAGCTTTGGTTGTGGAGGAGCTGCTGCCACCAGCGCGCGGGCACGAATTCCGGCAGCACGACCGTCACGAAGTCCTCCCGGCCCTTACGCCTCAGCCTGTCCACGTAACGCAGGAGCGGGCGCGTCAGCTCGCGGTAGGGCGACGGGAGCACCACCAGCTCGACGCCCCGGCCCCAACGCTCCCACTTCTCGCGCAGCCTAACCGTCGCCTCATCATCGAAATCCACGTACACGGCCTTCACGCCCCCGGGCGAGATAGACCTGGCGTATTGCAGCGCGTTGATGACGCCCCGGTGGATGCCGGAGATCGGCACGATGACGGTGTTCCTGATCTCGTGCGGTTGACCCAGTCCCTCGGTCGAGAGCTGCCGCGCCACCCCGGCGTAGTGCCTGTGGATCGAGCGGAACAGCAGCACGAGCGCGGGAATCACGACGACCACGATCCACGCGCCGTGGACGAACTTCGTGGCGACGAACACGCAGAGGACGACGGACGTGGCCGCGGCGCCGACGGCATTGATGGCGATAGACTTCTTCCAGTTTGAGGGCTCGCTCACCTCGTCGCCGACGAAGTATGAGCGGTGAATCTCTTCGTCCTCCGGCCCCGCGCCGGACATCGCCGTCGCCTGCGGCCCGTCGCCTCGTTCCGCTCTCCCGGCGCGAAGCCCGGCGCGCTCCCTGAGCCAGTGGCGCACCATCCCCGTCTGCGAGAGCGTGAAAGAGAGGAAGACGCCGACGGCGTAGAGCGGAATCAGCCGCGAGGTGTCGCCGCCGAAGGCGACCACCAGGAGGCCGGAGAAGACGGCGAGGATGACGATGCCGTTCGAGAAGACCAGCTTGTCACCGCGGTTGGCGAACTGGCGCGGAAGGTACCGGTCGCGTGCGAGCAGCGAGGCGAGGCGGGGGAAGTCGGCGAACGCGGTGTTGGCGGCGAGCACGAGGATGGCGGCGGTCGTCCCCTGCACGACGTAGTAGAACCAGCCCACCCGGCCGGTGAACATGATGCGGGCGAACTGCGAGATGACCGTCTCGCTCTGCTTCGGGTGGACGTGGTAGAGGTAGGCCAGCACGCTCGTGCCGAGAAACATCGTCGTCAGGAGCACCGCCATCCAGACGAGCGTCCGCGAGGCGTTGCGCGACTCCGGCTTCCTGAACGCCTGCACGCCGTTCGAGATGGCCTCGATGCCGGTCAGGGCCGCGCAGCCGTTCGAGAACGCGCCGAGCAGGAGGAAGAGCGTCAGCGGCTGGAGGCCGTAGCCTTCGGCGGTCTTCAGTTCCTCGCCGGGGTGCGGGGCCGCGCCCCCGTGGGTCAGGTAGTGGAAGAGGCCGAAGCCGAGCATGAAGAGGAAGCTGAGGAGGAAGAGGTAGGTCGGGGCGGCGAAGAGCGCGCCCGACTCGCGCACACCGCGCAGGTTGGCGAGCGCGATGAAGGCGATGAAGACGAGGCAGAGCGCCACCCTGTGCTCGTCGAGCCACGCGAGCCGCGTCTCCTGCACCGCCGAGGTGATGGCCGCCACGCCCGCCGCGACGGAGACCGAGACGGTCAGCACGTAATCCACGAGCAGCGCCGCGCCCGCGACGAGGCCGGGCGTGGCGCCGAGATTCTCCTTCGCCACGATGTAGGCCCCGCCGCCCGACGGGTAGGCGTGGATGGTCTGCCGGTAGCTCGCGGCGACGACGGCGAGCAGCACGGCGATGCCGACCGAGATCGGCACGACGTAGTTGAAGGACATCTCCGCCGTGGCCGCCGCGGCCACCGCGAGCACCAGCAGAATCTCCTCGGTCGCGTAGGCGGTCGAGGAGAGGGCGTCCGAAGAGAAGACCGCCAGCGCGGTCTTCTTCGAGAGGCGTTCGTGGGCGGCCTGCTCCGTCTTGAGCGGGTTGCCGACGAACAGGCGTTTGAGTGACATAGCCATAAGCTCTCGGGCTCTCGACTGATAAGCCCACCTGCCTCCGGCTCGCAAACCTCCGGCTTGGAGCGGACGCCGAGGCGGCAGCGGCGTCAGTTGTGGTGGGGGTGTCGCGGCCTACGGTAACGGCGGAGCACCGCGACCGCGGGCCGGGATTCGGTTGGTAACGGGAGGGGCGGGGGCTTCTTCTCTAAGAGGTCGAGACAGAAGGCGCCGAGCGCCAGCAGCGGGAGCGGCAGGACGAGGAGAATTGTCCCGGCCACGTCCAGGAATGGGCCGAGGGAGCCCGCGGGCGCGAACAGTCCGACGACGGCCCAGTCCAAGACCCCGAGGACGATTGCGAGCAGCCCCCCGAAGAGACCGAAGGCCGCGGCTACCGATTGCCACGACCCCCGATTCTTTACCATGAGGAGCAGTATTCTTCGGTACATCTCGCCCCGCAGCTCGTCTTCCGTTAGCACGTAACTCTTGTTCATCGATTTCACCCGGTCACGACGAAGGGCGCGGCAGAGCTGGCTGCTCCCGCGCCCCGAACGACCGCGACGGTTTCGGCCCTTCCCTGAAAGCCTGCGAGGCTTCGGCAGACGAATTGTCAACGGGCTTGATGTTACGGCCCCGCGCATAAGGATGGCGTAAAGGGTTTATAAAAAGTTCGTAAAGACGTGGGGTGAAGGGCGGGGCGCTCTACGAGTCGGGGTTGAAGCGGTAGCCGACCCACGGCTCGGTGAGGATGTAGCGTGGATTCGAAGGGTCGGGCTCTATCTTCTTACGGAGTTGGCCGACGAAGACTCTCAGGTACTCGCCCTGTTCGGTGTAGTTGCCGCCCCAGACCGCGCCGAGCAGGGTGCGGTGGGTGAGCACCTTGCCGGCGTGGCGCACGAAGTAGACGAGCAGGTCGTACTCCTTCGGCGTGAGGTGGACTTCGCCGCCGCGGACGGAGACGCTGCGCGCTTCGAGGTCTATGCGGAAGTTGCCGTCTTCGAGAACGGCCGAAGCGGCCGCGGCCGCGGCCGAAGCCTGCGCGCGCCTGAGCTGCGCCCGGACGCGCGCCAGCAGCTCGTCCATCCCGAACGGCTTCGTCACGTAGTCGTCCGCTCCGGCGTCGAGCGCCTCGACCTTCGTCTTCTCCTCGCCGCGCACCGAGAGGACGATGACGGGGAGCTGCGAGAGTTCGCGCAGGCGGCGGCACAGTTCCAGCCCGCCCATGTTCGGCATCGCGAGGTCGGTCACGACCAGGTCGGGACGCCAGTCGCCGAAGGTCTCAAGCGCAGAGACGCCGTCGGCCGCGACTCTCACGTCGTAGCCGTGCGTCTTGAGGCCCGTGCGCAGAACGCGCGCGAGTTGCGGCTCGTCGTCAACTACGAGGATGCGCGGCTGCCGATTCACAAGACCCTATCCGCCTCCCCGGCCGCCGCGGACTGCTCGCGCGGACTGTCGGCCACAGTTTCCTCGTCGCCGATGGGGAGCGTGAACACGACGCGCGCTCCCGTTTCCGTGGCACATCCTTCGACCCAGATGTGCCCGCCGTGCGCCTCGACTATCCCGCGGGCGATGGCGAGCCCCATGCCCGTCCCGGCCGGCCGCCGGCCGTCGCCCGCGTCGCCGTCCCGCGTCGCACGGAAAAACTTGTCAAAGACCCGCTCGCGGATGTCGGGCGGGATGCCTTGACCCTGATCCTCGACCGTGACCCGTATCATCTCATTTTCGGCGCGCGCGGCCGCGACGCGGATGGCCGTCCCCGGCGGCGAGTATTTCGCCGCGTTGTCGACGAGCGTGTAGACCACCTCGGCCACCGCGTGCGGGTCTACACGCACGACGGGCAGCCCGTCCTCAAGCTCCACGCTGATCCGGTGACCTCTGGTAAGCGGCTCGGCGCGGGCGAGGGCCGCCGCGACCACTTCGTCCATTGCGCCCCACCTCAGACGCAGCCGCAGCTCGCCCGCCTCGATGCGCGCCAGCTCGATGAGTCCCTCGACGAAGCGGTTGAGCCGGTCGCTCTCCTCGTCTATGACCTCCAGCATCTCGCGGCGCGACTCCGTGTCGAGCGCGACCGCCTGCCCGCCGTCGGCGTCTCCGCGCGACTCGTCCAGGAGCGTCGTGACGGACGCCTTGATGGAGGTGAGCGGCGTGCGAATGTCGTGTGTGACGGCGTCGAGCAGTGCCGTCTTCAGTCGCTCGCTCTGGCGCAGCGCCTCGGCGTGGCTCGCGCGCTCGAAGGCCGCGCGCAGCTCTTCGTAGAGCCGCTCGATCTCCAGGCGTCCGGCCTCGGCCTCCTCCGCGCGGCGGCGGGCGCGCGTCGAGAGTTGCCCGGCGACGACGGCCGTGAGCAGGAAGGCCGAGAGTGCGACCCAGTTCTCCGGCTCCGAGATGTGGAGGGTGCCGAACGGCGGGAGGAAGAAGAAGTTGAAGCAGAACGCCGCCAGCACCGAGGCGACGAGCGCCGGGCCGCTCCCCATCCGGGCGGCGATGAAGAGCACGGCGAACAGCAGCGCCAGCGCGACGGTCGTCGAGTTGGCGCCCCCGCCGAGCAGCTTGAGCGCGGCCGTCAGTGCGGCGACGACCGCCACGGCTACCACGTAGCCCGCCCGGCTCCTTTCTAATCTTCTCCACCACACAGGGCGTCATTGTATGACAAGACGGCGGGCGGCGGAGCCCCCAAAAGGGATTGCGCCGGCCCAATGATGCGCGGGGTTCCCCACCTCTGCTCTCATCACCCCCCGACGTGCACCGCGGGCCTGCGCTCGGGGTCGTCCTCGACCTGGCGCAGGATTTCGCGCGTGATGGGCGCGGTGTCGCCCTCGCCGAAGGCGATGTAGCGCAGCAGGTACATTAGGGGGTTGCCCTCGCTCCAGCCGAAGTAGACGTGCGGGAGTTTGCCCGTCGTGTCCCGCAGGTGGAGCATGAAGGCCGCGATGGCGTTCGGCACCGCCGGGCTCTCCGTCCGCAGCACGCGGTGGCCCTCCACATCCGCGCCTTTGATTCTCAGCACGCCGGAGAACTCCGACGCGTCGCCGAGCGTGACTTCGAGGAACAGGACGGGGTCGCGCGTCGGGATGTGGTTGTCCTGCCGCTTCTCGCGCTCCTTGAAGCTGTACTCGGCGGCGTCGCCCGCGTCGCGGCGGTTGGCGACGATGCGTATCTCGCTGCT
>JBEVJD010000427.1:0-4159 GCA_040510435.1 Pyrinomonadaceae bacterium | reverse complement strand
CGCTGCGGCAGTCGCGGGACGGTGATCGGCGTCGGCGTGGGCCGCGCGGTCGTGCGCGGCCGTCGCGTCTGCGCCCCGCCCGCCCCCGCCAGGACGGAGAGCGCGAGTGCCGCCAGCGTCAACCCCAACAGAGACCTCCGCGCCGCGCCGTGTAACCGGGACACTGTAATGACTTCCTCCACAAAAAAAGTAGGCAGTAGTCAGTAGCCAGTAGAAAAGCCTTGGCCTGTGTGCCGTCCGCCGGGCGTAGCCTACTGACTACTGACTACTGCCTACCGTCTACTTCCCTTCACTAGTTGCCCGCGCCCGGGTTGTCGGCCGGGCGGGTCATGTTCGGGCCGCCCTGGATGAGGCCGCGGTTGACGAGCACCTTGACCTCGACGCGGCGGTTTTGCTCGCGCCCCTCGCGCGTCGTGTTGTCGGCCAAGGGCTGCGCCTCGCCGTAGCCGTACGGCGTGATGACGCGGCGCAGCGGGATGTTGTGGCTCTCGACGAGGTAGCGGATGACGGCGTCGGCGCGGCGCTGACTGAGCCTGCGGTTGGCCTCCGTCGAGCCATCGGCGCTGGCGAAGCCCGAGACCTCAAGCACGTAGCCCTTGGCCTGCAACGCCTGCTGCGCGATCTGGTCGAGCTTCGACTTGCTGTCGGGCGAGAGCACGGCGCTCCCGACGCGGAAGAGGATGCTCGTGTTGTTCTGCACCTGGTAGTCGTCGAGCGCCGAGATGCGCTCGTTGGTGGCGCTGACGCCCGCGACGGCCATGTCGGCCGTCTCCTGCGCGGCCTTCGCGCCGCCGCGCGCGGCGTTCGAGACCGCGGCCAACTCGTCCAACTGACCCGACAGGCGCGTCGCGTTCTGCTCGACCTCGCCGATGCGCGACTCGGCCGCGCCGACGCGGTTCTCGACCGGCGTCACGTTGGCCTCGACCGTGCGCGCGGTGCGGAGGTCGGCGTCCTTGAAGCGAATCTTCTCGGCGACGAGGTTGGTGCCGTCGCCGCGCCCCTCGACCTCAAGGTTGAGGCCGCGCAGGATGGCGGTCACGCCGTAGTTGGTGCCGCCGCGCAGGAAGCCGCCCGAGGTCTTGATGCTGGTGCCGTTCGTCAGCGAGACGGTCGTCAAGACGCCGTTGGCGTCCTGGACGACGAAGGAGTCGGGGTCGCGGCGGGTGACGACACCCTTGATCTTCATCTTCTGACCCGAGGCGACGCTGCGCGAGTTGCCGCCGCCGGTCGCGTCCTGTGCGAAGACGGCGGGCGAGGCCGCGAGCGCCAGCGCGAAAGTAAGTGCGATGAATCTGACTCTGGTCGAAACGTTGCTCATCTTTATCCTTCTCCGTTCGTGCGAAAGTCCGTCGGGAAACTTCGCGCGCCCGCGGCCGCTGCCCTCCGCTTCGTGGCGAACGCGCGCCCCCTCTGCCCTGTCGGGTCAGCGCCCAAACTCGTTGGGCGGCCGGAGCGCCTGGGTAAGTCCCTCCGAGTAATCTGCCTTGCGAGGTTGTTCTCCGAGTCTTTAACCGAATTCTGAGCGAACCTTGGAAAGCAGTCAAGCGGTTTGACTAACGCGGAGGCGAAATTGGTTGCGCCAGAGCGATTTATCATCCAATCGCTACGGCTCCGCAACAATTTTAGGGCTCGAAGGCGCGCTCACGGACACTACTCTCGCCCTCAGACTTCAACACCCTCAAGGCAACGTGCTCGCAACAAACGTCGTGTTGAGGCTGACCGTATCGTGGATGTTCGGACACGATATGGTGCCGCGCACGCCGGTTTCATTACACGGTCACGCGTGCCTCCGGCGCGGCTGTTTCGTTTAACTTACCTGCCTGTAACCTTAAGGCAGACGGCTCCGAAAACGAGGCTCGGCGGCACGACCTTTGCGAAGATAGAAAGGGATAACTTTTACAGCAACGGAGATGTAATAAAGTGAACGTTCGTCCTAACCACATCAAGCTCTGGCCTCACCTGACGTTGGTCTTTCTCGTCTGCGCCGCGCTCGGCGGGGTCGCCGCCGCGCTCTGGATGAGGCATGAGCCGAAGGCGCAGGCGTTGGCCTCCCCGCACGCCGCGCGCGTCGAGCGCGTGGACGGCGAGGTGGGATTGAGCCGCGACCTCGCCGCCGACGCGGAGGACGAAGCCAACTGGACTGAGTTGACGCCGAACACGCCGCTCACGACGGGCGACCGGCTCTACGCGCGTGACGACTCGCGCGCGTCGCTCGCCTTCACGGGGCGCAACTTCGCCACCGTCAACCCCAACTCTTCGCTCGACGTGGTCTCGCTCTCCGACCGTCGCACGCAGTTGGCGCTGCGCGACGGCTCGGCCATCTTCGACATCGGCGCGCTCGCGCCCGGCGAGATGTTCGAGGTCGCCACGCCCTACGGCGCCGTGGACTTCCGCGAGCCCGGCCTCTACCAGATGGGCTACAACGACGACGGCTCGGCCTTCGTCTCGGTGCTGAGCGGGCTGGCGCAGGTGGTGGGTCTCGCGGGCAGCGGCCAGATCGGCAAGGGCGAGATGTTGACGCTGCTCGGCCAGACGGCCGCGCAGGTCGCGCTCTCGCGCCTGAGCCCCGACGACGCGGGCGGCCTCGTGGATGATTACTACGGCTACCGCTATCCGGACTATTACGACGGACGCTACAGCGATTACAACGCGTACCTGAACGAGCCTAATTACTACGACCCATATAACCGTTACGAGAGCTACCAGCACGTGCCCGCGTCGGTGCCGGGCGCGTACGACCTCGACTACTACGGCGACTGGCAGAACCTCGACGGCCACGGCTACGCCTGGAGCCCGCGCGTTGACGAGGGCTGGGCGCCGTACCGCGACGGCTCGTGGATGCTCGACGACCCGTACGGGTTGACGTGGGTGTCGAACGAGCCGTGGGGTTACGCGCCGTACCACTACGGCCGCTGGGTGAACGCGGGCGACCGCTGGTACTGGGTGCCGGACGGCCGGGAAGCGCAGCCCGCTTACTCGCCCGCGCTCGTCTCCTTCCTGCCCGTGACGGGGGCGAACCAGATCGGCTGGGTGCCGCTCGCGCCCGGCGAGCAGTACGTGCCGGCCTACTACGACGCGAACTGGCAGCCGCACTACGTCGGCGACTATTACGCGCCGGAGCGTGTCGCCAACCTCGGCGCGCCGGGCGGCGTGACAGTCGTCGCGGTTGACGACTTCGGGCGCGACATCAATTCGGGCTCGCTCGCGCGCTTCGACCCGCGCGCGTTCGAGGGCGCGCGTCCTCTGCGCGACCCGCTCTCGAACGCGGTGCTGCGGCAGATGTCTCTGACACGCGCCGCCGAGCGCCGCGGCTTCGTGCTGCCGCCGGGGCTCGCCAGGAAACTCGACGACACGCAGGTCTACGCGAGCGCGCCGCCGCCGAGATTCAGGGACGACAGGAATGGGTTCAGAGGTGACAGGAACGACTTGGCGCGCAGGTTCCGCGTCGAGGCCGTGCCCGAGAAGCAGAAGCGCGAGAAGCTGAAGTTCAACGACCGGCGACAGGAGCCCGTCCAGGCGGCCGCGCCCGCGCGCGGCTTCGAGCAGACCCGCGGGCGCGCGCGCGAAGACCGCCGCGAGGGGAAGAGGCAGGAACGCGCCGGACGCGGACGCGATTCATGGACGCGCCCCGTGAGCCCGCAGGCCGAAAGAGTGGCGGCGCGCCCCGAAGCGTCCGCGCGCGGCGAACGCGCCGCGCAGCAGCGGCAGGCGCAGCAGGCACAGGCGTCCTTCGAGCGTCAGCGCGGCGCCGAGCAGCGACAACAGCAGCGCTTCGAGGCGCAGCGTCAGTCTGAAGCGCGCGCGAACGCACACCGCCAAGCCGCACAACAGGACGCGGCACAGAGGGCGCAGCAACGCCACGAGCAGATGCGCGCCCACCAGCAACAGCAGAGAGCGCGTCCCGAGCGCCCGCAACAGCAGCAGCGCGTGCGTCCCGAGCGACCGCAGCAACAGCAACGCATGCGCGCCGAGCGCCCGCAGCAGCAACAGCAGCAGCGCCCGGCCATGCAGTCCCCGCGCGGCCAAGAGCGTAAGCAGCAGCAACAGTCATCCGCGGGCGGCGGCGGCGGGAAGTCACAAGGTCAGGGACGCGGCGGCGGCGGCGGTAAGGGTAAAGGAAAACCCTAGAGCGGTGTGCCTTTGAGTTTACCGATCAACG
>JBEVJD010000426.1:0-35852 GCA_040510435.1 Pyrinomonadaceae bacterium | reverse complement strand
CGCGCCGCGCCTGGGAGTCGTTCGGCGGGCGGGTCGAGATCGTCAACGAGTACGGCCCGACCGAGGCCACGGTCGGCTGCATGATCCACCGCTACGACCCGGACGCGGACACCGGGGCGCGGGTGCCCATCGGGCGGCCGGCGGCCAACGCCCACGTCTACGTGGTGGATGGGCGGGGCCGGGAGGTGGGCGACGGGGTGGCGGGCGAACTGCTGGTGTCAGGCGAGGGGGTGGCCGAGGGCTATCACAACCGTTCGGAACTGACGGCCGAGCGCTTCGGCGAGGACACGTACCGGCCGGGGGCGCGCCTCTACCGGACGGGGGACGTGGCGCGGCGCGTGGCGGGCGGGTTGCTCGACTATCTGGGGCGGCACGACGAGCAGGTCAAGTACCACGGCCACCGGGTGGAGCTGGGCGAGATTCGGGTGGCGGTCAACTCGCACCCGGAGGTGCGCGACAGTGTGGTGCGGTTGGCGCGCAGGGCGGTGGCCGGGGGCAGGGAGGTCGAGGAGCTGGTCTGCTACTACGTGGCGCGGCGGGAGTTGGACGCGGGCGGGCTGCGGGAGCATCTGCGGGAGCGGGTCATCGAGGAGACGGTGCCGTCGAGGTATGTGCGGATCGGGCGGGTGCCGTTGACGCTCAACGGGAAGGTCAACTACGAGGCGCTGCCAGACCCGTGGGGCGGCACGGGCGCGGAGGGCGCGGGGCCGGGCGAGGCGAGCGAGACGGAGTTGGCGCTGGCGGGCGTGTGGGCGGAGGTGCTGGGGGTCGGGGAGGTGAGCCGCGGGGATAACTTCTTCGAGCTGGGTGGGCACTCGCTGCTGGCGACGCTGGTGGTGATGCGGGTGGAGGAGTTGTTCGGGGTGGGGCTGGCGCTGCGGTCGGTCTTCGAGGCGCCGACGGTGGCCGAACTCGCCGCTCTCATCGACGCCGCCGTGCGAGAGAAGGCCGGTGTTGCCACGCCGCCTCTCATCCCGGCCCAACGCAGCGGCCCGCTGCCTCTGTCGTTCGCGCAGCAGCGGCTCTGGTTCCTTGATCGGCTGTCGCCCGAGGCGGCCTCCTACAACGTGCCGGTGGCGTACCGCATCGAGGGGCGGCTCGATGTTGACGCGCTGGAGCGCAGTCTGAACCGAATCGTGGAGCGGCACGAGGTGCTGCGCACGACCATCGCTCTGGCCGCGGGCGAGCCCGTGCAGGTCATCTCCCCGCACGCGCGGCTCACGCTCCAACTCACAGACCTTGGCGCCGCGCCGCCGTCCGAGCGGCAGGCGCGCGCGCGCGCCGAGGTCGAAGAAGAAGGGGGCCGCCCCTTCGACCTCGGCGCCGGGCCGGTCATCCGCGCGCGCCTGCTGCGGCTCGCCGATGAAGAGCATGTGCTGGTGGTGACGATGCACCACATCGTCTCGGACGCGTGGTCGCTTGGCGTCTTCGTCAGGGAGCTCTCCGCCTTCTACGAGGCCGAGGCGGGCGGGGTCGAGGCACGGCTGCCGGGGCTGACTGTGCAGTACGCGGACTACGCGGCGTGGCAGCGCGGGTGGCTGCGCGGCGAGGAGTTGGAGCGGCAGCTCGAATACTGGCGCGAGCAGTTGGCCGGGGCACCGACCGTGCTCGAACTACCCGCCGACCGCCCGCGCCCGAAGGTGCAGACCTCGCGCGGCGCGGTCGAACAGTTCGAGGTCGGGGGGGAGGTGTTGGCGGGTTTGAAGGCGGTGGCCCGCGAGGAGGGCGCGACGCTCTTCATGACGCTGCTGGCCGCCTTCGGGGTGCTGCTCTCGCGTTACACGGGGCAGAAGGACTTCCTCGTCGGGACGCCGATTGCGAACCGCGGCCAGAAGGAGCTCGAAGGGCTCATCGGCTTCTTCGTCAACACGCTGGCCTTGCGGATGCAAATCGAGGATGAACTCTCCTTCCGCGCGTTGGTGCGGAAGGTTCGCGAGACGTGCCTCGGTGCTTACGCGCATCAGGACGTGCCCTTCGAGGCCGTGGTCGAGGAACTCCAGCCCGAGCGCGACCTGAGCCGCCCGCCACTCTTCCAGATAACCTTCGCCGTCCAGTCCGACCCTGGGGAACTGCCTTCACCCGCCGGGCTGACCCTCGCCCAGTTCGGCTTCGACACGGGGACTTCCAAGTTCGAGATTTCGGCGGCCTTCAGCGAGACGAAGGGCCGACTCGTCGGCTTCATCCAATACAACACCGGCCTGTTCGAGCAGGAGACCATCGCCCGCCTCGCGTCGCACCTGACGGTGCTGTTGGAGCACGCCGTCGAGCGTGCCGGCGACGCCGTCTCGGAGCTGCCGCTGCTGACGCGAGTTGAGGTCGAAGAGGCACTGGTTCAGTGGAACCAGACGGAGACGGAGTACCCCTCGGGGCGCCCCGTCCAACGGCTCTTCGAGGAGCAGGCCGCGCGCCGCCCTGACGCCGTGGCGCTCGTCTCCGCCGCAGGGCGGCTCACTTACGGCGAGTTGAACCGGCGAGCCAATCGGTTGGCGCGGCACCTGCGCGCACGCGGGCTCAGTGCCGGGGAGAGTGTGGGCGTGTACCTTGAGCGCGGCGCGGAGTCGGTCGCGGCCGTCCTCGGCGTGCTCAAGGCCGGCGGGGCGTGTCTGCCGCTCGACCCGACCGCGCCCAAACCCGAACTGACCCGAATGCTCGCGGCGGCACGCCCGCACCTGCTGTTGACGCAGCAGAAGCTGATGAGTTCGCTGCCCGAATGGCGCGGGCCGGTCGTGTCCGCCGACGCGCAGCCGGAGGAGGCCGCGGGCGAGGAGGACGGAGACTTCGACGGCGGCGCGAGCCCTGACGGCGTGGCCTTCGTCCTCTTCGAGCGCGAGCCCGGCTCCGGCTACGCCGCCGCGACGCACACGCACGAGGCCGTCTGCAACGGGGTGCTCTGGATGCGGCACGCGCTTCGGCTCGGCGGGGCGTCGCGCGTGCTGCACAAGGCCCCGGCCGCCGGCACGTGGGCCGCGTGGTGGGAAGTCTTGCCGACGCTGGCGAGCGGCGGCGCGCTGGTCGTGGCCGAGGCCGGCAAGGAGACGGACGCGGCCTACCTGTCGGCGCTCGTGCGCGAGCACGGAGTCAGCGTCGCCCACTTCGCGCCCGCGCTGCTGGAGGACTTTCTCGACGAGTGCGGCGTCGCTTCGTGCGCGAGTCTGACGCACGTGCTCTGTAGCGGCGCGCCGCTCCCGCGCGGGTTGCAGGAAAGGTTCCGTGGCGCATTGGGCGCGGAGCTGCACAACCTGTACGCGCCGGCCGCGGCGGCCTTCGCGGCGGCGCACTGGGTCTGCCGCGCCGAGGACGGCGGGAGCGTCGCGCCCGCGGGGCACCCCATCGCCAACGGCCGCCTCTACGTGCTCGACGCCGACCTGCGGCCCGCGCCCGTGGGCGTGACGGGCAGGCTCTACTTAGGCGGCCTCGGCCCCGCGCACGGCTTCCTGAGCGAGGCCGGCGCGACGGGCGGCGGCTTCGTCACCGACCCGTTCAGCCGGCGGCCCGGGAGCCGGCTGCTCGACACGGGTGAGGCGGCCAGGTACAGGGCCGACGGCAGCGTCGAGCGCCTGACCGACGCCGGCCCGCAGGTGAAGATCAGGGGCTACGGCGTGACGCTCAACGAGGTGGAGGCGCACCTCCGCGCCCACCCCGACATCGCGCGCGCCGCGTGCCTCGCGGTTGACGACGGGCGCGGCGACAAGCGGCTGGTCGCCTACCTCGTGCCCGCCGCCGGGCACGACCCGGAAGCGACGGCCGACGAAGCGCGGGCCTTCCTCAACGAGCGCCTGCCGGACTACGCCGTCCCGTCGGACTACGTGACGCTCGCGGCGCTGCCGCTGGCGGCCGACGGCACCCCCGACCGGGCCGCGCTGCCGGCGCCGGCTGAGGCCGGGGCGGCGGATGTCTTCGTCGCGCCCGTCACCGAGACGGAGCAGGTCATCGCGGCGCTCTGGCGCGAGTCCCTCGAGACCGACAGCGTCGGCGTCCACGACAACTTCTTCGACCTCGGCGGCCACTCGCTGCTGCTCGCGCAGCTCCACGTCAGACTCACCGAGATCTTCGGCGACGCGCTCACCAGCATGGACTTGTTCAGGTATCCGACCATCAGCTCGCTCGCGGCGTGGCTGGGCGAGCGGCTGAAGGGCTCGGCCGACGCCGCGGTCGCGGCGCGCGCCCTGCACCAGGCGGGGGCGGCCGTCGTCGCGCCCGCCGCAGCCGAAGTGCCGGAGAACGCCGTGGCAATTATCGGCATGGCCGTGCGCCTGCCCGGGTGCCGCAACGTCGCGGAGTTCTGGGAGAAGCTGAAGTCGGGGGCCGAGCTCCTCTCTTTCTTCTCCGACGAAGAATTGGCGGCCGAGGGCACTTCGCGCGAGCTGTTGAACGATCCCAACTACGTCAGGGCAGCCGGCTTCCTCGCCGACGCCGACCACTTCGACGCGCCCTTCTTCGGCATCCGCCCGCGCGAGGCCGAGGCGATTGACCCGCAGCAGCGGCAGTTCCTCGAATGCGCTTGGGAGGCACTCGAAGACGCGTGCTACGACCCCGAGCGCTATGAGGGGCGCATCGGCGTCTACGCCGGCGTCGGTATGAGCACCTACCTCAACCACGTCTCCTCCGACCCCGAACTGATGCGCGCGCTCGGCGGCTTCCAAGCCGTGCTCTCCAACGACAAAGACTTCCTGCCGCTGCGCGTCTCCTACAAGCTGAACCTGCGCGGGCCGAGCGTCTCGGTGCAGACCTCGTGCTCGACCTCGCTCGTCGCCGTCCACATGGCCTGCCGGAGCCTGCTCGCCGGCGAGTGCGACATCGCGCTCGGCGGTGGGGTAAGGCTCAGCGCGCGCAAACACGGCTACCTGCATCAGGAGGGCGGCATCACTTCGCCCGACGGCCACTGCCGCGCCTTCGACGCCGCGGCGGCAGGGACGGTGCCGGGCAGCGGCGTCGGCATCGTCGTCCTCAAGCGCCTGCGCGACGCGCTCGCCGACGGCGACCGCGTCGAGGCCGTCATCCTCGGTTCGGCCATCAACAACGACGGCTCGCTGAAGATCGGCTTCACGGCGCCCAGCATCGAGGGGCAAGCCGCGGTCATCGCCGGGGCGCACGCCGCAGCGGGCGTCTCGCCGGAGACGATCACCTACGTCGAGGCCCACGGCACAGGCACGGCCCTCGGCGACCCCATCGAAGTCGCGGCCCTCACACAAGCCTTCTGCTCCCGCACGCAGAAGAAGGCTTACTGCGGGCTCGGCTCGGTCAAGACCAACGTCGGGCATCTGGACGCGGCGGCGGGCGTGTGCGGCCTCGTGAAGACCGTGCTCGCGCTCAAGCACCGGGAGTTGCCGCCGAGCCTGCACTACCGCGAGGCCAACCCGCAGATTGATTTCGCAAGCACGCCGTTCTACGTCAACAACAGGCTGCGGCCGTGGGAGACGGCCGGCGCGCCGCGGCGCGCGGGCGTCAGCTCCTTCGGCATCGGCGGTACCAACGCGCACGTCGTGCTCGAAGAGGCGCCCCCCGTGCCGCCCGACCCGAGCCCGGCCGACGGGCCGCAACTGCTCATCATCTCGGCCAAAACCCCGACCGCCCTCGACGCCGCGACGGCCAACCTGCGCGCCCACCTGAGGGGCGGTGGCGAGTTCTCCCTGCGCGACGTGGCCTACAGCCTGCAAGTCGGCCGCGCCGCGTTCGAGCACCGGCGCGTCGTCGTCGCGCGCGGCCGCGACGAAGCCGCCGCCGCCCTCGAAAGCCTCGACCCGCGCAGCGTCTCCACGGCGGCCGAAAAGCTGCGCGACCGGCCGGTGGCCTTCATCTTCCCCGGTCAGGGGGCGCAGCACGTCGGGATGGGCGCGGGGCTCTACGAGTCGTACCCCGTATTCCGCGAGCAGGTGGACGGCTGCTGCGAGTTACTCAAGCGCCACACGGGCACCGACCTGCGCGAGATCATCTACCCGCGCGGGGGTCGCGGCGAGGAGGCCGCGCGGCTCCTCGAACAGACGGCCAACGCGCAGCCGGCGCTCTTCGTCATCGAGTACGCGGCGGCGCGGCTGTGGGGCGAGTTGGGCGTGCGGCCGCAGGCGATGCTCGGCCACAGCGTGGGCGAGTACGTCGCCGCCTGCCTCGCGGGCGTGTTCTCACTTGAGGACGCGCTGATGCTGGTGGCCCGGCGCGGTCAGTTGGTGCAGTCATTGCCGGCGGGCCGGATGCTCGCCGTCCACCTGCCCGAGCGCGAGCTGGAGTCGCTGCTCGGCGGCGGGCTCTGCGTCGCCGCCGTTAACGGCCCCGAGCTCTGCGTCGTCTCCGGCCCGGCCGAAGCGGTCGAGGAGTTCTGCCAAGAGTTGGAGCGGCGCGAGGTCGAGTGCCACCCGCTCCACACCTCGCACGCGTTCCACTCGGAGATGGTCGAGCCGATCATCGCGCCCTTCGTCCAATTGGTGAAGCAGGTGGAGCTGAAGCCCCTGCGGACGCCTTACGTGTCGAACCTGACGGGGACGTGGGTGAAGCCCTCGCAGGCGATGGATCCGCACTACTGGGGCGACCACCTGCGGCGCGTCGTCAGGTTCTCCGACGGGCTGCAAGACCTGCTCGCCGACGCGCGCGCCGCCGTCCTCGAAGTCGGCCCGGGCGCGGGCCTCGGCGGGCTGGTCAAGCGGCACCCGGCGCGGGCCGAGGGTCAGGAAGTCCTCGCCTCGATGCGCCGCCCGAAGGACCGGCAGACCGATCAGGAGTTCCTGCTGCGGACGCTCGGCGCGCTCTGGCTGAGGGGCGTGCGGGTCGAGTGGGCCGGCCTGTACGGCGGCGCGCGCCCGCAAAGACTCCGCCTGCCCCTCTACCCCTTCGAGCGCCGACGCTACTGGGTCGCCCCGCCGGCGCCGAAGGCCGCGGAGTCGCGCCCGGCCGAAGGGGCGCGCCAGAACGGCGACACCCCCGCCCGCGCCGAGGCCCCCGGCCACGTCGAGTCCCCGGCGCCGTCGGCCCTCGTCCGCGTCGAGCCGCCGCCGACCGCCGCGCTGGTCGCGCCCGCCGCCACACAGGTGCGGGCCGCGTCGCCGCTGCCCGGCAACGGGCACGCGCCGGAACCGACGCCGACTCAGCAGATCATCGCTCATCAATTACGGATCGGTGCCGCACAGTTGAAACTCATGCGGCTGCAACTTGAGACTTTGCGCCACGGCAACGGCAAGAACGGCCGCTGAGCGCCGGCCGGCGCACGCGGGGGCAGGGAACAAGGGAAGGAGCAGAATTGAACATGTCAGCTACGAGGCTTGTTGAGGCGGCGTCGGCGGGGGCACGCCGCGCGCTCATCGTGTCGAAGCTCTCAGAGATGTTCGCGCGCCTGTTCGGCTCGGGGGCGCAGGAGGTGCCGACCGACGTTCCGCTCATCGAGTTGGGTGTGGACTCGCTCTTCCTCCTTCAGACCAGTCAGGTGATTAAGAACGAGTTCGGCGTGAAGATTCCTTTCCGCCTTCTGCTCGAAGAGCTCTCCACCGTCGAGGCCGTCGCCGAGCACCTGGACGAACGCCTCCCCGCAGGCTTCGGCCAGACCGCGCCGCCGCTGCCCGCGCCGCCGGCACCGGCGCCGGCCGCCGCGCCGGCCGTACAGGCCGCCGCGCCGCCGCCGCCCGCAGAGTCGCAGGAGACGCCCGCCCCGGCGCGCGCAGAGATCGTCAGGGCGAACGGCGAGCCGCCGCGCGCGCAACCGGCCCGCGAGCCGGTCGCCGAGTTCGCGCCGGCGCACTTCGACGCGCCCGACGGTGACGAAGTGGACGGCGCCATCGGCGAGCTCTGCGGGTTGCCGACGACGGCCCTCCAGCACATCGTCGCGCAGCAGTTGAGGATCAGCGAAGACCAGCTCAGGCTGATGTCCTTGCAGTTGGAGTTGCTGCGCGGCGACTCTTCCCACCAGCCGGCCGCGGACTTTCAGGACGCCCGCCCGGCACCCGAGCCGGTCGCGCCGTCGCTTCCGGCGCCCGCCGCCAACGGCAACGGCGCGAGCGCCTCCGCGCCGGCCCCCGCCTCTGCCGCGCCGGCGCCGGTCTCCGCGTACGCCACGGCTTCCCCGGCCGCCCGACCGCAGGCCGAGCCGGAAACCTTCGTCCCACACAAGCCCCTCAGCAAGACGGCCGGCGCGCTCGACGAGAGGCAGCGCCGCCACCTCGACGCGCTCGTCGCGCGCCTCAACGCGCGCACGGGCGAGTCGAAGCGCCTGACCGAGCGTTACCGGCCGCGACTCGCCAACAAGCGGGCTTCGGCCGGTTACAGGCAGTTGTGGAAGGAATTGATGTACCCGCTCGTCATCCGGCGCGGGCAGGGTTCGCGCGTCTGGGACGTGGACGGCCACGAGTACGTTGACCTGACAATGGGCTTCGGCGCCCTCCTCTTCGGCCACTCGCCGGAGTTCATCGTCCGGGCGGTGCAGGAGCAGCTCAACGAAGGTATTCAGATTGGCGCCCACACGCCGCTCACCGGCGAGGTCGCCGAACTCATCTGCGAGCTGACGGGCGTCGAGCGCGTGGCCTTCTGCAACTCTGGCACCGAGGCCGTGATGGCTTCGCTCAGGCTCGCGCGCGCCGTCACGGGGCGCAGCCGGATCGCGCTCTTCGAGGGCTGCTACCACGGCACCTTCGACGGCATCATGGTCAGGGGCGAGACCGGGCCCGACGGCCGGCTCTGCGCTCTCCCGATGGCCCCCGGCGTCCCGCAGAAGATGGTCGACGACGTGCTGCTCCTCAAGTACAACAGCCCGGAATCGCTCGCCCTGCTCAGGGAGCAGGCGCACGAGCTGGCCGCCGTCCTCATCGAGCCGCCGCGCAGCCGCCGCCCCGACGTTCAGCCGCAGGAGTTCCTCCGCGAGTTGCGGGCCATCACCGAGGAGGCGGGCGCCGCCCTCATCTTCGATGAGGTGGTGACGGGCTTCCGCTTCCACCCCGGCGGCGCGCAGGCCATGTTCGGCATCAAGGCCGACCTCGTCACCTACGGCAAGGCGGTCGGCGGCGGGATGCCCGTCGCCGTCGTCGCCGGCAAGGCCGCCTTCATGGACGCCGTGGACGGGGGCGCGTGGAACTACGGCGACGCCTCGTTCCCCGAGGCCGACATCACCTTCATGACGGGCACATACTTCCAGCACCCCGTCATCATGGCGGCCCTCCGCGCCGCGCTCCGACACATCAGGGAGCAGGGCACGGCGTTGCAGGAGCGGCTGGCGGAGAAGACGACTCGCATCGCCGAAGCCCTCAACGCCTTCTTCGACCAGCGGCGCGTGCCGCTGCGCGTCATCTACATGGGCTCGCTCTTCCGCCTCCTCCACCCGGCCGACATCAGGGACATTGACCTCCTCTACTACCACCTGCTGGAGAAGGGCGTCTTCATCGGCGAGACGCGCAACTGTCTGCTCTCGACGGTGCACACGGATGAAGATGTGGAGCAGGTCATCCGCGCCTTCATGGAGAGCACGGACGAGATGATCGCAGGCGGCTTCCTCCCCGTGTCGCCCGCGGGACCGCCGCCGGGCGGCGAGGAGGCGGACAAGGCGCCGCCGCACGCGCAGGCGCCCGCGCCGGGCCCGGGGCTGCGGGCCGTGCCCGCGCCGCCCGCCCCCGCGGCCCGCCTGCCGCTGACCGCCGGGCAGAAACAGATGTGGGCGCTCGCCAACATGGACGACGAGGGCGGCCGCGCCTACAACCAGTCGTTCGCCCTGCACCTGCGCGGGCCGCTGGACGCCGCCGCGTTAACCGACTCTCTGCGCCGGGTCGTGGCCCGGCACGAGGCGCTGCGCGCGACCTTCAGCCCCGACGGCGACTACCAGGAAATTGCGCCCGCGGTCGAGCTCGACATCCCCACGTTCGACCTCACGGGCCTGCGCGATGGCCGGCGCGAGGCGCGGCTGGCGGCGCTGCTCGAAGAGGTGGGGCGCGAGTCGTTCGACCTGGCGCGGGGGCCGCTGCTGCGCGCGCGGCTACTGCGCCTCGCCGCCGACCACCACCTCCTCGCCGTCACGATGCACCACATCGTCTCGGACGGGTGGTCAATGGGCATCATCCTCCGAGAGCTTGAGGAGTCCTACGCGGCCGCCCGCGAGGGCCGCGCGGCGTCGCTCCCCCGGGCCGACAGCTTCGCCGAGTACGCCGTGGCCGAGGCCGCCGACGCGTCCGAACTGGAGGCAGCCGAGCAGTACTGGCTCGGCTGCCTCGCGGGGCCGCTGCCCGTCCTGAACCTCCCGACCGACCGGCCGCGCTCGGCCGTGCAGACCTACGCTGGGGCGCAGCAACACCTGGCGCTCGACGAGGCGCTCCACCCCGCGCTCAAGCGCTTGAGTGCGGCGCGGGGCTGCACGCTGTTTATGACGCTCCTCGCCGGCTTCAAGGTGTTGCTGCATCACCTCACCGACCAGGAGGACATCGTCGTCGGCACCCCGGCCGCCGGGCAGCTCACGGCCGAGAGGCTCAACCTCGTCGGCTATTGCGTGAACCTCCTGCCGCTGCGCAGCCGCGTCGCCGACGCGATGACCTTCGCCGAATACCTCGACTCGCTCAAGACCGTGCTCGCCGGGGCCTACGACCACCAGCAATACCCTTACGGCAGGCTCCTCAAGCAGCTCAACCTGCCGCGCGCGCCGGGACGCTCGCCGCTCGTCGAGGCCGTCTTCAACGTTGACCGCGGCGGGGCCAGCCGGAAGTTCTTCGACCTTGAGATGGAGGTGCGGCCCAACCACAACAGCTCCTCGAAATTCGATCTCACGATGGACGTGACCGATGGCGACGGCCGGCTCGCGCTCGACTGCGAGTACAACACCGCCCTCTTCAGCGGCGAGACGGCGCGCCAGTGGATGGAGCACTACGAAGCCGTCCTGCGCGCGGCGGTGGCCGACCCGCACGCACGCCTCGCTGACGTGCGCGAGTCGCTACGCGAGGACGAGAGGCGGCGCCGGGGCGACCGCGACCGCCAACTCCAGCACAGTCAGCTCAAGAGGTTCCAGACAACGAAGCGGAGGGCGCTGCGCGCCTCTTGAGACGACCCCCCTTCGGAGGAGAGCCGGGCATGAGCAGCACAGAAAGCAAGCCGGTGGGCACGGCGCCCTTCGGCGGCATCAGGCGGCGCGCCGTCAGCGCTGAAGGATCGTCGTGGGTCAGGGCGGAGCCGCCGGCCGGAGGCGGGCGCGGGCCGGTCGTCCTCTCACCGGCCGTCGCAGATGTGAATCTGGTCTCGTGGGCGGGCGAGCACCGCGCACTGGTCGAAGGCCACCTGCTCAAGCACGGGGCGGTACTCTTCCGCGGCTTCGAGGTGGAGGGGGCCGAAGGTTTCGAGCAGTTCATCCGGGCCGTCTCCGGCGAACCGCTCGAATACCGCGAGCGCTCATCGCCACGTCACCAGGTTCACGGGCGCGTCTACACCTCGACGGACTACCCCGCGCACCAGCGCATCTTCCCCCACAACGAGAACTCGTACCAGCACGTCTGGCCGATGAAGCTCTTCTTCTTCTGCCGGACGCCGGCCGAACGCGGCGGCGAGACCCCGACCACTGACACCCGCGAACTCCTCCGCCTCTTGAGCCCGGCCACCGTGGCGCGCTTCGCCGAGCGGGGCTGCATGTACGTGCGCAACTTCGACGACCAGTTCGGGCTCCCGTGGCAGACCGTCTTCCAGACCGACGACCCGGCCGCGGCCGAGGGCTATTGCCGCGCCGCCGGCATCTCCGTCGAATGGGTGGGCGGGGGCTGGCTGCGGACGCGCGCTGTGCGCCCGGCGGTCGCCGCGCACCCCCTGACGGGCGAGCGCGTCTGGTTCAACCACGTCGCCTTCTTTCACGTCTCGACGCTCGACCCGTCTGTCCGCGACGGCCTGCTGGCGACGATGAGCGAGGACGAGCTGCCCTCGAACACTTATTACGGGGACGGCTCGCCCATCGAGCCCGAAGTGCTCGACGAAATACGCGACGCCTACCGCCGCGCGACCGTCTCCTTCCCGTGGCGGCGCGGCGATGTCCTGCTGCTCGACAACATGCTGACGGCCCACTCGCGCGCGCCCTACGAGGGGCGGCGGGAGGTCTTGGTCGGGATGTCCGAGCCTCACGGCCCGGGGGCGGGGGGCGCGCCGCCGGCGTGAATGGTGTCCGGGGCGCGGACGGCGCGGACGCCGCGCGGCGACGAAATCTGAGAAAGGGGTTTGGCGGATGCAGACGACTATCGCAGAAGGCTTCGGGCTCTCGCCTCAGCAGCGGCGACTGTGGTCGCTGATGAGCCGGGGCAGCGGCGCGGCCTACCGCGTGCAGTGCGCCGTGCTGGTCGAAGGCTCGCTCGACGTGGCGGCCCTGAGAGCGGCGCTCGAAGGAGTGGCGGCGCGGCACGAAATCCTGCGCACGAGCTTTCATCTCCTGCCCGGCCTGAAAGTGCCCGTGCAGGTCATCGACGAGGGCGGCGTCGAGTGGGGGCTGGAGGTCGAGTTGTCGGACGCCCCCGCGCATGAGCAGCAGTCGGCTGTCGAAAAGATGTTCGAGACGATGAAGGGCGCGTCGCCCGCCCCCGACGCGGGGCCGCTCGTGCGCGCCTCCCTGCTGCGTCTGGGGCCGGAGAAGAAAGTCTTGCTGCTCGACGTGCCGGCCCTCTGCGCCGACGCGGCGAGTATGCACATCCTGCTCGGCGAGTTGGCGCGCGCCGTCGCCGCACCCGCCGACTTCGCCGACGCCCCCGCCCCCGCCCAGTACGCGGATGTCTCCGAGTACTTGTCGCAGCTTCTCGAAGACGGGGGGGCCGGCCTCGACTATTGGCAGGCTTTTAACCTCGCGGAGCTGACCGCGCGCCGGCCGCACTTCGCGCGCCGGCCCGCCGAGGCCGGGAGCTTCCAGACGCAGCGCATCAGCAAGAGGCTCGCGCCCGGCCTGGCGGCGCGGGTCGAAGGCGCCGCGCTCGCCCTCGGCTCCACGCCCGAGCTGTTCCTGCTGGCCTGCTGGCACGCGCTGCTCTGGCGGGTCACGGGTTGGGGCGAGGTGGTCGTCGGCGTCGCCTTCGACGGCCGGCGGCTCGAAGGGCTCGCCGGCGTGCCCGGCGCCCTCGCCAAGTACCTCCCGCTCGACGCGAAGCCGGAGGCGGGGGCGAGCTTCACGCGGCTGCTCACACAAGTCGGCGAGCGCGCCGCGGCGCACGACCAGTGGCAGGACTTCTTCGACTGGGGCGCCGCCGAGATGAAGGAGGCTTACCTGCCGCTGTGCTACGACTACGCGGAACTCGGCGCGCGGCATCAGGCGGGAGACATCGCCCTGTCTGTGCTCGGCCTCAGCTCACACGGCGAGCGCTTCGACCTCAAACTCTCCTGCGTCAGGAGAGACGGCGAGCTGTCCGCGGAGTTCTACTTCGATCCGCGGCAGTACGAGGTGCGCGTCGTCGAGTGTCTGGCCGAAGAGTTCGCCGCGCTGACCGAGAACGCCGCGGCGGCCCCCGGGACGCCGCTCGCCGAGCTGAGCATGCTCGACGCGCCGACGCGCCGGCGGCTGCTCGACGAGTTCAACCGCACGGCGGCGCCCGTCCCCCGCGCGATGTACGTCCACCGGATGATCGAAGAGCAGGCGCGGCTGAACCCGGACGCGGAGGCTGCCGTCTGGGGCGGCGAGCGTTTGAGCTACGCCGAGTTGAACGCCCGCGCCAACCGACTGGCGCATCACCTCGCGGCCTGCGGGGTCGGGCCTGACGTGCTCGTCGGCGTCTGCTTCGAGCGTTCGGCCTCGATGCTCGTGGCGATGCTCGGCGTGCTCAAGGCGGGCGGGGCGTACCTGCCGCTCGACCCCTCATACCCACGCGAGCGCCTCTCGTTCATGGTCGAGGACGCGTGCCTCAAGCTGGTCGTCACCGAGAGTTGGCTGGCGCAGCGGCTGAAACCGTGCGCGGCCGACCTCGTGCTTCTCGACGAAGTGCGCCCGGCGCGCGCCGGGCAGGGCGACGTGAACCCGGCCGTCGCGTTGCGAGATGAAAATCTCGCCTACGTCATCTACACGTCGGGCTCGACGGGGCGGCCCAAGGGCGTGATGGTGACGCACGGCGGGCTGCTGAATTATGTGAGTTGGAGCCGCCGCGCCTACCGCGTCGCGGAGGGGCGCGGCACCGCCGTCTCTTCGTCCTTCGCCTTCGACCTGACGGTCACGGCGCTCTTCCCGCCGCTCGCCGAGGGGCGTCGTCTCGTCCTGCTCGACGAAGACGCCACGGGCGAGTTGCTGGCGGACGCACTCCGGGGCCGGCCCGACTTCAGCCTCATCAAGATCACCCCCGCCCACCTCAAGCTGCTCCCGTTGCTGCTCGCGCCGCAAGAGTTGGAGGGGGCGACACGCGCGCTGGTCGTCGGCGGCGAGGCGCTGCACGCCGAAAGCCTCGCCCTCTGGCGCGAGCACGCCCCCGCGACCAGAATCATTAACGAGTACGGCCCGACCGAGACGGTCGTCGGCTGCTGCGTCTACGAGGTCGGGGATGGGGCTGAACGCCACGGCACAGTCCCCATCGGCCGCCCCATCGCCAACACGCAGGTCTACGTGCTCGACGGGCGGATGGAGCCGGCGCCGCCGCTGGCGGCGGGCGAGATTTATATCGGCGGGGCCGGCGTCGCCCGCGGCTACCTCGGGCGCCCGGCGTTGACCGCCGAGCGCTTCGTCCCCGACCCGTTCTTGGGCGAGCCGGGCGCGCGCCTCTACCGCACGGGCGACCTCGGGCGGCACGGCGCCGACGGCGCCATCGAGTTCCTCGGCCGCCGCGACCACCAGGTCAAGGTCAAGGGCTACCGCATCGAGCCGGGCGAAATCGAGGCCGCGCTGTGCGAGGCGCCCGAGGTGCGCGAGGCCGTCGTCGTCGTGCGTGAAGAGTCGGGCGAGAAGCATCTCGTGGCCTATGTGACGTTGCGCGGGGCGGCCGACTCGGGCGCCGCCGAACTGCGCCGGCGCCTACAGCGGAAGCTGCCGGAGTACATGATCCCCGCCGCCTTCGTCATCCTCAGCAGGCTGCCGCTCACGCCCAACGGGAAGGTGGATCGCGGGGCGCTGCCGGAGCCTGATATGACGCGCCCCGAACACGACGTGGGCTACGCCGCGCCGCAGACGCCGACCGAGAAACTGCTCGCCGAGTTGTGGGCCAGGGCGCTTGGCCAGGAGCGCGTGGGCATCCACGACAACTTCTTCGAGATCGGCGGCGACTCCATCCTCAGCATCCAGATCGCCAACCGCGCCCACGCGGCAGGCGTGCGTCTCACGCCGCGACAAATCTTCCGGCACCGCACCATCGCGGAACTCGCCGCCGTGGTGGAGCCGGTGCGGGCGGCCGGCCCCGAAGCGGGCGGCGGCCGCGACGAAGAGGGCGTGGCGCGGGCCGTGCCGCTGACGCCGATCCAGCACTGGCTCTTCGAGCAGGGGCTCCCTGAGCTGCACCACTGGAACCAGTCGCTCGTGCTGGAAGTCCGGCGCCCGCTCGACCCGTCCGTCATCGAGGAGGCTTGGCGACGCCTGGTGGCGCATCACGACGCTTTGCGCCTGCGCTTCGAGGCCGTCGAAGGCGGCTGGCGTCAGCGTTGCCTGCCGCCGGGCGAGGGCGAGGCCGGGCTGCTGGTGCGCGAGTCTCTGGCCTCGACGCCGGAGGCGGAGCAGGAGGCGGCGCTGGCGTCGTTCGCCGCCTCGTTCCAGCGGACGCTCGACCTGGGCGACGGGCCGGTCGTGCGCGCCGCCTTCATCGAGCTGGGAGGGGAGAGACCGCCGCGCCTGCTGCTCGTCGCACACCACCTCTGCGTGGACATCGTCTCCTGGGGTGTGTTGCTCGACGGGTTGTACTCGGCTTGCGAGCAGTTGGCGCGCGGCGCCGAGGTGACTCTGCCGTCGAAGACGACCCCGTTCGCGGCGTGGGCCGCGCGGCTCGCAGAGTACGCGAAGTCCGGAGGGCTGCGCGAGGAGCTGGACTACTGGGCGGCCGACGAGCGGCGGTGGGCGCCGCGCCTCCCGGTCGATTTCCCCTCCGGCGCGAACACGGAGGAGTCTTCGCAGACGGTCTGGGTGTCGCTCGACGAGGAGCGGACGCGGGCGCTCCTCCAGGACGTTCCGAAGGTCTACCGCACGATGATTAACGACGTGCTGCTGACGGCCCTCGTCCAGTCGTTCTCTGCGCGGACGCGCGCGCGCGCGCTGCTGGTAGACCTGGAGAACCACGGGCGCGAAGACCTCTTCGACGACGTTGACCTGTCGCGCACCGTCGGCTGGTTCACGTGCATCTTCCCGCTGGTGCTCGACCTCGGCGAGGCGGCGAGCCTGGGGCAAGTCATCAAGTCGGTGAAGGAGCAGGTGCGGCGCGTCCCGGCCGGCGGCATCGGCTACGGGCTGCTGCGCTACATGAGCGGCGACGCCGAGACGGCGAGGCGTTTGCGCGAGCTACCGCAGGCCGAGCTCTGCTTTAACTACGTGGGCCGCGGCGGGAGGGGCGCGTCGGGTGACGAGCCGTTCGCGTCGGTCGTCGCGCCCACCGGGCCGACGAAGAGCCCGCGCGGCACACGGCGCTACCTGATCGAGATCAACGGCGGGGCCGCGGGCGGGCGGCTGAGCATGGCATGGACTTACAGCGAGAACCTGCACCGGCGCGAGACCGTCGAGGGGTTCGCGGCCGGCTTCATCCGGGCGCTGGAGGCCATCGTCGACCACTGCCTCTCGCCGGAGGCCGGCGGCGTCACGCCCTCGGATTTCGCGCTCGCCGGCGTCAGCCAGAGTGAGCTAGACAGCCTCGTGGCTGAGCTTGGCCGGTACAAAGAGTAGGTATGAGCAGCACCAACATCGAAGACATCTACTTCCTCTCGCCGCTTCAGGAGGGCTTGCTCTTCCACGCCCTCTACACGCCGGAGTCAGGTGTCTACTTCCAGCAGTTGAAGTTTCGCTTCGACGGCACGCTCGACGCGGAGACGTGGAGGCGCGCCTGGCTGGAGGTTGTCGCGCGCCACCCCGTCCTCCGCACGGCGTTCGTCTGGGAAGGGCGGGAGCGTCCGCTTCAGGTCGTGCTGAAGAAGGTCAAAATACCCTGGCAGGAACTCGACTGGCGCGGCATCCCGGAAGAGGAGCAGCACGCGCGGCTCGAAGCCTTCCTCGAAGAGGATCGGCGGCAGGGCCTCGACCTCGCCCGCGCGCCCTTGCTGCGCATGACGCACATCCGACTTTCGGACGACGCCAACGAGTTCGTGTGCAGCCACCACCACCTGCTCCTCGACGGCTGGTCTACCTCGAACGTCCTGAAGGAGGTCTTCGCCTTCTACCGCCCGACCGGCGCGACCCCGCCGAACGGCCTCCCGCGCCCCTACAAAGAGTACATCGGATGGCTTCAGCGGCAGGACATGGCGAAGGCCGAGCGGTTCTGGCGCGAACACCTGCGCGGGTTCACCGCCCCGACCCCGCTGCCGGCAGGCTCCGGCGGCGCGACCCTCCTGAAAGGCAGCGGCCGACAGGAGAAATTTGAGACCTTCCTCGACGAGGAGACGACCGCGCGCCTGCGGTCGCTCGCGCGCCGCCGTGAGGTCACGCTCAGCACGCTCGTGACCGGCGCTTGGGCGCTGCTGCTCGGCCGCTACAGTGGCGAGAGGGATGTCGTCTTCGGCGTCACCGTCTCGGGCCGCCCGGCGGCGCTCGACGGCGTCGAGGAGATGGTCGGCCTCTTCATCAACACGCTGCCCGTGCGCGTGCCGCTGCCGCCCGATGCGCCCCTCGCCGTGTGGCTGCCGGAATTACAATCCCGCCTCCTCGATTTGCGCGAGTACGAGTACAGCCCGCTCGTGCAGGTTCACGGGTGGAGCGACGTGCCACGCGGCGTGTCGCTGTTCGAGAGCGTGGTGATCTTCGAGAACTACCCCGTTGACCTCACGCGGCGCTCGCTCAACGACCGGCTCGGCGTCAGCGACATCCGCTCCATCGAGCGGAACAGCTTCCCGCTTGGGCTGGTGGCGGCGCCCGGGCCGCGGCTCTTCCTCCAAGTCATCTACGACGCCGAGCGGTTCGACGAGCCAGCCGCCGCGCGGATGATGGGGCACCTGCGCGCCCTGTTCGAAAGCATGGCGGCCGACGCCGAGCGGCCCCTCTCGCAGTTGCCGATGTTAACCGGCGATGAGCGGCGACAGTTGTCGGAGTGGAACGACACTGCGGCCCCTTACGAGCGGAGCGCCCGCGTCCACGAACTGTTTGAAGCTCAGGTTGCGCGGACGCCGGACGCCGTCGCCGCCGTCGGCCGCGGGTGGCGGCTGACTTACGGCGAGTTGAACGAGCGGGCCAACCAACTGGCGCACCACCTGCGGGCGGCGGGCGTCACTTCGGAGGTGCGGGTCGGGCTCTGCGTCGAGCGGTCGCCGGAGATGCTCGTCGGGCTGCTGGGAATCCTCAAAGCGGGCGGGGCTTACGTGCCCCTCGACGCCCGCAATCCGCGCGAGCGTCTCTCTCTGATACTCGAAGGCGTCGCCGCGCCGGTACTGGTGACGCAGGCGGCGCTGGCGGAGACTCTGCCGGCGCGCGGGGCGCGGGTCGTGCGCCTCGACGCAGACCGGGAGCTCATCGGTCGGCAGCCGGCGACTAACCCTGTCGCCCCCGGCGACGCGCGGTGTCTGGCCTACGTCCTGCACACTTCCGGCTCGACGGGCCGCCCGAAGGGCGTGATGGTGTCGCACGCCTCGGTCATTAATTTCCTCCGGTCGATGTGCCGGCGGCCGGGCCTGACGGCCGCCGACGTTATGCTCTCCGTCACTACTTTATCCTTCGACATCGCCGCGCTGGAGCTGTTCGGCCCGCTCGTCGTCGGGGGGCGGGTGGTCATCGCCGATGAGGACACAGTTTTCGACGGGCCGCGCCTCGCCCGGCAGATCGTAGACTCCGGGGCCACAGTGATGCAGGGCACCCCGGCCACATGGCGACTGCTCCTGGGCGCCGGGTGGCAGAATGAAACGGGCCTGAGAGTGTTCTGCGGCGGAGAAGCCCTGCCGCAGAGACTCGCGGCCGAACTGCTGGAGAAGACCGGCACGCTCTGGAACCTGTACGGCCCGACGGAGACGACCATCTGGTCGGCCGTCCACCGGGTCGCATCGGCTGAGTCCCCCGTCCCCATCGGCCAGCCGATAGCGAACACGCAACTGTACGTCCTCGACGAACACTTCCAACTCCTGCCGGCGGGGGGCGTCGGCGAGCTTTACATCGGCGGCGACGGGCTGGCCCGCGGCTACCTGGATCGGCCCGGCCTGACGGCCGAGAAATTTTTGCCCGACCCCTTCGGAGGCGAGCCGGGCGCTCGCCTCTACCGCACGGGCGACTCCGCACGCTACCTGCCCGACGGGTCGCTGGAGTACCTCGGGCGCGGCGACAATCAGGTCAAGATACGCGGCTTTCGCATCGAGTTAGGAGAGGTGGAGGCGGCGCTCGCCGCGCACGAGAAGGTACGCGAGTGCGTCGCCGTGGTGCGCGAGGATGCGCACGGCGACAAGCGTCTGGTCGCCTACGTCGTCGCCGGGGCCGGCTTCTCGCGACGCGCCCTGGGCCGCTTCCTCGAATCGAGGCTGCCCTCCTACATGATACCGGCAGATATCCTCCGGCTTGACAGTCTGCCGCTGGCGCCCAACGGCAAGGTTGACCGGCGGCGCCTGCCCGTGCCCGCCCGCGACGAGGGCGCGGCGGGCGACGATTTCGCCGCGCCGCGCGGGCAGATTGAAGAGCTGCTCTCGCGGATGTGGGAGCAGGTGCTCGGCGTCAAGCGGGTCGGCGTCAACGACAACTTTTTCGCGCTCGGCGGCCACTCGCTGAACGCCGGGCGGGTCGTATCGCGCGTGCGTGAGGCTTTCCAGGTGGAACTGCCGCTGCGCACCTTCTTCGAGCGGCCCACGGTGGCGGCCCTGGCCGAAGCTGTCGAGGCGGCGATGAGGGAAGAGCAGGGAGCGAGGCTGCCGCCCATCGTCGCCGCCGCGCGCGGGCGGCGGGTCTTCATGTCGTTCGCCCAGCAGCGGCTCTGGTTTATCGAACGCCTTGTGCCCGGCAACGCTTTCTACAATCTGGCGGCCGCCTTCCGCTTTGAAGGTCCTCTGCGGAGGGGCGCGCTCGAACACGCGCTCAGCGAGGTGGTAAAACGCCACGAAATTTTACGGACGACGTTTGACGAAGCAGACGGGCAGTTGATGCAGATTGTCGGGCCGGGGGGGGCAGTGCCGCTGTCGGCGGTTGACCTCAGCGCGCTCCCCGGAACCGAGCGCGAGGCCGCCGCCCAGAGGTTCGCCTCTGCGGAGGTGCTGCGCCCGTTCGACCTCGTCGCGGGGCCGCTCTTGCGCGCGAGCCTGCTGCGGCTCGGCGTCGAAGACCACCTGCTCCTGCTCAACATACACCACATCATCTTCGATGGCTGGTCGCTGGGCGTGCTGCTCGGCGAGCTGACGGCTCTCTACCGGGAACACGTCACCGGCGAGGCAGCGCGGCTGCCCGAACTGCCAGTCCAGTACGCCGACTACGCCCTGTGGCAACAACAGCTCATGCAAGGCGACGTGCTGGAGGCCGAGATGGGCTACTGGCGGCGGCGCCTCGCGGGCGCGCCGGCTGTGCTCGAACTGCCGGCCGACCGCCCGCGCCCGCCCGTCCGCAGTTACCGCGGCGCGACCCACGGCTTTGCCGTCCCGGAACGCCTGACGCGACCGCTGCGCGAGTTCTGCCAGCAGGAGGCGGTCACGATGTTCATGCTGACGCTGGCTGTCTTCAAGACCCTGCTCTACCGCTACACGGGGCAGGCAGACATCATCGTCGGCGCGCCGGTCGCGGGCCGCAACCGCGACGAGGTCGAGCGGCTCATCGGGTTCTTCGTCAACACCGTGGTGTTGCGGACGGATCTGTCAGGCGAGCCGACCTTCCGTGAGCTGGTCAGGCGCGTGCGCGAGACGAGCCTCGGTGCTTACGCGCACCAGGACGTGCCCTTCGAGAAGCTGGTCGAGGAACTGCACCCGCCGCGCGACATGAGTCACACGCCACTCTTCCAGGTCATGTTTGACTTGCAGAACACGCCGACCAGCGCGCTCAACTTCCCACAGTTGAAGGTCAGCACGGTGGGGGTCAAGGGTGAATCGGCGAAGTTCGACCTCACGCTGTATTTGCAGGAGGCGTCGGGCGCGCTGCTCGGCAGCATTGAGTACAGCACCGACCTCTTCGACGCCGAGACCATCGAGCGCATGTCGAACCACTTCCTCACGCTCGTCGAGGCGGCTGTTAGAAACCCCGACCGGCCGATCACCGAGTTGGTGCTGCTCCCCAGAGGCGAGCGCGAGCGGCTGTTCGTCGAGTGGAATGACACGGCCGTGGACTACCCGAGCGGCGCCTGCATCCATGAACTGTTCGAGGCGCAGGTCGCGCGAACGCCCGAGGCGGCGGCGGTGAGTTTTGAAGGCGGGCGGCTGACCTACGGGGAGTTGAACGAGCGCGCCGACCGGCTCGCGCGCCGCCTGCGCCGTCTGGGGGTCGGGGCCGAGTCGATTGTCGGCGTCCTGTTGGAGCGTTCGGCTGAGCTGGTCGTCTCGCTGCTCGCCGTCCTCAAGGCGGGCGGCGCGTATCTGCCGCTCGACTCCGAGTACCCGGCCGAGCGCCTCTCCTTCATGCTCGCGGACTCCGGGGCGCGGGTGCTGCTGACGCAGGCCGAGCTGTCGGGGCGCATCGAGGCCGCGGGCGTCGAAGTCCTGCTCGTCGGCACGGCGGCCGCCGGGGGCGTGGACGATGAGGAAGAAGGGGGCAGGGGCTCCGGCGGCGGGGGCGGGTGGCGCCCCGCGCGCCCCGACAACCTCGCCTACGTCATCTACACCTCCGGCTCGACCGGCAGGCCCAAAGGCACCCTCACCTCACACCGGGCCATCGCCAACCGCCTGCGCTGGATGCAGGACAGGTATCGACTGACGGCGGCCGACTGCGTGCTTCAGAAGACGCCCTTCAGCTTCGACGTTTCGGTCTGGGAGTTCTTCTGGCCGCTGATGACGGGCGCGCGGCTGGCCGTGGCGCGGCCGGGCGGCCACCGCGAAACGGTCTACCTCCGCGAGGTCATCGAGGCCGAAGGGGTCACGACGCTGCACTTCGTGCCGTCGATGCTGGCGCTGTTTCTGGAAGAGCCGGGCGTCTCCCGTTGCGCGAGCGTGCGGCAGGTGATGTGCAGCGGCGAGGCGCTCTCGCCCGAGTTGGTGAACCGCTTCTACGAGACGCTGCCCGGCCGCCTGCACAACCTCTACGGGCCGACCGAGGCGGCCGTTGACGTGAGCAGTTGGGAGTGCGAGCCCGGCGCGCGTGTGGTGCCCATCGGCCGGCCGATTGCGAACGTCCGGCTCTACATCCTCGACGCGCGGCTCCAGCCCGTGCCGGTCGGCGTGGCCGGCGACCTGTACATCGGGGGCGTGGCGCCGGCGCGCGGCTACCTGCGGCGCGCCGGCCTGACGGCGGAGAGCTTCGTCCCCGACCCTTACGCCCCCGAGGCCGGGTCGCGGATGTACCGGACGGGCGACCTCGCCCGCTACCTGCCCGACGGGAACATCGACTACCTCGGCAGGAATGACCAGCAGTTGAAGGTGCGCGGCGTCCGCATCGAGCCGGGCGAGATCGAGTCGGTGCTGCGCGGGCACGAGGCGGTGCGCGACTGCGTGGTGGCCGCGCGCGAGGGCGCCGCGGGGCGGCACCTCGTCGCTTACTGCGTCGCGCAGGGGCGCGGCGTGCGCGAGCGCCAACTGCGCCAGTTCCTACGGGAGAGGGTGCCCTTGTCCATGGTGCCGTCGTTCTTCGTCTTCCTCGACGAGATACCGCTCTCGCCAAACGGCAAGGTCGACCACCGGGCGCTGCCCGAAGCCGACGCCGCGAGCCGCGAGCGCCCGCAGGTCTACGTCGCGCCGCGCGACCAGGTGGAGTCACAACTGTGCGAGGTGTGGGAGAGGCTGCTCGGGGTGAGCCCCGTCGGCCTCACGGACAACTTCTTCAACCTCGGCGGCCACTCGCTGCTCGCGTTGAGCCTGATCGCCGAGGTGCAGAAGCGTTTCGGCCGCATGCTGCCGCTCGCCACGCTCTTCGAGGAAGGGACGGTCGAGCACCTGGCGCGCGTCGTCCGCGAGCAGATGACGCCCGCGTCGGCCTCGCCGCTCGTCGCCATCCAGCCCGGCGGCTCGCGCCGGCCGGTCTTCTTCGTTCACGTCGGCAGCGGTAACGTCCTCTGCTACCTCGACCTCGCGCGCCACCTGGGCGACGACCAGCCCTTCTACGGCCTGCAAGACCCGAGCCTCTCGGGGGCCGCGCCGCCCTTCGAATCCATCGAGGAGATGGCCTCGGCCTACGTGCGCCACCTGCGCGCCGTCCAGCCCGCGGGGCCCTACGTGCTCGGCGGGTGGTCGTTCGGGGGCCTCGTGGCTTTCGAGATGGCGTGCCAGCTCACGGCCGCGGGGCAGGAGGTCGCGCTGCTCGCCGTCCTCGACAGCGTGACGCCCGAGATCGAGCGCGGGCTCGACCGGCCTCGGGACGCCGCGACCCTGCTCGCCATCCTCGCCGACGAGATGTACCTGCCCGTCTCGCCCTCCGACCTGCGCCCGCTCGACCCAGAGGAGCGGCTGCGCGTCGTCGCCGAACAGATGGGCAGGGCGGGGCTCGTCTTCGACGACCCACGCGGATACCTGCGGCGACAACTCGCCATCTTCGAGAGCAGGGTCCGGGCCACGCTCGCCTACAGACCGGGGCCGTACGCGGGCCGCGTCTCGCTCTTCGTCGCGAGCACGCCGAGCGAGGGCGAAGGGTTCCACCGAGGCGGCGGGCCGGGCCGCCTCGACCTGCTGCAGAGTTGGGCGAAACTGGCCGCGGGCGGGCTGGACGTTCTTCAGGTGTCCGGCACGCACCACGAGATCGCGCGCGAGCCGAACGTGCGGGTGTTGGCCGCGCTGTTGCGGGACTGCATCGAGAGCGCGTCGGGGACGGGCCCGGCGCCGGGCGGCGCGGCGCGCGCGCAGGCACACGAGGCGACTCAAGGAACCACTATGGAGGAATAATGGCACAAGCTGTCTTAGTTGAAAAAGCGCATCCCCCCCAGATGTGGGCGTTCGTCGTGATGTGGTTCGGCCAGTCCGTCTCCATGCTTGGGACGGATCTGACCGCCTTCGCGCTCGGCGTGTGGATCTATCAGAATACGGGGTCGGTGACGCAGTACTCGCTCATCATCCTCTGCGCCAAGCTGCCGAGCATCGCGCTGGCGCCCATCGCCGGGGCCATCATCGACCGCCACGACCGCCGCCGGCTGATGATCCTCAGCAACGTCTGCGCGGCGCTCTGCACGATGACGCTCGCGCTGCTCTTCTATCAGGGCTGGCTGAGGCTCTGGCACATCTGCGTGGTGATGGTTGTGCTCTCGATGTCCGAGTCGATCCTGCGCCCGGCCTTCAACGCCTCGGTCTCGCTGCTCGTGCCGAAGCGCAATCTCGGCCGCGCCAGCGGGATGGTGCAGTCCAGCCAGGCCACGGCGCAAATCCTCGCGCCGCTGGTGGCCGGCGTCCTCATCACCATCATCCAGATGCAGGGCGTGCTGATAATAGACTTTTTCACGTACGTCGTCGCCATGCTCGCGCTGCTCTTCGTCCGCATCCCGACGCCGGAGCAGACCGCCGAGGCGGCGGCCGCGAAGGGGTCGCTGCTGAGCGAGGCGGCCTTCGGCTGGAAGTACGTCATGGCCCGGCCCGGCATCTTCGCCCTGCTCGGCTTCCTGGCCATTACCAACTTCATCGTAACTACATCCAACATCCTCATCACGCCGCTGGTGCTCAGCTTCGCCGACCCGAGGGTCTACGGGATTGTGCTGTCGGTGACGGGGGCCGGCGTCCTGGTGGGCGGCCTCGTCATGAGCTTCTGGGGAGGGCCGAAGCGCCGCATCTACGGCGTCGTCTTCTACGGCATCGTGCAGGGCGTGTCGCTCATTTTCCAGGGCCTCTGGCCGAGCGCCGTGCTCATCACCGCGGCCCTCATCTTCGCGGCCTTCAGCGCGCCCGTCATGAACTCGAGTTTCGTCCCGATCCTCCAGAGCAAGACCCCGCCCGACGTGCAGGGGCGGGTGTTCGCCGCCGTGCGGCTGATGTCGTGGTGCTCGGTGCCGGTCGCTTACGTGCTGGCCGGCCCGCTCGCCGACAGGATCTTCGAGCCGCTCATGGCGGCGGACGGACGGCTGGCCGGCAGCGTCGGGCGGCTCATCGGGACGGGGCCGGGTCGCGGCATCGCGCTGCTCTACATTATCATGGGGTTCATCACGCTCCTGGCGACGCTCCGCATCTACCTTTACCCGCGGGTGCGCAATATCGAGAATGAGATGCCCGACGCCCTGCCCGACGAGGAGCCGGCCGTCACCGGCGCGTGAGCCGTCGCCCGGCACGGGCCGCGACACGCCTCGGCGGATGCTAGCAACACACAGCGAAGGAGAGGAAGCATGCGTATATTCTGGCAGGACGTTCGCTTCGCCATGCGGTCGATGCTGAAGAGCTACGTCTTCACGGCCGTGGCCATCATCACCCTGGCCCTCGGGATCGGGGCCAACACGGCGCTCTTCTCGGTCGCCAGCGGAGTCCTCCTGCGCTCGCTGCCCTTCGCCGAGCCCGAGCGCATCGTCTTCGTCTGGATCAACAACCCGCGCCGGCAGATGGACGTAGACAAACTCCCGGCCCCGCCCGCCGACTTCCTCGACTGGCGGAGCCAGAACCGCGTCTTCGACAAGATGTCGGCCTTCTATACGAGTTCGTTCACGCTGATGGGGGGCGACGCGCCCGAGCGCATCGAGGGTGTGCGGGCGACCGCCGACTTCTTCGATGTCCTCGGCGCGAAGGCCGCGCGGGGGCGCACCTTCATCGCCGGCGAAGACCGTCCGGGCAACGACCGCGTTGTGATCCTCAGCGACGGCTTCTGGAAGCGCCACTTCGGGGCCGACCCGGCCGTCGTCGGGAAGACGCTGACGCTCAACGGCGCCCCCCACGAGATCATCGGCGTGATGCCCGAAGAGTTCAGCTTCCCGCAGGGGCCGTCGATGCCGCCCTACCTCGGCTTCCCGCTGCGGCCCGAGTTGTGGGCGCCCCTCGCCTTCACCGACGAGGTGGCGAGGGGGCGGAGCACGTTCAACCTCTCCACCATCGCGCGGCTCAAGCCGGGCGTCACGGTGGCGCAGGCGCAGTCCGACATGAGCGCCATCGCCGCGAGCATCGACCAGCAGTACAGGAAGAGTTCCGGCTACGGCACGAGCCTCGTCCAGATGCGCGAGCAACTAGTGGGCGACGTGCGGACGGCGCTGCTGGTGCTGCTCGGCGCCGCCGGGCTGGTGCTGTTCATCTCGTGCGTGAACGTTTCGAACCTGCTGCTCGCACGCTCGGCGCGGCGGCAGCAGGAGATGTCCCTGCGCTCGGCGCTCGGCGCTCGGCGCGGGCGGCTCGTGCGGCAGTTGCTCACCGAGAGCGTCGTGCTCGCGCTGGTGGGCGGCGTGCTGGGGATGCTGCTGGCTAACTGGGGCACGCAACTGCTGCTGTCTATGAGCCCGAGCAGCATCCCGAACGCCGCCGAGATTGGAATTGACCTGCGCGTGCTCGGCTTCACGTTCGCGGCCGTGCTGCTGGCGGGCGTCATCTCCGGCATCCTGCCGGCGCTCCAGGCTTCGCGCACAGACCTCAACTCGCTGTTGCGCGGCGAGGGGCGCGGCTCGACGCCCGGCGCGCGCAGCCGGCGCGTGCGCAACCTGCTCATCACGGCTGAGGTCGGCCTCGCGCTGCTGCTCCTCATCGGGGCGGGTCTGCTCGCGCGCAGCTTCATGCTGCTCAATCAGGTCAAGCTCGGCTTCGACCCCGACAAGGCGCTCACGATGCACTTCATCCTCCCCGATTACAAGTACCCGGAAGACCGGATGAACCTCGCTTTCTTCGACCAGTTGCTGCCCCGGATTGCGTCGGCGCCCGGCGTTGAGTCGGTCGGCCTTGTCTCGAACCTCCCCTTGAGCGGAACGTCCACGAGCACCAACTTCACTATCGAGGGGCAGCCGCCCCCCCCGCCGCAGGAGCGTCCCCTCGCCGACTACACCCTCGCGACGAGCGGCTTCTTCGAGGCGCTCCGCATCCCGGTCGTGCGCGGCCGCGCCTTCAGCGATCAGGACACGGCCACGTCGCCCGGCGTCGTCCTCATCAACGAGGCGATGGCGAAGCGCTACTGGCCGGGCGAGGACCCGGTCGGGAAGGCCATCTCCGTGTCGGTCGGGCAGTATAAGGGGCGGCGGGAGGTGGTCGGGGTCGTCGCCAACGTCAGGCGCGAGGCGCTGAGCGCCGAGCCGCGCGCCGAGATGTATGTGCCTTACGCGCAGCACCCGGAGAGGTACGTCTACATGGTGGTCCGCGCCCGCGGGAATCCGCTCGGCCTCGCGCAGACCGTACGGAGCGAGATTCTGGCGGTAGACAAAGACCAGCCGGTCACGAAATTCCGGACGATGACGCAGGTGGTCAGCGACTCCGAGTCGAGGAGGCGGTTCAATCTCCTGTTGATGTGCCTGTTCGCGGGGTTGGCCCTTGTGCTCGCCCTCGTCGGCATCTACGGCGTAGTAGCCTATTCTGTTACGCAGCGCGCGCACGAAATCGGGATTCGGATGGCCCTCGGCGCCAGACCCGGGAGGGTCGTCAGGCTCGTCGTCAGGCAGGGGATGCTCCCGGTGCTCATCGGCGCCGTCGGGGGGCTGCTCGCGGCGTACGCCCTGACGCGCGTCATGTCGAGCATGCTGTTCGGGGTGAGCGCCACCGACCCGGCCGTCTTCCTGTCCGCCTCGGCGGCGCTGCTGCTGGTCGCGCTGCTCGCCATCTACCTGCCCGCGCGCAGGACTACTAAGATCGACCCGGTGACCGTGTTACGCCAGTAGTGGAGAGGCGCGCGGAGAAACTCCCAGAGGGCTGACGGATGAGCACGACAGAGCGAGCGACCAACGTGACGGCGGCGACCGTAGGCGAGCAGGCGGCGGCGAACCATCTGGCGCCACACCTCCTGCCCCTGGAGGAAGGTCAGTGGGCGGTCTGGCGGCTGACGGGCCTGCGCGGCGCCGGCTTCCCGGCCTCGATGGTTCTCAGGCTGGCGGCCCCCGAGTGCGCCGCCGCCGCGGATCGGCTGGCCGAGGCCGAGGCCGAGGCCGAGCGCGCCCGGCTCCGCGCGTCGGAGTCTATCAAACTCGCGCTGACGGACATCCGCAGCCGGGGCGAGTGGGAGCAGAGCCCCGCGCTCAACCCGCTCCTGCGCGCCCTCAAGCGCGTCAAAGCGGGGGCGCCGCCGCAGGCCCCGACGGGCGACGCGGCGGCCGACGACGCGCTCGGAGAGTGGCGCGCGGCGACCGCCCGGGCGGCGGCGGCGCAGGCCGACTACGTCCGCTCATACGCGGACGCGACCGCCCTCAACTCGGAAGCGCTCCGCGAGATCATCGCCGACGACTCGTTCCGCGAGGCCGTCATCTGGCAGAACCGGCACGCCGTGAACCGCATCGCGCAGTCGCTCGGGAAGGGCGCCGGCGCGCGCAACAGCAGCCAGCGCAAGACTGAGGAGCTAATCACCAACTACCTCCAGCGTTACTGCGTCAAGAACGACACCATCGGGTTCTTCGGTCCCGTCGGCTGGGCGTACTTCGTCCCGGCCGGCGAGTCCCTCGTCGTGCGCCCCGGCGAGCACTTCTTGGCCGCGCGCAGCGTCTTCTTCGAGGGGTGGAGTGTGGACACGGTGGCCGAGGTTTTGAACAGCGACGGCGCCATGCGGCCGTGGCTCGCGCCCCGGCGGCTACCCTTCATCGGCCTCGACGGCGGCGTCATGACCCTGCCCGGCGGCGCCTCGCTCCCTCTGCCGGCGAAGGACGCGGCCGTCCTCGCGGCCTGCGACGGGCGGCGGACGGCGAAGGAGTTAGCCGCCGAGTTGTTGGGCGCCGGCGTCGGCGGGCTCGGGACGGAGGAGGAGGTCTACCGGCTTCTGGAGACTTACTGCAAGCGCGGCGTCCTCGCGTGGAAGCTCGAAGTCCCCGTCCAGCAGAGGGGCGACCTGACGTTGCGCGGGCTGATCGAGAAGGTCGGCGACGAGCGCCTGCGCCGCCGTGGTCTCGACCTGCTGGACGAACTCGAAGCGGCCCGCGGTCGCGTCTCCTCGGCCGCCGGCGACCCGGAGCGGCTGAACCGCGAGCTGAACCACCTGGAAGAGACCTTCAGCCGCCTGACCGGCGCGCCCGCGACGAGGGCGGCGGGCCAGACCTACGCGGCGCGCACGCTCGCCTACGAGGACTGCCGGCGCGACATCGAAGTCCAGATCGGGCCGGAGGTCTTCGCGGCGCTCGCGCCTCCGCTCTCGCTGCTGCTGCGGAGCGCGCGCTGGATTTCGCACGAGCTGGCCGGGATGTACCGCGTCGCCTTCCGCGCGGCCTACGCCGAGTTGGCCGCGAAAAGGCGCTCCCCGGTCGTCCCCGCCGCCGACTTCTGGATCAAGTGCGACCCGCTCATGTTCAAGGAGGGCGTGCAGATCGCCGACCGCGTGGCGCCGCTCTTCCAGCAACGTTGGGCCGAGGTGCTCGCGCTCGAACCCGGCGTCCGACGCGCCGCCTTCACCTACGAGCAACTGCGCCCGCGCGTCGAAGCCGCCTTCGCCGCGCCCGCCCCCGGCTGGAGCCACGCGCGTTACCACAGCCCGGACGTGATGATCGCCGCCGAGAGCGTCGAGGCCGTCCGCCGCGGCGACTTCAGCCTCGTCATCGGCGAGATACACCTCGGCGTGAACTCCTTGAACAGCAACCTGTTCATCGGGCAGCACCCGCGCCCAGAGGAGATTTGCGACGCCATCACGGCCGACTTCGCCGGGCCGCGCATCGTGCCCGTGCCGCCGAGGAGTTGGCCGTCTCTGACGGCCCGCACCGTCTTCGAGTTCATCCCGCCGGCCAACTACAGGCTCATGGTCTCCTCCGACGCGTGCGGCGTCCCGCCCTCCCGTGCGCTGCCCATCAGCGACCTCGTGGTCGAAGATCAGGGCGGTGAACTCGTCCTGAGGACGCGCGACGGGCGGCTCCGCTTCGAGGTCGTGGAGGGCTTCGGCGAGTTCCTGTCGAGCCTCATCGTGAACTTCTTACAGCCGCTGCCGCCGTCACGGCACACGCCGCGCTTCACCATTGACCGGGTAGTCGTCAGCCGCGAGTCGTGGCGCTTCCCACCGGCCGAGCTCGCCTTCGCCCACGAGGCGGACGAGGCGGCGCGCTTCGCGGCCGCGCGCCGGTGGCAGCGCGCCCACGGCCTGCCGCGCTTCCTCTTCGCCAAGACGCCCGTCGAGCGGAAACCCTTCTACGTGGACATGGAGAGCCCTGCCCTCGTCAACATCTTCGCCAGGCATGTGCGCCGCGCGACGGAGGCGGGCGGCGTAGACTCCCTCATCACCTTTTCGGAGATGCTCCCGACGCAGGAAGACCTCTGGCTGCCGGACGCCGAAGGGCGCCGTTACACCAGCGAGCTGCGCATGGTGGCCCTCGACCTCTCTCCGTCTCCGAGGGATCAACAGGCCGCGGCTGTGTTGCAAAAATAACAGATCCGGATGGTCGTCTAGCACCGCTTGCAGTGCTACCACTCATGAGAGTTTTATGACAACCTTCAGCGAGCTTAAACCGCTCCGGCAGCAAAGGAAGTAACATCGTATGTCGATCCAGAACAGCACTCACGTTGCCTCTCACAGCGCTTCGAGACTCAAACGGCTGCCGAAGAAATCAGGACTCAACATAGTCGGAATTTCAACTGGCTATCATGATTCATCATGCTGTTTGCTGCGAGACGGCCTGACGGTCGCTGCCGCACAGGAAGAACGCTTCACGCGTGTGAAGAATGACAAGTCGCTTCCGAAGTGGGCGTTCCGCTATTGCCTTGAGGAGGCCGGGCTCACCATCTCTGACGTTGATTGCGTCGCCTACTACGAAGACCCGTGCCGCAAACTCGGCCGGCAAATATGGATGGGGATGATGCCCGACCTGCCGGCAGAGAGGCGCGAGACGATTTACGACCGTCTGGTGAGGACGCAGCCCCAGGAGCAGATACGAAAGCGACTGGGCTACGAGGGGCGCATTGAAATCTCTGACCATCACCTCTCACACGCCGCTAGCAGTTACTACTTCTCGGGGTTCGAGGAGGCGGCCGTCCTGACCGTTGATGGAGTCGGCGATTGGCCTACGACGAGCTACAACGTGGGCCGGGGGGCGAGCCTGGAGCGTTTCGAGCAGGTCGATTTCCCCGATTCGTTGGGGTTTTTCTACAGCGCCGTGACCAGTTACCTCGGCTTCGAGGTCAACGAAGGCGAGTACAAGGTGATGGGGCTCGCGCCCTATGGCAAACCGCTTTACGCCGGGCAACTTGGGAAGCTGGTACAAGTGACCTCGGAAGGCCAATATCGCCTCGACATGAAGTATTTCGCCTTCCTCACAAAAGATTCGATGTACACGGAACACCTTTGTTCCCTACTTGGGCAGCCGCCGCGAGAGCCGGAGTCCGAAATTACGCAGTTCCACAGTGACGTGGCGAAAAGCGCGCAGGTCGTGTTGGAGGAGATCCTGCTGGAAAAAACTCGCTACCTCCACAGCAAAGTCCCGAGTGAAAACCTCTGCATGGCAGGTGGCGTGGCTTTGAATGTGGTGGCCAACAGTCGGTGTTTGAGGGAGGGGCCGTTCAAGCGGCTGTTCGTGCAACCCGCCGCAGGTGACGCCGGCGGAGCCGTGGGGGCGGCCGCCATCGCGCATGTCCGACTCACCGGAGAAGCGCCACCTAGAAAACAACAGGATCACGTCTACCTGGGGCCGGCTTTATCTTCTGCGGAAATCTTTCAAATCTTAAAAAGCACCTCGGCCAAGTTTCAGGATTTCCGCGGACGGGAAGAGGAACTGCTCGGCTTCACGGTTGACCAACTGGTCAAAGGGAAAGTAATCGGGTGGGCGCAGGGGCGTATGGAATTTGGCCCTCGGGCACTGGGTTCCAGATCGATCCTGGCCGACCCGCGCCGTCCTGACATGAGAGACCGGATCAACACGCTGGTCAAGATGCGGGAGGCTTTCCGCCCCTTCGCCCCCGCCGTTTTAGAATCTGAGGCTGCCAAGCATTTCGCTTTGGATCATCCTTCGCCGTTCATGCTCGAAACCTGCCAGGTAACTTCGCCCGTCGATCTGCCAGCCATAACGCATGTCGATGGCTCAGCGCGGGTGCAGACAGTGAGTGCCGAAACGAACCCACGGTTCGCCGCGCTGCTTGAGGAGTTCAAACGGCGTACCGGGTGTCCCATTCTACTCAACACCTCCTTCAACATGCGCGGCGAACCGATCTTATGCACCGCGGTCGACGCGCTGATATGTTTCGTCAAATCCAACATTGACTTCCTCGTGATTGAGGACTTCATTCTTGGACGTGCAGGCATTCCGATCTTGTGGGAGATTCTGGCCACCCAGGGGGGCCAGAAACATAAGCTCGGTGAGGGCGAGGAGGTAGGCCACCTCGTCTACACTCTGCTGTAGGGGCAGCGAGGAGGCACGCCGCATGGAACGCCCGCCAGAATTGCTCAAAGATGTCGCCGACCGGCTGGCCCGTACTGTTGTCACAGAGGGTGGTGCGGAAGTGGCTCGCCTCCTGCGGCTTGCGGGGCTACTCGGGAACCCATCAAGTCCTGCTCCCGAGCGATCACTGTCTGACAATATCGGCAGTCGCGAAGGGACGAGTGAAGCGCCCGCCGAATCGCCTTCCCCACCCCGAATCGGGATCTGGGAAGGAGAGAAGGTGAACGGCCGAACCTGTTTCGTCCGCCGCCAGGACATGATGGGAGAGTGGAGTTTCTGGGCGAACGTCGGACGGCTAGAGGCAAAAGGTGACAGACTCCGCATCCTCCTCCTCGGTGAGTCTGTCGCCCGCGGCTATCTTTACGACCCGTTATTCAACATGGCCGGCGCGCTGGAGGAGGTTCTCCAATCACAACTTGGTGAGGATAACGTCGAGATCATTGATCTTGCCCGTACGAACCTCGGCTATGACCTGAAGGAACTCGCCAACTCCGCCCTGCTTCTTGAGCCGGACGCGGCCATCATCTTTGCCGGAAACAACTGGAGAGCCGGTTACTACTACCCGCATACCTACGAACGGGCGGCCCTGGATGCGCAGATACGCAGGGAGGGTGTACCCGGGTTAAAGCGGGGCTGCGAAGAGCGCCTGGCTGAGCAAGTCAGGAGCGGAGTCAAAGAGATAGCCTCTCTGTATCAAGCCAGGGGGGTGCCTCTGGTTTGGATGGTGCCAGAATTCAACCTCGGCGACTGGCGAGAGCCGGTGACTCTCGCGCCTCACCTGTCGCCGGGAGGCAATCAGGAGTGGCTCACCCTTTGGGACGGCGCTCACGCCGCCCTGCGCGACCGCGACTTCGAAACGGCCGCGAGATTGGCGAAGCAGATGGTTCAGCTTGACGGCGGAACCACGGCCGCGGGTTTATACATTCTAGCCGAATGCAGTCAACAACTGGGTGACTTGGTTGCGGGCCGACGCTATCTCGAACTGGCCCGGGACACAACAATCTGGGATTGCTCCCGTAACATCTCGCCGAGGCCATACACCGTGACGCAGGAGGTTCTGCGCGAGGAGGCGGTCAGGTGCCGGAATGAGGTTGTGGATGTGCCTGAAGTTTTCAAAGAGTATCTGGACGGGGGCATCCCTGACCGCCGCCTATTCCTAGACTACTGCCATTTAACGTCCGAGGGGATTCAAGTCGCCGTGGCCGCCGCCGCCTCCCGCGTGCTGCGCTTACTCGGCGGGGCGGACATCCACTGGCGCGAGCTGGTGGACAAGAGTGTCGCGCCGACTCGTGAAGTGGAGGCGGAGGCATCTGTCCTGGCCGCTGTACACAACGCGCACTGGGGGCAGTCCTTCGAGGTGGTTCACCACTACTGTCTAAAGGCGGTCAAGTTGTCGCCATCCGTCGCGCAAATCATGATGCGTTTCCTTGATCTCCAGACCCGGCATGCTCCGCTGATGATGTGCCGGTCGGCAGAAGAGATCGCCATGTCGGGGTCGGAGTTGGTGCAGCACTACATTCTTCACCATAACCGGCAGCAGTTAGACAAGACCCTCCTTGACGCCGTGGTCGGGGCCCTGGAGGGGATAGGTATCAACGCCGGAGGCCAACTCAATCAGCTCCGGCGCGAAGAACACAGTGTGGCGTTGCGCGACACCAACTTGCTGGATTACTACTATGTGTCGTCTGCGCGCCAGGCGCAGGCAGAGACATGGTTGATACCTCAACTGCAAAAGTTCAATGAGGCGAAGAATTACTACACCGCCTATTTGCGCGAATCCAGGTTTTTCTTTGTCGGCGATGCGAACCGCCCCGTGCGGCTACGCCTCACCTGCCGTCTACCTGAGTCGGAGAGTGACGAGGGAACCATCTCAGTCGAGGTAAACGGCGACCGCCTCGGGGATGCAGTCATCAGCCGTCAATGGAGTACCTGGGAGATCGAAGTGGCTGGCGATGAGATACGCGACGGCTTGAACGAAGTAGTCATCCGTTGGCCGACGCCGGCATTCCCCGGCGACAAGCTGCTTGAGTCCTTGATTGATCGCATCACCGACAAATCCCTGCCGGAGTTCTTTTGCCCGTTCGGTGAAATATATGCCTTCTCGGCGGCGGACGCGCACAATGGCTCTGACGTGATGCAGCAGTCATCTCCGGCTCAACATTGAAGTGCACACGAAAGATTGGATGAAGCGGCTGGCTGCTACCCGCGGTAGCATACTGCTCCGAAAATTCTGCGGCACTGACCGCGAAGCAAAGGAGAGTCAGCTATGGACTTCATCGGCTTCGATCTGGGTAAAGTCTCCAGCCAAGTCTGTGTTATCACCGAAGACGGCGAGTTGATCGAGCGCCGCATCAAGACTGACCGCGAACACATCTCCGAACTGCTCGGCGCTCGCCTGCCCGCTCGCATCTTGATCGAGTCGGGCACGGAGAGTGAGTGGGTCGCCCGCCACCTCGAAGCTCTCGGCCACGAGGTCATCGTCGCCGACCCCAACTTCGCCTCGATGTACGCCACCCGCAGCCGCAAAGTCAAGACCGACAAGCGTGACGCCCGTACGCTCGCCGAGGCTGGCCGACTCGGAGCGTACCGCCCGGCGCATCGCACCTCGGACAAGCAAAGGCATGTGCGAGCGCAACTGGGAGTCCGCGAGACGATGGTGCGTACCCGGTCGCGTTACATCTCGCTGATCTCGACGCTGCTACGGCGCGACGGGCTGCGCATTCACAACAGCGGCTACACGCCCACTTTCCTCAAGCGCCTGGCGCAGCTCGAACTGCCCGAAGCGTTACGCGAAGAGATTGCCCCGCTGGTACTCCTGCTGCAAAGCCTGAATGAGCAGATCAAGCAAGCCGACCAGCAACTGGCCGCTCTCGCCGAAGGCGACGAGGTGCTGGCGCGTCTGCGGACGGTGCCGGGGGTCGGCGTAATCACGGCTACCAGTTTCGTCTCAACGCTGGACGATGCCGGTCGCTTCGCAGGCGCGAAGGAGGCGCGTGCCTAGCTGGGGCTGGTGCCGTCTGAACTCGCAGTCTGGTGTTGATCTCTGACAGGCCGTGGGCGCCGGCGAGGATGGCTAAGAAGGCGTCGTAGAGCTTCTCGGCCGGAGTATGTCTGACGGTCTTCTGCGGGACGTGGACGTGCGCGACGATGGCCTCAAGAAACTGTAATCGGCGGAGGCGGAGCCCGAGGGCGGCGAGGGACGCGCGCGGCGAGAAGTGTCTAACGGTAGTGCTCATGGTGCCCCTCCTGAAGGTGTGCGAGCCACCTTAGCAGGGGAGGGCGGGTGTCACCGATGGGGACAACGGTGAGCTTATTCGG